>JBKPDQ010000147.1:0-14143 GCA_046728015.1 Actinomycetota bacterium
CTGCGCTTTGGATGAACGGTGGTCGTGGAAAATACGCGGTACGTCGCCCCGGAGGCGCCTCTTGCCGCTCTGCTTGAACTTCCGCGCAGGCACCACAGGGGACCCTGAAGTCGCCATCGGGGTACCGTCGGCGGAAGCGCAATGGTCACCGCCGGCGCCTAGGGGCGCTAGCGCCGGGGGTGGTGAAGGTTCATCGCCGAGACTCATTACCGGGTACCCTTTGGCGGCTTCTGGATTCAACGCGCCACCCAACGCATGCGGGGTCACGTAGGTGTTCCCCCCTTATATTCCGCGGTGATACGACGCGCAGACATATGACTACGAATCACGACGCCGCCTTTTCGTTGCCACGGGCAGTTCCCGTCGGGGAATCGAACCCGTGTTATCTGCTCCCATTTTGCTCCCACAACACCGAAACAGGCCGAAGCAGGAGCAAGAACGATGTATCAACAGACAACGCCGAACCCGTTGCCGTAACGTGCTTTTCCCGTGAGATCAGAGGGTTACCGGTCATGGCCGTCTCGCTCTCATAACCCAAAGGTCGCTGGTTCAAATCCAGCCCCCGCAACCAACCGAAGCCCCCGAAACAAAACAGGTTTCGGGGGTTTCGTGCATCAGGGCCGGGAGGGCGTTATCCGGCGGCCATCCGGCAAGTGACACGCGTGATGTTGAAAACGATCGTATGTCTCTCCGCCCCCTGCCGGGCGAGGTTCGGGGTGTACCCAGACGACGAAGTCGGATCGGTTTCCCGCTGTCCGGCATGCGGGGGAACCGCCCTCAGGGTCGACCTGGAGGTGGAGGACGCCCTCGCGGTTGTTCTATACAGGAGAAAGCCCGAGCGCGAACCTCACCGGCAGGCACGAAGATCGCCCGTGAGGTGGCATCGGGTGCCGACTACTCGGTCAGTCGTGAGAAGTGGGTCAGACTCTATCGGCTGGTGGACCGGGCAGGGGATGCGTATGAGGAGCTGGTCGTCGATGAAGAGACCGGCGAAGTGCTCGGCTCGTGCGTGGAGCCCCTGTCTGCACATCAGGGGCGCGGCTCCGCTAAGCCTAGTCCCGCGCCGTTGACTTCTACGTGATGGGGTGACCCCGGCGGGATTCGATGCCTTTGGGAGGCGAGGGTCCGCGGGATCGCGAGGCGGCGAATCGCGTCGCTCCCCTCCTTACTCGAAACGTCATGTCGTGCGGGGCCGCCGAGGAACTACGCCGTCATTCAGGTTCTGCCGACCCCTCTGAACTCGTCAACCGCGACGTGTTCGGTATTGCGGTCATCTGCACTTGCTTCCTCAGGTGATGGAGTGACGAGACAGGACCATCCCGAATGAGCCCCGTTTCGGCCACCCAACTCGCCAGCGTGCTCCTGTTCCGATTTACCCCAAGGCTTCTTCGGCATCCCGAAGTTCAGAAATGACCCGAGACTCTACGCCGTCAACGTCTCGACGCCAGCATACGCGCCCGGCGCCGATCGCACGGGACGCACGTTCGCAAGCCTGAACGAGGTCGATGCGTTGTTTCAGCAGGCCGGCATCTCGCCAGCTCGATACCGGCCGGCCTTGCGTGAGGCGGGTGTGCAGGTGACAGCCCCCATCTCAGGCTGCCGTCGCGTCGACGCTCCGCGTGCGTAGCACGGCGATGGAGCGGGCCTCGAGGGCATAGTCATCGCCTGGCGCCCAGTCCGCGCCCTTCTCCGCGCCCTCGGCGCTATCGAGCAGTCGCTCCCATCGATCCTCGGCCCGAGCAGCTGGGAGCGCGAAGGGAAGCGACTCGTGATGCGCGTTGAACAACATGAGCAGTGTGTCGCCGGCCAGAGGCTCACCGCGGTCGTCGACGTCGCCGATGAGGTCGCCGGCCAAACGCACGCCCAGGCACTTTACGAAGCCGGCGTTCCAGGCCTCGTCCACCATCTCGTGGCCGTCGGGGCCGAACCAGGAGATGTCCTTGATGTCAGTGCCGCGGATCGCCCGGCCCTGGAGGAACTTCCTGCGCTGGAAGACGGGCTGCTCCTTCCAAATGCGAACCACGGTCCGGACGAAGTCCAGGAATCGCTGCCCCCGCTCGTCGAGCTCCCAGTTAAGCCAAGTCAGGTCGTTGTCCTGGCAGTAGGTGTTGTTGTTTCCCCGTTGCGTATGGCTCAGTTCGTCGCCGGCCAGCAACATCGGCACACCCTGTGAGAGCAGCAACGTCGCGATCAGGTTCCGCTTCTGGCGTTCCCTCAGGGTGAGGATCTCCGGGTCGTCGGTCGGGCCCTCAACCCCGCAGTTCCAGGAGTCATTATTGCTGGCGCCGTCCTTGTTGTCCTCCCCGTTGGCCTCGTTGTGCTTATCGTTGTAGCTCACAAGATCCTGGAGGCAGAAGCCGTCGTGGCACGTAATGAAGTTGATGCTGGCGTACGGCTTGCGGCCGCTCCAGGCGTACAGGTCACTCGAACCTGCCAGCCGCGTTGCGAACTCGCTGGTCGTGCCGCCATCGCCCTTCCAGAACCGTCTCACCACGTCGCGATATCTGCCGTTCCACTCCGTCCAGCCTGCGGGAAAGTTTCCTACCTGGTAACCACCCTCTCCAACATCCCAGGGTTCGGCGATCAGCTTTACCTGCGAGAGGGTCGGATCCTGGTGGATGATGTCGAAGAATGAACCCAGCTTGTCCACTGCAAACAGCTCACGGGCCAAGGCGCTAGCCAGGTCGAAGCGAAAGCCGTCGACGTGCATCTCGGTGACCCAGTACCGAAGGCTGTCCATGATGAGCTGCAGCACCCGAGGATGCTGCATGTTGAAGCCGTTGCCGCATCCAGTGAAGTCCATGTAGTAACGGCGGTCCGGGGCGAGCTTGTAGTAGCTGGCGTTGTCGATGCCGCGGAACGACAGCGTGGGGCCCATCTGGTTGCCCTCGGCCGTGTGATTGTAGACGACGTCGAGGATGACCTCGATGCCGGCCGCGTGTAGCGAGCGGACCATCATCTTGAACTCCTGCACGCTCTTGCGAGGAGACTGCTGCGACGCGTAGCGCAGGGCCGGAGCGAAGAACGCCAGCGTGTTGTACCCCCAGTAGTTCACGAGTCCCCGGGCCGCGAGGTGCCGGTCGTCCAGGAAGAACTGGACAGGGAGCAGCTCGACGGCGGTGACGCCGAGGCTCTAAGGGTGTGCGATGGCTGCCTCGGACGCGAGGCCAGCGTACGTGCCGCGCCGGTCTTCCTGGACCCTGGGATGACGCGCGGTGAAGCCTTTGACGTGGACCTCGTAGATAAGCGTCTTGTGCCAGGGCGTTCGCGGCGGTCGATCGTCTCCCCAGGTGAAGGCGGTGTCTAACACCATGGCGAGCGGGGCCACAGGCGCGCTGTCCCGCTCGTCGAAGGACAAATCCGCCCCCGGATCGCCGATACGGTACCCCCACAGCGCGTCGTCCCACCGGACGTCTCGACCAATGGCCTTGGCATACGGGTCGAGGAGCAGCTTGTTGGGATTGAAACGGTGGCCGTTGACGGGGTCGTGATGGCCCTCGACGCGATACCCATAGAGCTGCCCAGGCTCGGCGTCTGGCAGATAGCAGTGCCACACCTGGTCGGTCTGCTCACGGAGCGGGATGCGATGCGCTTCTTTCTCGTCGTCGACGGCGGCGAACAGGCACCAGCTCTACCTTCGTCGCGCACTCTGAAAAGAGGGCGAAGTTGACGCCGGCTCCGTCGAACGTAGCTCCAAGGGGGTATGGGCGACCAGGCCAGATCCTCATAACGTCACCATCAAGCTTTCGAATTCAAGGGTCGGCGAAGGACCGTACGCCCCCGCTCGCGTCACGGCCTGCGGTAGGGTCGGGCCCGGCTTTGCCACTGGACGAGCGCTGTCGTCGAAGGCGGTGACCCGCGTGTTCTCGTTTGTCCTCCCCCAAGACAGCCGCGATCGTTCGGGCGAGAACGGCGCCTTCGAGTGCCTCGATTGGCTGTGGCAAGGCCAGAGACCAGTTGGGCCACGACGGGTCCGCCCCCGGCATGTTCGGTCGCTCGACCACCCCCATGCCGTCTTCGAGCGTGGCCGCGCGCAGGAGGGCCGACGTCCGACCGAGGAGGCCATGCAGGCGCGTGATCACGCGCTCCTGGCGCGCGGTGCGCGAGAGGCCGGCCATCCTGGTGAGCCGGCGCCTGATATCGCGGAGCGCTCGCTCGTTCGGTTGCAGCCCGAGCCGTCGCTGCGTGCGAACATCCTGGTCGCTCCACAGGCCACGGATTGTCGGAAGGTCGTGCGTGGTGACGGCGGCCAGGGCCTGCCGGGGGTAGCGCCGCGGGTCAACAGTCTCGAACCACAGGAGCCGGTAGGAGAGGATGCCGGCGGCGTCCAGCCGTTCGCGCGCGACCTCTTCGACCGTTCCGAGATCTTCGCCGACGACGAACGCTGTCGCACGCGCGCTCTCGAGCGCGACGATACCGAGAAGCGTGTCGGCCTGGTACCGCACGAAGGCACCGTCGGAGGCCTCGCTGCCTCGCGGGATCCAAAACAGGCGGAACAGTCCCATCACGTGATCAATCCGCAGCCCTGTGGCGTGACGGAGGCTCATCCGGAGCGTCTGGATGAACGGTTCGTACCCCGCCTCGGCGAGCCGGTAGGGCACGAAGGGTGGCAGTCCCCATCGCTGACCTGGATTGAAAAGGTCCGGAGGTGCCCCCACCTCGACATCACGCGCCAGCACGCCCTGCCACGCCCACGCGTCGGCGCCGTCGGGTGCGATCCCGATGGCCAAGTCCTGGACTCCCGGCACGCAGCGGCTGGCACGGGCGAACTGGTCATCGAGCAGCCACTGGATCCAGGCGTGGAAACTGACGCGATCCGCCAGCTCCGTGGCGAATCGCCGTACCGCGGGCGACGCTGGATGTCGAAACTCGGACGGCCACGCTGGCCACGACCGGCCGTACCGCTCCGCCAGTGCGCAGAACGTGGCGAATTGTTCGAGGGCTTCACCGACTTCCGCCCGGTAGGCGTCGAACCCGGGCGTTGGCTGACCACGTGCCTTCCAGAGATGGTCGAGCGCGATTAACTTCGTCGTGAGCACCGCATCACGGTCGATGCGTCGGTCGTTGTTCAGCCGCCGACCCTGCGTGGCGAGACGGTCCAGTTCTGGGCCAAGCTCCGCTGCCCCCGGGATGTCTTCCACCGACAAATACAGAAGGTTCTTGAACCTCCGACTCGACGGAAAGTAGGGACTGGGCTCCTGAGGCAGAACGGGTGTTGCCGCGCTGAGCGGATTGAGCAGCAGAAAGCCGGCGCCGAGTCCGTGGGCCCATCCAGCCAGGGTCTGCAGATCGCGGAAGTCGCCGATGCCCCAGCTCGCCGCCGACCGCGCCGCATAGAGCTGTACCGCCCAGCCCCATGCCCGGTGTGCCGGGACGTGGCAGCGCGCCGGTGCCACGATGAGCCGGAGGACATCTTCTCCCCGGTGGAACCGGTGATACCCGAGCGGCACGTCATCCGGCAGAGCGGCGTCGACCGGCCGTGATGTGCCGTCCTCGAGGACGAGATCGCCAGGCCCGCTCACCGGCGCGGGACGACCGCGCACCCACACCCGGGGCTCATGGCTCGACAGGGGGCCGGGTGCGTCCGGATCGCCGCCCATCGCCCCGATGATGGCGCGCCGGGTGGCGGCGGAAGTATCACGCCACAGACCGCGCGCGTCCTCGTAACCGTCATCGACACCCCACGCGTCCGCGACTGGTCGGCGGCGTCTCTGGGGCGACGTGGGCGGCCGCGCGCTCACGAGTGTTCCACGGCCTGGAGGATCGCGACACTCTCTCCGGGCAGATCCACGGCATCCCCGACGAGAGCCACGCCCGGAGCCGACGCCAGGCGCACACGGGTGGGCGCGGCGCGGGCGAGCGGCACCCGCTGGAGTTGGTTGGAAAGATTGCAGACCACGGTGAGTCGCCCTCGTTGCATCGAAAGCCACGCCTGACCGTCCGAGTCGCTGACCGCGACCTCGGGGAGCCGGCCGTCGACGAGGTCCGGCATCGAGCGCCGCAAAGCGATCAGGTCTCGGTGCCAGGCGAGCAGATCGTCGTGATCGGTCTTCTCGCGTTCGTTCCAGTCGAGCCTGGACCGCTCGAACGTCGTGGGTGCCTGCGGGTCGGGGATGTCGTCGGGCCGCCATCCGAACGCCGCGAACTCCCGGCGCCGGCCTTCGAGTATTGTCCTGGCCAAGTCCGGATCGTCGTGATCGACGAAGTACTCAAACGGGGAGGACGCCCCCCACTCCTCGCCCTGAAAAAGTAGCGGGACGAAGGGCGACGTCAGCACCAGGGCGGCCCCAATTTTCAGTCGGCCATGGCTCATGAGCCTGCCACTGCGCTCACCGAGTGCCCGGTTGCCGACCTGGTCGTGGTTCTGCAGATAGGCGACGAACCGGTGGCCGGGAAGACCGGCGGCGGACCGCCCGTGGCGACGCCGGCGGAATAGCGACCGGCGCCCGTCGTAGACATAGGCTCGCTCCAGGGCGCGAGCGACGTCGTGGAGGGTCCCGAAGTCCACGTAGTAGCCATGGCGCTCACCGGTCAGCGCCGCGTGAAGCGCGTGGTGGATGTCGTCACTCCAGTGCGCGTCCAGGCCGAACCCGCCAGCGTCGCGCGACCGCACCAGTCGCGGGTCGTTGAGGTCGCTCTCGGCTATCAGCACCAGGTGACGGCCGAGCGCTGCCTCGAGCGCCGTGACCTCCTCGGCGAGCTGCTCGAGGAAGTGGACGGCCGAGGTGTCGAAGAACGCATGAACGGCGTCGATGCGAAGCCCGTCGACGTGATAATCGCGCAGCCAACCCAGGGCATTGTCGCAGAAGAACCGACGGACCTCGTCGCTACCCGGGCCGTCCAGGTTGGCGGCGGAGCCCCATGGTGTCTCGTGGCGCTGGGTGAAATATGGTCCGAAGCGAGGGAGGTAATTGCCGGCCGGGCCGACGTGGTTGTACACCACATCGAGAATGACGGCGAGGCCGTGGCCGTGGCATGCGTCGACGAGCTGCTTGAGCCCCTCGGGCCCGCCATATCCGGCGTGCGGCGCATACAGACCCACGCCGTCATAACCCCAGCCACGCGTCCCCGGGAACTGATGGACCGGCATCAGCTCCACGTGGGTGATGCCGAGGCTCACCAAGTGGGACAGGTGCTCGATGGCGCCCACGAAGGTGCCGGCCCGAGAGAACGTTCCGATATGGAGCTCGTAGAGGACCGCCGAGCTCAGCGGCGGCGGCCGCCAGCCGCGGTCGCGCCACGCGAAGGCACCGTGGTCGACGGTTCGTGATGGGCCGTGGACCCCGGTCGGCTGGAACGGTGAGCGGGGGTCCGGCAAGAGGACACCGTCGCCCAGGTCGAACGCGTAGTCTGTCCCCGGCGCCAATGACGTGTCCGCACGCCACCAGCCCTCATCGTTGCGGAGCATCGCGATCCGGCAATCGCCTACCACGAGATGCACCCGGGCAGGATCCGGCGCCCAGACCGCGATGCTCGTCATCGAGCATCTCGCTGCACGAGGAGTGCGACCGGGAACCGGCCCAGGAGCTCGGCGAGCCGGACTGCTCCTCCGCGCATGTCGGCCCCCGTCAGCTCGTCGTGCCAGGATCCGGCCGGCAGGTCGAGGGTTGTGTCGGCCCAGTCGCCCCCGAGCGTGAGCACGAGCCGTGGCACGACCGTGAGCGCGCGAGCCCCTCGCACGAACGCCACGACGTGCCCGGCACGCGCCCCTCGCGCCGACAGCGGCTCGTACGCTCCCTCATCGAAGACATCGGGTTCACGACGGCGCGCGTGCAATGCCTGCCGAACGACCCAGAGCTTGGGCAGGCCTTCGTCGGCGCGGCCCAGGATCTCAGCGAGGGTCGCACGCTCCACGGCCTCGAGCAGCAGGCGCCGCTGCTCATAGTCGACGGGAGTGCGGTTATCGGGATCCACGAGATGCAGCGCCCACAGCTCGGTGCCCTGATAGATATCGGGCACTCCCGGCGCCGTCAGCTTCAGGAGCGTCTGGGCAAGTGATGTCGCGCGACCGGGCTCGACAAGGGGTTCGGTGAACTCGTGCACGGACTCCATGAACGCCGAGTCACCCAGACAGCCCTTCACGAACGCCTGGAGGGCGGCGTCATAGGCGTCATTCGGCGCGGTCCACGACGTGTAGTGCTTCGCCTCGCGGGACGCTTTCTCGACGTACTGCAGCGCACGGTCCTCGCCGAGAGGCCAAGCGCCGACCAACGTCTGGTAGAACACGTACTCCATGACTCGATCTGGCCAGTCGCCCCGACGATGCCGCTGGGCGAGGGCCGACCAGCGGGTGACCGCCTCGCTCCAGCGCCCCGGGATCTCGGACAGGAGGGCCAGGCGTGCCCGCACATCCTCGCCTCGCTTCGTGTCATGGGTCGACGTGGCCAGCAAGCCGTGCGGTGAGCGTCGCGACGCCGTAAGGTTCGCCGCGTGAAACTCGTCCACCGAGACGCCGAAGCGGTCGGGCGCACCGCCGACCTCGTTGAGCGCCACGAACCGACCGTACCGGTAGAACGCCGTGTCCTCGATGCCCTTCGCCATCACGGGCCCGGTCAACTGCTGGAAGCGCAGCAGTAGTTCGGCTTCGAGCCGTCCTGGGATCCGGCCGAGGAGGATGTCGCGGAGAAAGTGCAGGAGGGTCGGATCGAGGTCCGGCCTGGTCTTCTCAGCCGCCTCGAGCGCCTGGTGGATAACGGCCGCGTCGTCGGGCCCCGCCTCCCCCGCCTCCGGCTGCACGTAGGTACGGTACACCGGGAACGCGATGATCGCCTCACGGAGGGCCTCGGTCAGCTCGTGGCGCGTGTAGTCGCGGTAGCGACGATGCCGCTCGCAGATCTCGAGAAAGAGCGCGGCCAGGCGATTCACGTCGCTGCCGAGGATGTCCCGCAAGACCATGTGCTTGGAGTCGCGGGCGATCTTGACGTAGTCGTCGTGGTCGCCCGTGAACGCTTGGTACAAGGCCGTGAGAGGCGCCTCTCCAAGCGGGTCGACGAAGAGGTTGCCAACGCGGGCCAGGAAGTCATAGCCGGTCGTACCATCCACGGGCCATGACTGCCGGACCGCCTCGTGTCCTTCCAGGATCTTCTCGACAACGATCCAAGCGTTCCCGGTGGAGGCCCGGAGACGCCGCAGGTATTGCTCGGGGTCGCCGAGGCCGTCGACGTGGTCGACACGCAAACCGTCCACAGAGCCCTGCTTCACCCATTCGAGAACCAGCGCGTGTGTGTCCTCGAAGACGCGCTCGTTCTCGGTCCGCAGGCCGATGAGGGTATTGATGTCGAAGAAGCGTCGGTAGCCGAGGTCCCGCCCGGCCGCCCGCCACCACGCGAGGCGATAGTTCTGCTGCTCGAGGAAGGAGTCGAGGGCCTCGACGTCGGCGTTGAGCCGGCTGACCGCATCGTCTACCGCGGCGGCGAGGTCGGCGCGCTCGCCGAGAAGGCGCTCGAGGTCGGCATGGAGGATGGTCTTGTCCCGATGCCGCCGGCGAACGCTCGCGACGTCCGTCGCGGTGGAGACCGGGAGCGTGGCGTACGCATCGGCCAAGAACGCTAGGCGATCGTCCCGGCAGTGGGCTTCGGCGTCGGCCAGAAGCGACTCGAGGGAGCGTGGATCCACTGGAAAATGATCGTCGCCGTGGGCGACCCTGAAATCTGCTCCCGCCCGGAATACCCGGAGGCCACCAGCCTCGAGGACGCGCCCATAGTGCTCTGCGAGCACCGGCAGCAGCACGACGTTGCGCAGCCGCGACTCGGGCGGGTCCCAGTCGACATCGAAGTGGGCCGCGAAGTGACTGGCGGGCCCACTCTCGAGGACGTCCCACCACCACCGGTTTCCGGCTGCGATTGCCATGTGGTTCGGCACGATGTCGATGAGCTGACGAAGGCCGACTGCCCGCAGCTCAGCCAGGAAGCGGCGGTGAGCCGCAGGGCCGCCGAGCTCGGTGTTCACCCATCCGTGATCGACGACGTCGTAGCCGTGGGTACTGCCCGCCGCGGCCTGCAGATACGGCGAGGTGTACAGGTGACTGACGCCGAGCCGCGCAAGGTAGTCCACGATCGTGGCGGCGGCGTCGAGCCCGAACCCGGCGTGGAGCTGCAATCGATAGGTCGCCCGCCGGGTCTGAGAGTTGAGGGTGTAACCCGACGAGACGGACGGTGGTGCGGACATCAACAGATGTGGGGATTCAAGTCATATGCCGTCGTCGCCCGCGCGCGGCATTGGACGCCGAGGCGTAGAGACCATCTTTCGACGGGTCGCCTTTCAGCGCGCGAAAGCCTCCTCGGGGCGCCGGCTCAAGGGCCCTGGTGGAACCGCGAGCGCCCGCCCCGCCGCCCCCGGCCCCGGGGCGCATGGACCGCGTTCGTGCCCAGAGTCACCGGTACCTCTGGTGCCCGCTTGGGTAGCGGATACCATCGCATTGCCGCCGCCTGGACTCGGAAGGAACCGCCGCTCCGGCAGCAAAGCCCCGAGCGGGACCCGCCGGCTCCCAGCGCGGCCGCCGCTTCCCGCTAGAGCTGCCACGAGTGCGGGAGCCAAGCCGTTGCTGTGACCAGCAATGCGAAGCCGCGCTTCTTCAAAAGACCTCCCGAATCCGTGATCCATCAGCAATCCGCGAGACGCGAGATTCCGGACCCCCGGTCAAGGGCATTGCAAGATCGTCAGCAGCGTTCCCGACAACTTGCTTCGCATCACTGGCACCTGCCTTGCCGAGTGAATCGACGTGACGCAAGCGGAGCATTGGGTCGCTCACCAGAACGCTTCGGTATCGCTTATCGATCCCGCCTGGCGACGCGATGTAACCGCACCCGAATTTGCGCGAATGCAGCGGCCTCCCGGCCGCACGAAGGGAAGGAGAACCCCGTGGCCATCAACCTCCTGCGTGATGCAGGCATAGCTCTGGACCAGCAGCGATTCACGTGGCGTGATCTGGTACCACCTCCCTACAACAAGCTCATGGACGATGCGTTCACCCGGGTTCGCGTCATCCTGATGAACGGCATCGAATCCGAGGCGCTCCGCTTCAGCCACGCCTGCGCCCGCATGAATGGACCGTTGCAGGCGGCCCTGGCCCAGGTCCGACGGGTTGAGCAGCACCAACAGACGATGGTGAACTGGCTGAATCCGGCCGACCAAGACCCGCTGGAGACGACCATCGGGTTCGAGCAGGTCGCCATCGAGGTGACGGCCAGCGTCGCCCAGAAAGAGCCGGACCCGTACCTCGCCCAGGTCTTCCGCTTCGGGTTGCTCGAGGACTTCGACCACCTCTACCGGTACTCGGCGCTGATGGACCGGCTCCAGGGCAAAGATGCCAATGTGCTCGTACAAAGTTACTCGGACATCGTCCCCGGCCGGCCGACAGCCGTCGAGCACCGGCATCCGCTCGACGATCTCCGCAAGCCCTACGACCGGCGAGCGGCAGCGCCACTCACAAAACTTCATGCGCTGACCATCATGGCCGGCGAGCACCAGACCCATGACTACTACATGACGATCGGCCCCATGTTCGCGGACCCGATCGCCCGTCAGGTCTACGCCGAGATCGCGTCCATCGAGGAGCAGCACGTGACCCAGTACGAGTCGATCATCGACCCGAACGAGACCTGGCTGGAGAAGTGGCTCCTGCACGAGGCGGGCGAGGTCTATAACTACTGGAGCTGCCTGGAGTCCGAGGGCAACCCACACATCCGGGCGATCTGGGAGCGCTTCCTCGAGTACGAGCTCGGCCACGTCCGCTTCGTCGCTGACCTGTTCCAGGAGGCAGAGGGCCGCGACGCCGCCGAGGTGCTCCCGGAGCGACTGCCGGAGCCCATCCGCTACACGAGTCACCGTGAGTTCGTGCGCGAGACCCTCCGGCGGGAGCGAACCCTGAGCGCCGCCGGAACGGAGTTCGTGGACCGCGACCAGGAGACAGAAGCGACCCGCGCGTACCGCGATCAGATGAACTCGGACGGCTCCCCCACGGAGACCGTCGCCGCGGGCTACGTCTGGCAGCCCGGCACCGAGCTGACCGACCCGGCCAAGCGCGCCCGCAACGTATCGTCCGACCCGCAGAGGAGGGCCGCGTGATGAGACAGTCAGCTCAGCAAGCTCCCAATCGGACCGGAATCATGACCGCGGGCGATCTCGCCACCCAGATGGTCGAGGCCACCCGTGAGTTCCCTCCCTCCTCCGGCGGTGATGCTCAGGCCATCGCCGCGGTACGCATCGCGTATGCCCAGGCGGGGGAGGGGCTCGGGGAAGCGCCGCCGCCGAGCTCCCTCATGGGCAAGGCCAAAGCGACGGTGGCCTCGGCCGCCGGCGGTCAGCCGACACTCCTGATGGATAAGCTGGGCGAGCGCCTGGCGTTCGAGCATGCCGGGGCACGGCTGTACGAGGCGTTGCTCTCCAAGCACCGGGCGTATGGCTCATTTGACGGCGGCCCCAGCGCCGAGGACCTGTTCCACATCCTGACCGAGGAATACGAGCACGCCGAGCTGCTCACGGACGCCATCAAGGAGCTCGGCGGCGACCCGACCGCTCTGACGCCAGCCGCGAACCTGGCGGTCACGATCTCGGCCGGTCTGCCGCAGGTGCTCAGCGATCCGCGCACCAATCTCCTGCAGTCCCTCGAGGCCATCGTCGTGGCCGAGCTGGCCGACAACGAGTGCTGGACGGCGCTGGCGCAACTCGCGCAGCAGGACGGCCACGACGACCTCGCCGACCAGTGCCGTGAGGCGATCGGACACGAGCGTGACCACCTCCGAAGGGTGCGGATGTGGATTGCAGCGGGTCAAGGACGTACGGCGCAGGAGGGCGACGGCGCCGAGATGTCCGAAGCCACCGAGGAGGAGTTCACGTTCGCCGCCGACAGTCCCGTGGACCGGGAGGGCTACGCGGTCAGCGAGGAGGAGCGCGCGGGGGGCGGAGACTCCGAGGCACAAGGACCGCAGACGGGCAGGTCTTCCAAGGCGCGGTCAACGCGTCGTAGCCGATAGCGCGAGCCGCTCTGAGCAGTCGAGCCGACCGGGACCGGGTTCGGGCCCGGTCGGTCGTCCGCTCGCAGGCTGTCCCGTGTTCCCGAGGCCGGGATCGGCGCGAAAGGCCGCTCCGACTGACCGGTCTTGGAGTGGCACGGAGCCAGACGACACCACCGTACGGGTCGCAGACTGAATGCCTGCGGGGGGCGGCGTCGCCGCACCGCAGTCTCGGACTCGACCCTTGGGCGCGGCCGTCTTTCGAGCGCGATGCCATCAGCTTCGCGGGGTCTGCAGCGAATCGTAGAACCCAGTCGCGCCAAATATGATCCTTCCAGGTCCTGCGCCATCGGCATGTCAGCGCTGCTACGATTCCCACATGCTGCGCACCCAGATCCGCTACGTGCTGCTCGTGCTCGGCGTTCTCGCCGCCGCCTTGATCGCCGGCTTCTTCTACGCCTATTCGGTCTCGGTGATGCCGGGACTGGGAGCGAGCGACCCGCTCGCAGCCACCCTCGCGATGCGGGGAATTAACGCCGTCATCCGCACGCCACTGTTCGCCTTCAGCTTCATCGGCGCGCTGGCCTTTCCTGTCGCGGCGGGACTCCTCGCCCGGCGGAGGGCCGTCGCCATACTCGGGGTTGCAGGTGGACTCGTCTACGGGGTCGGGGGCGTCGCCGTGACTTTCACTGTGAACGTACCCCTCAACGAGGCGCTCGCGGCCGCTTCACCCACCGCCGCCAGCGCGCCCGACCTGTGGCGCCAGTACGCCACCCCGTGGACCACCTGGAACCATGTGCGCACGCTCGCGTCGATCATCGCCTTCGCACTCGTGACCACGGCGCTCGTGGTCGAGCATCGGCGCTGACTCGGCGACCGCGAGGCCCCGCCTCCATGTCGAGCGCGATTTCCCGGATCTCGCGGCGGCGCTGCTGCAGGCGAAGCGTGGGCGGATCTTCCTGCCACGTGAGGAGGCGTTCGAAGAGCCGGTGCCCGAGAAGCCGGCGACGGCGCCGAAGCCGAGCGGCAGGCGCCCGAGCTGCACGTCGGTGGCGGGCAGGTGCCGAGCTAGCGGCCACCCCACGCCCGTTCAGCGACGGCTACGCGGCTTCCTCGGCTAGTACCTGACGATGAACGAGGCCCGCTCATCGCCGTGATGTGCGCGCAACCCGAGCCACGCGAACCACGCG
>JBKPDQ010000148.1:0-34637 GCA_046728015.1 Actinomycetota bacterium
GCGCCACGCACCTCCGGTGCCAGCTTCGGCGCACCGGCCGCCTCCCGCGCCGCGCTCCCCAGCACGGCCGCGGCGTCCGCCCGTAGTACCACGTCCGGGTCGAGCACGGCCAGCAGCCCGGCGAAGTCCCCTTCGCGCGCCGCCGCGAGGAATGCCCCCACGATCTCTCGCTGGCGACCGCGATCGGTCGGGGGCGGCGCCGCCGCGCCGCGCACCCTCCGGCGCGCACGGCTCGCCAGCTGCCGCGCCGTCGTCGGCGTGCGTCCCACGATCGGCGCGATCTCATCGAACGGCAGGTCGAACATGTCGTGCAGCACAAACGCCACGCGCTCCGCCGGCGCCAACGTCTCGAGCACCGCCAGCAACGCCAGCCCCACTGAGTCCGCCAGCACCGCCTCCTGCTCGGGGTCACCCGGGGCCTGACTCCCCACCGCGGATTCAGTCGCGCGGCTCTCCAGTGACTCCTCCCGCCGGGATCGGCGAGACCGCAGCATGTCCAGGCACACCCGCGCCACCACCGTCGTCAGCCACCCGCCCAGGTTCTCCACGGTGCTCGTGTCGGCCCGGCGAAGGCGGATCCACGCCTCCTGCACGGCGTCGTCCGGCTCACTCCGCGACCCCAGCATCCGGTAGGCCACCCGGCCCAGGTGAGCCCGGTTCGCCTCGAACTGCTCGACAAGCCACTTCTGTTCAGACATCGGTCACATCCTTGGTTCCGCTTCCGTCACTGCAATGACGGATGGATCCAGGCCGACGTGACGAGGGGCTCGGCCAAAGGAGCTCGGCGCGAGAAGCGACCCATGATCCGTCGTCGCGTCACACCCTCTCGACCGCCTTCGTCATCATTGTGGCGTGACGCTCAGACCCTGGCCGCGAACGCCGCGGTCAGGCCGAGCCGGCCGCCAGGACTCGAATCGCGCTTTTGTCCACGCTCATGCTTGCCTGTCGGGTGCTCTCATCAGGGTGACGAATCCTATTCAAACAATGTGTCAGCCTGAGCCGGCGCTCCACCCAGGCCTCCTCCTGCAACGCCCATCTGTCACATCGTCCCGCCCTCGTTCGTCACGTGGATAGGAGGAACGACGATGCTGAAAAAAGTCGCCTACGTCAGCGTGTTCGTCACAGACCAGGACAAGGCGCTCGACTTCTACACGAATGTCCTTGGCTTCGAGAAGGGCATCGACAACCCGACACCGGGCGGACCGCGGTTCCTGACCGTCGGCGTCAAGGGTCAGGACTTCCAGCTCGTTCTCTGGCCAGGCACACCCGGGCAGGGCGAGCCGGTCTATGGCCGCGGGTCCGCCGCGTACACCATCGAGGTGAGCGATTGCCGGAAGATGGTCGAGGCGCTGAAGCTGAGCGGCGTGAAGTTCGAGACGGAGGTGCTCGAGTACCCGTGGGGCTCGGTGGCGGTGTTCCAGGATCCTGACGGCAACCGGCTGCAGCTGCGACAAGGCCGCTAGGCATCCGCTCACCGCTCAGGAAACCCGACGCAGGTTCGCTTGGCGCTTGTGGTGGTGGATCGAGTAGACTCCGTCCATCCTAAGCCACGCGAGGCCGAAGGCGGGCCTCGCCCAGGATGCAGAGCCGAGTTTCCGCCTGGTGCACGTCGGTGCCAATTTGGTCCACGGCTGGCCCCCCTCGTGCGGCGATGACCGTGGTTCACCCTGTGGGGCAGCGTATGCCACCACGTCGAGTGGGGGTCAGCCACTTCATCCGATCGTGTCATGGGGCAGGCCCCACCTGCCGCGAATGAAAGCCGGACGTGGGAGTAGACTGAGCCTCACCGCGCCACGCCGAGACAGGTCGGCTTTAGATTGGTGCCGCGAGCCCGTATCCATCCGATCGTGACCGGGGTGTGACGGACGGCACCTCAGACTGTCGCCCCCGCCTGGCGGGGAGCACGTGGAGGATACTCGGAAGAAAAGTCACGCCTCCGGCGCGGCGCGGTCACAAGGAGGCGACGACGATGGAGGTCCTGTACCGCGTCTGCTGTGGGCTGGATGTGCACAAGAAGACGGTGGCGGCCTGCCTGCGAGTTCCGGGTTCGAAGGGCGCGCGGACCGAGGAGATTCGCACCTTCGGGACGACGACGGGCGAGTTGCTGCAACTGGCTGACTGGCTCACGGGGGCCGGATGCACGCACGTCGCGATGGAGAGCACGGGCGTGTACTGGCGGCCGGTCTATCAGCTCCTGGAGGGAAGCTTCGAGCTCCTCCTCGTCAACGCGCAGCACATCAAGGCGGTGCCCGGCCGGAAGACCGACGTCAAGGATTGCCAGTGGATCGCGCGCTTATTGGAGCATGGCTTGCTCCGGGCGAGCTTCGTGCCTCCCGCGCCCGTTCGGGAACTGCGGGAGCTGACCCGCTACCGGCGGCAGCTGGTGCAGGAACGCGCCCGCGAAGCGAACCGGATCCAGAAGGTCCTCGAGACCGCGAACATCAAGCTCGGTACCGTCGCCACGGATGTGCTCGGCGCCTCGGGGCGGGCGATGCTGCGGGCGCTCATCGCCGGGGAACGCGATGCCGAGGCGCTGGCGGGCCTGGCGCAGGGCCGCCTGCGGAACAAGACCGCCCAGTTGCGGGAGGCGCTGCGGGGCCGGGTCACCGACCACCACCGCTTCATGCTGCAGGAGTTGCTGACCCACGTCGAGTTCCTGGACCAGCAGATCGCGCGGTTCGATGCCCGCGTCGAGGCCCAGATGCGCCCGTTTGCGGCGGCGCTCGAACGCCTCGACACCATCCCCGGCGTGGCCACGCGCAGTGCCGAGCAAATCCTGGCCGAACTCGGGGACGACATGCGTCGCTTTCCCACGGCGGCCCAGGCCGCGTCGTGGACGGGCATCTGTCCGGGCAACCACGAGAGTGCCGGCAAGCGGAAGTCGGGCAAGTCCCGCAAGGGCAACCGGTGGCTGCGCGCCACCCTGATCGAGTGTGCGCGGGGCGCCGTCCGTGCCCGGCACCGCTACCTGGCGGCGCAATATCATCGAGTGGCTCGCCGGCGTGGCGACAAGAAGGCGATTGTGGCCGTGGCGCACTCGATCCTGGTCGCCACGTGGCACATCCTGCGGGATGGCGTGCCGTACCGCGAGCTCGGCCCCGACCACTTCGACCGCCTGGACCGAGACCGACTCATCCGGTATCACACCCGTCGGTTAGCCGACCTTGGCATCCACGTGCCCGCTGCCGCTCAGCCATCGGCAGCCGCATAGATAGGACGCTTTCGGAGGATCTACGTTCCTCGCCGCCGATCAGAGGCCGACTACCGGGTCCCCTCCTTCAGGCCCAGCATTTCCCACTGCCAGCGAATGGCTCTGCTGAAGCCATGTCCGTGCTCTTCGAAAATCTTGAGGACTGCCGGGACAGTTTCTGTGCGCGCCCAGTCCCGCTGGAGTTCGACCGGATACGCCAGCGCGCTGATAGGGATGGCCCCCGCCTGCACCATACGCTGGACCGCTAGTGCGTGACTTTCCGCGTCAGCTCCGCCGGAGGCATCCGGGACAATGTACACAATGTAGCCGTCGCCGAGCGCGCCCTGAACCGCCAGGTTCAGGCAGATCTCCGTCCACAAGCCGGCTATCACGAGCCTCTTGCGCCCCGTCTGCTTGACCCAATCGACGACGCGCTGATCGTCCCACGAGCACAGGCCCGTGCGGTCGATCGGCTTCTGTTCGGGGAAGACCGCCTGGAGTTCTTTCAAGAGGGGCTGGTGTTCCGCAACACCCGTCGTCAGCAGGGTTGGCACGTTGAATACCTTGGCCGCCTTCGCCAGTGCGGTCACATTGTGAGAGACCGTCGAGTGCTTGTGCGACGTCACAGACAGGAGCTGCGGGTACTGGTGGTCAATGAGCAGCAATGCATGGTTGTCCGGGGTGAGCAGGTTCTTTACTCCGTTGTATTGGGTTGTCATCACTTTTCCTCCTTATGTTTTGGCTCGTTGATGATTCACAAATCCGTTCTACTCGCCGTATTGTGGATATTCAATGCCCGGGAGGCCAAATCTGTTGCTCAGTCGTCCAAGCGGTGTGGACGCCTGAGTTGCTTTCTGCGATGCTTCCACCGTGGCCAACCCTGAAAAACAAGACCCGCTTGGCGAGGCGTTGCACTTCCTCAGAATGTCTGGCGTCTCTTACCACCGTTGCGATTTCACGGCCCCCTGGGGGTTGTTGCTCCCCTTGGCCGAAGGTTGCGCGATATTTCATCTCGTCGTGTCCGGAACAGCCATCCTGCGTGAAGGCGAAATGACGCAATGGCTTGAAACGGGCGACCTGGTTCTCGTTCCCCACGGACACGGGCACGCCCTCCTGGATAATCCCGCAAGTCCAGCCGCTCACCTTGAGGAGCTCGAATGCGAACACCAGAACGAGCGCTACGCACTCCTTCGTCAAGGCGGAGGCGGCGCGCTGACACAATTGGTTTGTGTCATTGTGCGATTCGACCATCCAGCGGCGCGTCAGTTGATCAACCAGCTTCCGAAGATCATTCACGTGAAGGCCGCGAACTCGCACGAGCTGGAATGGCTGGATGCGACCGTGCGCTTCATCGGCAGCGAGGCGAGGACCTTACGCCCAGGCGGCGACACCGTGCTCACGAGACTTGCGGATATCCTGATCGTTCAAACGATCCGCTGGTGGATCGAACATCAACCCGCGCTTCAGCCGGGCTGGTTGGCTGCCCTGCGCGACCCCCGGATTGGCCGCGCCATCACACTGATCCATCGCGAGCCTTCCCGCCCGTGGACGGTCGGCGCTTTGGCGGCCGAGGTCGCAATGTCCCGCTCGTCCTTCGCCGACCACTTCACCCAGATGGTCGGTGAACCAGCCATGCATTTCGTGGCCCGCTGGCGAATGTACACCGCGCTCACGATCCTGCAGCAGGAAAGCATGGATATCGGCGAATTGGCGACGCGACTCGGCTATACGTCGGAAGCAGCGTTTAATCGGACCTTCAAACGCGTGATCGGCGTCACACCCGGCGTGGCGCGGAAGTCAGCGGCAACCGCCGGACGGTAGGCCGAAGGCGACGGGCCTCGCCCAGGATGCAGAGCCGGCTTTCCGCCTGGTGCACGTCGATGCCAACATGGTCATGGCTGGCCCCTCCTCCTGCGGCGTCGACCGCGGTTCACCCTGTGGGGCAGCGTATGCCACCACGTCGAGTGGGGGGTCAGCCACTTCATCCCATCTAGGATCCCTGCACGGTCTCCTTGGGGAGTCAGACGGTGGTCCAGTCGACGGTGCCGTTGGTCCAGGTTGACGGTGCCGCTCGGGCGAGGTCGTTGTGCGAAATCCTGGGGCAGGCGCCGCTCGGGCTCGATGCGCTCGCACTCGGCCACGATGCGCGGCCGGAACGCGCGGGCGGCGTCCGGGCGACGTCGTCGGCCATGGGGCCTTCTCAGCCACAGTTACCGGAGCCCGAAGATCTTCACCATGAGCGGCGCATCAGCAATCACGTGCGGCGCCACGGCGTGGTAGCCGAGCGCGTGAACCCAGGCATTGCCCGTGCGCAGCGTCAGGACGCTCTTGATCATCCCAGGCCCGAAGTAGGTGAATAGGACGAACAGCAGCGAGAGCGCCGCGTCCCGCGGCGACCCGAAAGCCGACCACCCTTCGACGATATGCATGGCCGCGTACGTCAGGCCGCCGAGCAGCACGGTACTGATGATCGACCCTGTCAGCTTAAGGTATCTGGGTAAGAGAATCGCATAGATCAGGACCATCGTCGGTAGCACGGTTCCGATGAAGAAGATTGCCAGGGTGAGTGGGGCTCCGAGGATCATTTGCCGCGAGCTCAGCCGCAAGATGCCGCCGAACACCGCCATTTCGAAAGCAGACTCGATCAGCAGGACGACCAGAATGAGTTGCCCGTCGTTCCTGCGGTCTACAGATCGAAGGTTGAGAGCGGTGTTGGTGTAGCGGCGCCGGAAGTAGAGGTATGGCACCACCGCGAAGATCAGAACGTTGTACGACGCCCAGATCCAGACATCGCTCTGTGTCGGCATCACCGTGGTGCCGTAAAGAGTGCCGGCGAGGTGGAAGCTGAAGGGACGGGAACCCAGTGCGGAACCGACCATCCAGCCACCGACTTGACCGAAGGCCGCGTAGGCTAAGACCAGGATCGTCTCGCCCAACGCAACGCGGGGCTCTGGCGCGCGAGCGGCCATGTCGGGAATCACGCGATTGCGGGTCAGGAGGAAGGTCAACACCATGAGCCCGAGGATCTCGATCATTCCCAGGGTTGGCTGAGCCATCTGCGACGCCAATGGGAGGTGGGCAACCGCCGGCCGATCGAACGGGAGCGACTCGTGCGTGAGCCAGAGCACGACGAGGTGGCCGACGACCCACAGGCCGACGGCAATTCGAACGCCGCGATGGTTGACGACGGCTCGCAAGCTCGACAACAGCGATGCTGGAGTCGCGCCAAGGGGCGGTGGCGATTGACTGCTGGCACTCATGGCTGCCTTCTGAGCAACGCCCCCGCGCGCGACAGCTTCATCCAGCAGTCAGGCCGCTCTACCGAGCGACTCCCGCATCCAACTCCCGAAGCAGCGTGACCACCTGAGGCTCGAGAAACGGAGCGATCCAGGAGAGTTTCAACGATGCCGAACGGAGGAAACGCAAACCACCTCTCTTGCTCCACTCCCGCGCGTCTCGTCACCCCGGCCCGCCCCGCCACCCGGGCGCGCCCACGCTAGCACGCCATCGAGGCGGCGGGCCAGTGCCCGGGAGGCCGACATGCCTGGGAGGCCGACGCCGGCGGGCCGGGACCCCCGCCCCCGGCCGGATTCAGCAGCCGGCGCACGGCGTGGGGCTCCGTCTCCGTCACCGCCTCGAGGATCCGCCGCGGGCCGCCACAGCGCGGACAGACCAGGACCTGGATCGCGAACACCCGGCGCAGGAGCTGGGCGACTGAAGACGGGACGATCGCGGTCACACAGTACACTGTGGAGAAAGGCACGCTGAGAGGCTGACCGCCAAGATCGGTGCCGGCCTGGCGGCCAGACCAAACGTGTTGGCGCCTCCCTGTCCACCGCGCGTTTGACGTAGGAGTGAGGGATGGCTCAATCGAGTGGATTCTCCCCCGCGGGTCTCGGTCGCATGCACGACGTCCTAGCCGGCCACGTCGAGCGTGGCGAGGTACCCGGGATCGTGACACTCCTCAGCCGTCGCGGCGAGGTGCATGTCGAAACCATCGGCACGACGGCCGTTGGAGACACCGCTCCCATGCGCCGCGACACGCTCTTCCGCATCGCGTCGATGACCAAGCCGATCATCGCCGCGGCGACGATGATCCTGGTCGAGGACTGCCGGCTGCGGCTCGACGATCCGGTGGATCCCTGGCTCCCGGAGCTGGCCGGCCGCCGAGTGCTGGCGCGCCCGGATGCGTCGCTCGATGACACGGTGCCCGCGAAGCGGCCGATCAGCGTGCGCGACCTGCTCACGCTCCGGATGGGCCTCGGCTTCATCGAGCCGTCGGCCTGGTCTCCGATCCAGCAGGCGTTCGACGAGTCCGGACTCGCCCCCGGGCCAAGTCCGCCTGCGCTGTCGCCCGACGAATTCATGAAGCGCCTCGCGGGCCTGCCCTTGATGCATCAGCCGGGTGAACGGTGGCTGTACCAGACCGGCTTCGACGTCCTGAACGTGCTGCTCGCGCGCGCCTCCGGACAGCCGCTGGAGACCTTTCTGCGCGAGCGCCTGCTCGGCCCTCTGAGCATGCACGATATGGCATTCAGCGCGCCGGCCGCCACGCTCGACCGGTTGGCCACCTGCTACCAGACCGATGCCGCGCGCGGCGGGCTGGCGGTGTTCGACGAGCCGCGAAGCGGCCACTGGGCGCGCCCGCCCGTCTTCCCGCACGAGCTGATCTCGACCGTCGACGACTATCTGGCCTTCGGCCAGATGATGCTGAACCAGGGGCAGTACCGCGGCGAGCGCATCCTTTCGCGGCATTCGGTCGACACGATGACGAACGATCAGCTCACCGAGGCCCAGAAGGCGGATCCCGGTGCTCGGTTCATTCTCGGCGACAACCGCGGCTGGGGATTTGGGCTGTCCATGGTCACGCGGCGAGACGACATCGCCGCGGTGCCGGGCCGGTTCGGCTGGGATGGTGGCTACGGCACATCGTGGGCCTCGGACCCCACGGAACAGCTCGTGGCGATATTCATGACACAGCGGCTATGGGATTCACCCACGCCCCAGGCCACTTACCGCGACTTCTGGACCTCGACCTACCTCGCGATCGAGGGTTGAGGTCACTCCTCCCAGCGGCCCCATGCGGCCGCGACGAGTTCTGTCTGCGTCAGTGCTTCGGCACGTCCCGGCTCGGATCGGGACGATGCGTGGCACCGGGAGACATCGTCTGGGTCAACCGAGGATGTCGGGCTGCTCCTTCCCGGTGGCAATGAGCTTGCGTAGATTGCGCGTCATCAGCGCGCCCCACGCGCTCGAGCAGTCCTCGTAGCACTCATAGGACGGTACCAGGCCGACGTGCGTGAAGCGAACCTCCGCCATGCCGTCGTTTCGCTTGGAGATGTCGAAGGTGATGCGGGTGCCCTTCCACTCGCTCTGGTCCTTTCACGAAGCTGAGCTTGGCGTCGAACACGTCCCAAGCGACTCTCTTGCCTGGAACGAGCTCGGCGACCTTCTGTCTGGAGATGTGCATGTCTGTGTACCGATACGTGAACACGGCGCCGAGCGTGTCGGTGTCGCCCTCGATCTCTCCCGACCACCAACCCCGGACGTTGTTGATCGCTTCGAACACCTCCTTGGGGGTCTGGTCTACCGCAAATGTCGTGGTGAAGCTCCGGTCACCCATGATCTCCTCCTATTGTCATGCAAGGCCAGCCGCCCGCCCGATCAGGACCAGCCCGACCCCGATCACGACGCCCGCGAGGGGCCTCTTCCTCTTGCGCAGGTCAGTGGTTCCCGTGCGGGAGACACAGCACGTCTCGGTAGGCGCAGAGATCGCGGACCAGAGTCTTCTCGTCGGCCATGATCCTCGCTTTCTCCGCCTCTCCGACGAGCTGGATCATGTAGCCTTGCTCGGCGATACCCTGCTTGTCGATGAACGGCCAACGAAGGCTGGCATAATCGCCGAGATCCGGATCCGCGCCGATGTCGTCGTTCGTGATGCCCGGCGCGTAGAACATCAGGTGCGGCATGGCCATGGTATGCATTTTCATGTCAGGGGGTCCCAGTGCGCGCATGACCGGGGCGACCATGTAAGACAGGCCTGGCTGTTCCGGAGCCTTGTAGATCCCATTCTTGTAGCGACTTTCGATTTCCGCTTTCAACGCGACAGGGCCCATTCCCTGGGCGCGAAGCGCGGCCGCGTCCATGATGACTTTCAGGTGGGCCGTCGTGCCCGCCGCGTCGTAGCAGAGGGGAATGTAGATGTCGTTGCGAAAGTCGGTCCATTCCCAGACCGTGCGCTCTACCAGGCAGGTCACCCCGCTCCTTCCCTGCCGGGCGAGCTGATAGCCCTTCCCTGGATCCAGAAGGTAGACCGTTGCCTTGTCCCGCAGCGCCGGAGGCAATGCGCTGAGCGCAAACCGCGTCTCGAGCTCGGCGGGCATTCGCTCGAGCGTGGTGTCGGCCGCCTGACCTGGCACTGTCAGGATAGTGACCAGACCGAGGGCGAGCAGCGCCAGGAGAAAGGTGACTTTCAGCTCCTGTCGCCGCCGCGTCGGCTCGTCGCTCCGCCGCGTGAGCGCCTTCTCCGCTTCGAGCCATGCGAGCCCCGCGGCGAGCCACTCATTGCGTGTCTCGGTCCTGTGCTTCGTCATCGCCCTTCTCTCCTTCTTCGAGTGTCCGTCGGGGTGCGTGCCCTTCCGTCTCGCGTTCGGCCGACGTCCGGCGCCGGCACCGATTCATGGTTCCGTTCGCCGCCCATTGCTCGTTGCCGGCCCTGGGATAGATTTAGCGCCAGGCATCGAACGGTGGGAGTGACAAGTGTGACGCGATTCGGGGGCGGTCTTCGTCGAGATGGAAGTCGAGCCTGCCGGACTCTCAACCGGTGTGGCCGAAAGCAGGGGGCAGGTCAGACGAGCGCTCGGTCTGGGCCGCTTGCGCCGCTGGGTAGCCGGCGACTCGGGTGGGCGAAGCATCCTAGGCCGGGCGCGCCGTCCTCGAACCCCAACGACTCGGCGTCAGAGGGTAGCGAGCCGAGCGTAGCGCGGCCAAGCCAGTTCGCTGGACGCCGGGGTGGGGCGGTCTGTAGAGCTCAGATCAGACGGGACGCCCCGTCCATGGACCAACTCCCTCAACTCTATCCACCCGAATGCGCGTCACGTAGCCGGACGGGGGGTTGTCCATGGGCGGAAACTTCACGTCAGGCCCAAGGTAGACCGCCGCCAGCCTTCGGAGCAGCTCTGGCGCGCCGCCTTCCTGGATGTGAGCTTCCCCATACAGGACCGCATACTCGGTGAGCCCCAACGCGTTCCTCGTCGTCGCCTGTAGCGAAATGGCGACGCGCGGGTCGCGCAGGACGTTCTTGACTTTCTGGTGCTTGGAAAGGTGGCCGGCCACCAGTTCGTCGCCGTCCACGCCAAGCCAGACCAGGGTCACCTGGGGACTGCCGTCGCGATTGAGGGTGACCAGGTGGGCGGGGCATCCGGATTCAATCACGGCCTTGATGTCTCGAGGGATCTTCACGGTGAGACCTCCTCTGATCCGCTCGCGTGTGATGGTCTGGACGGTCGCCACCTCGTCCTGGCCCATGAGCGGCTGTGGCCCTCCACTTCGACGCTCAGGATGGCGCCCAGCTTAGCGTTCGACGGGGCGTGGGTCCAGGGCAGTCGAATTCTACGGGCAGACGCATCAGGCCAGCGCGTGGGTGTGGAGATCCGCCCCGCTTGCGTCGGTTCGTCCCCGAGTCTAGCGATGCCGGGAAACCGCTCCAGGGGCGGCAACCCGACGTTCGCGCTCTCTGCGGACTTGCTCAGGGTCCTGAAGCGCATCGACTGCTCTCGGGCATCGGCACCGCGGGGATGGCGCACGTCGCTGGCTACCTCGCCGTCGAACGCGAGCGGCCCGTCTGACCTTCGGTCCGGCCTAACGCCCGCCCTTCTCGAGTAGCGCCGCGAGCTTATCGAGCGCCATAGTCCAGCCCGTCTCGTTGTCGGCAGGCGAGAGGCCGGGCGGCAGGCCTTCGTGCAGCGCCAGCAGGTCGGTGCCGCCCTCCGCATCGCTGACCGTGATCGTGCACGTCATCTCGCCGCGCAATGCCGGATCCGTCGTCTCGAATTCGTCCACCTCGACGACTCGTTCGTTCTCGACCAGCGTGAGAAAGCGGCCGCGGTACGATCGGTATGCGCGGTCGTCTTGCCGGTCTCGGTGGGCGTGTCGTACGTGAGCGAGACTCTGAGGGTGCCGCCCTCGCGCGCGTCGAACGCGTGGACCTGGCAGGTCATCCCGTCCGGCACCCGCCATTGGGCGATTGCCGCCGGATCGATCAACGCCCGATAGACGCTCGCGCGGGGCGCCTTGATGCGCCGGCGGATGCGCGTCACACCCGTCACGGCAGGGTTCTCCCGGGCGGTTCCTGGGCGTCAAGGAACTCCTCGATCAAACCGGCGGTCAACTCGGGGTAGCGGGACTCCCGCTGTGTCATCACCGCCTCGCCCATGAAGTCCCCGTGGCCGCCGACGAGCACCATGAGGCGCGCGCCGGGGATCGTCTTCACCAGCTCAACCGCGTGCTCCGGCCACACGATATCGCGGTCGCCGATCAAGACGAGGGTGGCGGCCCGGATCGACCGGACGTCGGCGCCCGGCACGTCCTGGAAGCTCCGCATCCGCTCGAGGTCCTTGTCGTGCATGATTCGGAGTTGTTCCGGATCCGGGTTGACTCGTAGAAACGCGTCCTTGAGCGGCTGTGGCATGTTCGAAAAGTCGGCCTTCCCCAGGAACTCCCAGAACTCAGGACGGGCGCCCGCCTTGGTCGTGATCGACGACCCGAACACGAGCTTTCGCACGCGCTGCGGATGCCGGATCGCGACTTGGAGGGCGACATTGGCGCCGTTGCTGAAGCCGAAGAGGTCCGCCTTGTCGATCTGGAGGTGCTTGAGAAGGCCCGCGACGTCGTCCGCCGACGTCTCGAACCGGACTGGCGTGTCGCGATCGCTGGTGCGTCCGTGCCCCTGCTCTTCGACCGCGATGACCCGGCGATGTCGGGCCAAGAAGGGGAGAATCCGGCCGAAGGTCACGTCGATCGTCGAGCCGCCGCCGTGGAGAAGGACGAGAGGCGTCCCCTCCGTGGGTCCATGGATCTCGTAGTAGATCTGGATCGTGTTGACCGGCGCGCGGCCGCTCTCGACCCGAGCCGAGCGGCTCTCCCTCGAGCTCTCTAAGAGGACCTTGAGCGTCTTTAGGTCCTTCTCGACGGCGGCCTGATCCTCGGCGAACTGCTGGTCCGTCGTCCCGGGCTGCCGGATCAACGTGAAGCTGAACTCGCTCCCCCGGCCGCTGGGAACCACGCGCATCGGGTTATGGATCGTGACGCCCGCCTCCGTCGTGACGTCGTGGTCCAGGACGCCGAAGGCGTTTCGCTCCGCAAAGCGGATCTTGATCTTGCCCATCGGCGAGTCCGCGACCCACGAGTCTCCGTCCTTCTTGACATCCGAGCGCGCGAGACCCGCGGCCCAACGCGGCAGGTTGCGGGGATCGGAGGCGAAGTCGTAGACCTCTTCGGGAGGACGATTGATCGAGACGCTGATGTGTTGTACGTCGGGCATAGGCTGCGCTCCGGCGAACGCCGCCGCGCCGGCCGCGGAGATCAAGGCGAGCGGCGGAACCAGTCGCATTATAGTTCTCACCGAGGCCTCCCGTCGCGTTGGTCGTGCGAAGACGACGCCCGTGCCGTAGGCGCTACGAACGCTGCGCGAACGCCTCGTTCATGGCCGCGTGGACTTCCGCGGGCGTCAGATCCTTGAGATGCGTGGCGAACGACCATTTGTGGCCGAAGGGGTCGGTCACGACGCCGTAGCGATCGCCCCAGAACATGTCCTCCGCGGGCATCAGGACGGTGGCGCCGGCGTCCACGGCGCGGGTGATCGCGGCGTCGCAGTCGTCGACGTAGTGATGGATCGTGACCGGTGTGCCGTTCAACGCCCTCGGCGAAGACGCCTTGCCGCCACAGAATTCTGGGAAGTCATCGACAAGAAAGACGAAGCTCCCCCCGATCCGAATGGCCGCGTGCATGATTCGGCGCCCGTCGGGTGCGGGGACGCGGTGAACCTCCTCGGCGCCGAAGGCCCGCTTGTAGAACTCGATCGCGTCCGCGCACGGGTCGCACACCAGGTGCGGAATCAGCCCCTCGTGGCCGGCTGGAATCGGGCGGGTGGCCTTGCTCATCGTCAGAGCTCCTCGGTGTATGGGTTGTGTCCGCGACGAGGCCTTCTTGTCAGTGACTCGGCTCAGGCGCCGGTCGCTTTGCCCCCGCCTCGCTGCCCCTCGCTTCGACCGCCTCTCAGCGCGCTGGTCTCCTCGTCGGTCCGACGGAAGGCAATCTGGGCCATGGACCACGCCCAAGGAAGCCCGAAAACCCCGCCCGGGGAACGGCGCGGGACACTTCAGCCGCTCCGGCCGCACGCCTCCTCTCACCGGATAGTCGACCGGGCGGGCCCCGGATCGACATGGCCCCAGTGGCGCGGTCGGCGATGCCTCCCGGGGGGTCGGCAACCGACGCGCTGTGGGCTCCCCGCGGGCCACCCAATGCTCCATCCGTCGGCTCCTGCTCTGAAGGCCACAGATCGCGGCCGCCGGGCGGGCGCGGCAGCGCCGCCAGCTCCGTCCAGATCGCGTGGCCCTGCACGACACGCCCGTGGCCCTCCGCCCCCGGGATGTGGCGGCCGGCTCGACGCCCCTTCCGTCACCGCCCCGTGACCCGCCGGCGATCGCAGCGTCCGTGGCCGGGGCTCTCCCCGTCTGCCCGCCGCCCGGGGCCGGGGTCTCACCCACGTCCTCCGGAGTCCGCCCCGGTCCTTGCGGGGCCGGAACGCGGGGCGCTAGACTCCGGCCACCCTCGTGACGCGCCAGGCCGTCTGCCGGCGGCTCCGGGAGGGAGGCAGGACACAGGCTGAGGACTCCCCAGACCCCGACCTTGTGGCCTCGATACAGCGATCCCCGCCTCGCACGTCAGCTGTTCTGTCACACTTCGGGCATTCGATCCGTTATTGCTAGAGGGACGTTGACGGGGCACGGTGACTGATGGCGACGGGGAGTGGCTCGCCGATCGATTCGAAGAGCACCGGGCGCACCTGCACACGGTGCCGTACCGGATGCTCGGGTCCGCGAGCGAAGCGGAGGATGCCGTCCAGGAGACCTGGATTCGGTTGGGCCGGACCGATGTGAGCGTCGGCGCGAGTCTCCGTCGCTGGCTGACGACCGTCGTTTCTCGAAGGTGGGTCTGTCCGATCGGATCGTCCTGGTGAATGGCAATGTCGGCCTCCTGGAGCGACGCCCCGACGGTCGACTCTTCGCCGTGATCGGCGCCACGATCGCCAACGGAAGAATCGCCGAGATGAGCATCCTGGCGGACCCGGCCGCGACTCAGCCGGCTCGATCTCTCGGCGATCGAACGCCCGCGAATGTGACATCAGGAGGGAACCGATGAAGATCAAACTGATCCGCGTGCACGTCGACGATCAGGAGAAGGCCCTGCGCTTCTATACCGAAGTGCTGGGCTTCGTGAAGAAGGCCGACGTCACCCAAGCGTCGTTTCGCTGGCTCACCGTGGCCTCAGCAGAGGACCCGGACGGCACGGAGCTGCAGCTGGCGCTCACCGGCAACCCGGCGGCCACAGCCTACCAGCAGGCCATGTTCCAGCAAGGCCAGCCTGCGGCCATGTTCTTCACCGACGACGTGCAGGCCGATTACGAGCGCATAAAAGCGCGCGGCGCCGAGTTCACCATGCCGCCAACGGACGTGACCGCCTCCAAGATCGCCATGCTGAACGACACCTGCGGCAATCTCATTCAGGTGACGCAGCTGATGCGTGGGTAGGGCGGACGTTCCGGCTCGTCTTCAGAGGAGGTCCCATGGATTGGAACAAGTGGCAGATCCACCGCTGGCTGTCCATTGCCCTGACGGTGATCGTCATCAGCAACGTCATCGCCCTAGCACCCCGTGGCGCAGCGGCCGACGCACGGTAAGCTTGGAGTGAACGCAATGGCCGGCCACACGTCCAAGAAGTCGGCGAAGGTCGGAGCGAAGGCCGCCGCCAGACGGGCCGCCGCGAAGCCAACGCTTCTCTCGGGGGGCAACCCTCAGATCGCGAAGGCCGAGGGCGACGCCCCCGTGCAGGCCTACATCGCGGCCATGCCGGGCTGGAAGCGCGACGTCGGGCGCCGCCTCGACGCGCTCATCGTGCGCACCGTGCCCGGCGTGCGCAAGGCGGTCAAGTGGAACTCGCCCTTCTACGGAGTCGAGGGTCAGGGTTGGTTCCTCGGCATCCATTGCTTCACGAAGTACATCAAGGTGGCGTTCTTCCGCGGCACGTCGCTGCGTCCCGTCCCCCCGGCGAGTCCAAGGACAAGAACACGCGCTACCTCGACATCCACGAGGACGACCAGCTCGACGAGGCCCAGTTGGTAACGTGGATCCGGCAGGCGGCCGCCCAGCCCGGCTGGGTCCTCGGGACTGACTCCGCCGTCCCTCGACGAAGGCCCATGTAGCGGGGCAACATGCCGTGCCCTCGAGGAGACGACCCGTGCCGCGAAAAGATAACTCCCGCACGCCCAACTCCGCCTCGCAGATGATTGACCAGCGCATTCGCGAGCTCGGCGATTGGCGAGGTCCGGTGCTGAAACGGGTGCGCGCCCTCATCCACGAGGCGGACCCCGAGGTCGTCGAGGAATGGAAGTGGAGGAAAGCGTCTTCCCCGGGAACTCCCGTCTGGTCCCACAGCGGGGGCATCTGTACGGGCGAATCGTACAGACAGGTCGTCAAGCTGACCTTCTTTCACGGGGCCTCGCTGAAGGACCCCGCTCGTCTCTACAATTCGAGCCTCGTGGGAAAGACACGACGGGCCATCGACATCCGCGAGGGCGACGCGATCGAGGAAGCGGCGTTCAAAGCGCTGATCCGCGCCGCTGTCGCATTCAACGTGGCGAAGCGAAAGAAGTGAGGTATTCCCCCCGCCCCCGATCGGGCTCGTGTTCGGGGTCGTCGGTGGCCGAGCCGCCGCCCGCCACGGCACGTCAAGCCGAGACCTTCTGTTCGAACCGGTCACCTCCGCACGGCCATCCCGGCTCGGCTTCTGGACCCCCCTGGCCAACAGGGGTTCCGTCTCGAGTGAGGCTCACAAAGGTCTCAGGCGCCGCCTGGAGAACGCAGAAGCCGGCGGCGTCAGGTCCTGGCCGTCGGGATCAGCTCCAGGACCACCCGGTCGCGATAGAGCCCGCGCAGCCGGTAGACGAGCATCGCCACCGACAGCTGCCAGCCGTACTTCCGCTGCAAGGCTGCCAGGGCTCTGTCCTGGAGCGCCTCGTCACGGACGACACGGCCCGTGCCCTCCCGCCATGCGCCCAGGATGCCGCGCCCATTCATGCTGCACGGAGCAAAGCGCACCCGGCCCGTGGCGCGCACCCGCTTGGCCTTGCCGGTGCGGCTGACCGTGAACACATAGATCTTCCCGTCCAGGGACACCGCCCACACCGGTGTCGTCACCGGGCGCCCGTCACGGCGATACGTTGTGAGCGCGATATACCGCGAGTCGTCCTGTGTCGCGTTCGCCATCGCCTCCGTCCTCTCCGTTGTCGCCACCGTCACCTCAGGTCGAATGGCGCCGAGTCCACGTCTTCCTTCCCGATCCCCGAATGTCCCGCTCGAGGGACCTCGCGACCGCTGGTCGGTCACGGTCGCTCGATCCTGAACACCGGGTGATCGGCCGCATTCGGCAGAGCCCTGAAGTAGGGCTGCACCTGGTCGCCCCAGCGCGCGAGTTACGCCTCGAGAATGCGGGGCTTCTCGTCGACGGCGATCTCGGTCGTCCGGAAGGGCTCGATCCGGCCGCGCCGGCGAAGCTCGCCTCGGCCCGCGGCGCGGAGATTGCGCACTCACCGGGTGTCCCGCGCGGCGCGACGAGATACCGCTGCCCTAGTTGCCGCCAAAGAAGCTTCTCGGCGTCTCACCCTTCAGGAACTGCTCGATGAGCGCATGCAGAATGCTCACCTGCGTGATGACGGCGGTGTGCGACGTCGCGGGCAAAATCGCAAGGCGCGAAGCCGGCAGCGGTTTGCCCCTGTCGCCCATGACGCCTCCGCCAAGGAGCCGGAACAGCGACACGGTGTGCTCGAGCGTCGATCCATCGGCATCTCCCGCGATGATGAGCACGGGCGTCTTCAGGGTCTTCACGTCGGCCTCCCACGCCATCGGCTCGCGCTGGAGCCCGATCACCTTGCGGGCAAGCTCGCGAAAGCCGTTCGGGTTGGCGGCCAGCTTGCGATACTCCTGCTCGAGCACCGGCGGGAGCATGTCGACGCTCATCTGCGGGATCGTGGCCTGGAACTCTGGCTGCCAGCCCCGGAAGTCGTAGGCACCGGACGCCGCGACCAGACGATTGATCTTCGCCGGATGCCGAATGGCGAACTGCAGCCCCGCTATCGCGCCCATTGAGTAGCCGAAGACGTCGGCCTTATTGAGTCCCACGGCGTCCATGAATGCCGCCACGTCGTCCGCCAACTTTTGGTAGGTGATGGGGCGGTTGATGTCCGTAGTCCGTCCGTGCCCCTGCAGCTCGAGTGCATAGACCCGATGCGTCTTCGCGAGCTGGGGGACAATCTCGCCCATCATCGGGATATTCATGTAGGCACCGTGCAGGACGATCAGCGGCTCACCCGAGCCCGACACCTCGTAATACATCTTCATGTCGTTGACGCGGACGCGATGGCTGGTCACTTGGGCGGCGGCCACGGGGGCGGTTAGGAGCATAGTTCCAGCGATAAGAGCGATGCGAAACATCTGTTCCTCCTGAATTGAGTGTCGGCCTCCCTGATGCCCTCACTTGTTGGTCGAACGGGGACTCTGCGAAATCGACAGTGGGATGCAGCACGTCCCGGTACAGGAACAGGAGGGCACTCATTGCGTCGGAGCGCTTGGTTGCGCCGACGACGCTCAGGCCTCAAGCGCACATCGTGAAGCGGGCTCGGGCAGTCTGGAAGCGAGCGCGTCAAAGAGCTCCCCGCCACGCCTCTTCATCCTCCGCGAGCGCCCAATCGAGCTCCCCGTTGCGTCCCTCGATGAACCCGTCCAGTGAGACTTCCACCGCGGCAATCAGTCACCTCATGCGGCTACCTTCCTCATACCGTTAGTTCCGCCGACATGGCCGCCCTGCCGCCTCGGTATCGCCCCTTGCCGCGTCAGCGCAGCGATCGGAAGCACTCGCGCAGTTCCTTCGTGAAGAGCGCCGGCTGCTCGAACGCGGCGAAGTGGCCGCCACGGTCGAGCTCGTTCCAGTGGATGAGGCGGGGGAAGAAGCGCTCGGCCCAGCTGCGCGGCGCGGGAACAATCTCCCGAGGGAAGATGCTGCATCCCACCGGAAGCTCGACGACGCCGCTATTGTTCGCGCCCACGATGCCCGCGTGCTCGAAGTAGATGCGCGCGGACGACGCGGCGGTGTCCGTCAGCCAGTAGATCGTGATGACGTCGAGCATCTCGTCACGCGTAAGCGCCGATTCCGGATCGCCATTGTTGTCGGTCCAGGCGTGGAACTTCTCGTAGATCCAGGCGGCCTGTCCGACCGGCGAGTCCGCGAGGGCATAGCCGACCGTCTGCGGGCGCGTGGACTGCTGCAGGAAGTAGCCGAACCCGTCGGTTTGAAAGCGTCGGAAGGCCTCGACGGCGCGCTGCTCGGCCGCGGAGAGTCCGGCGGTTGGGATCGGGTCCGGAAATACGAACGGCATGTTGAGGTGGATCCCCACGAGGCCCGCCGGCCGCTGCTGCGCCAGCGTGGTCGTGACGATAGAGCCCCAATCGCCGCCCTGGGCCACGTAGCGCGGGTACCCAAGGCGGCGCATGAGCTCGCTCCAGGCCCGGGCGATGCGGGCGGCGTTCCAGCCGCGGTCGACCGGCTTGCCCGAGAAGGCAAAGCCCGGCAAGGACGGCGCGACCACGTGGAAGGCGTCCTCGGCACGGCCGCCATGGGCCGTGGGGTTCGTCAGCGGATCGATGATCGAACTCGATCACCGAGCCCGGCCAGCCGTGCGTGATGAGGATCGGGAGCGCGTTCGCCTGCTGCGAGCGGACGTGCAGGAAGTGAATGGTGAGGCCGTCGATCTCTGTGCGAAACTGCGCAAAGCCATTCAGCCGGGCCTCGCAGCGACGCCAGTCATACCCAGTCCGCCAATACTCCACTAGCGCTTTCATCTTCGTGATCGGCACGCCTTGCGTCCAGTCGGCGACCGTCTCCGGGTCCGGCCAGCGCGTCTGCGCCAGACGCCGTTTCAGGTCGTCGAGGGCGCCCGCCGACGCGCGGTAGCGGAAGGGCGTGATCGCCGGGCCGGCGCTCGCGAACGCGCGCCCCCCGCGCGCCAAGCCCGTCGCGGCGGCGGCCGCCGCGGCCAGCCCTCCCAGCAAGCTTCGGCGCGACAGCTCGGACCTCACGGTAATGTCACTGCGCCGTTGCGTTCTGAACACCTGGATCATGGATCTCCCCCTCCGTCGTGCCGTCACAGCTCCATCGGCGACGCTCCGCACCCCGGCGATCGGACCGATCCGCTCGGACGCCTGGGCTCTTCCCCTCGCTGGATGGTCGAACGAGCCAGCTCGAGATCGACCCCCTCCAGGGCGACAGTGCCACCAGGGTGCGGCCCGCCCTGCCCTCGAGTGACCAGAGCGCTCTGGATCTGCGCTTCGAGGCAGGTCAGACATCGCTGTCGCCGCCGCCCTGGTTGACGTTACGTCCCCACCACGGGCACTTGGGCGTGTCTGACGGGACCGGGCTCCGGCAGCCCGGGCACAGCACGGGCAGCACGCCCGGTCCAGTCAGGCGCCGGAGCCCGGAGCCCCCTGGACGGGACCGGGAGGGGGCTCTGGCACGGGCCTGGTCTCGGGCCTCCGAGTGTCCATCCGCTCGATGAGACCCGCGTGGACGGCGTACACGTGCTCGACGATCTCGTCAGCAAGGATGCGGCCCGCCAGGTCTCGAACGACCTGGTGGACCTGGACGACCGTGGGCCCGAGCGCGTCGTCTTCGAACCGGACAGGGTCGACGCGGGCGCGTATCACGTCTGGTCTATTCGTCGGCTGGGAAGGAGTGATGCTCGTGGGCGATCTTCCACGTGCCATCAACCTTTCGCAGCCCAATCGTCAAACGAAGGCGCGGGCGGTCGTCTTTGGCCAGCATCGCTTTGGAACCACATCGCAGCAAGGCCGTGGCGAACGCCACCGTGTCGCCGGCCGTGATGTTCAACTTGACGATGTCGAACCTGCCGGCCTCGTCTCGTAGCCATCTGAAGAACGGCGGCCATGTCCGTCGATAGGCGGCGAGCCCACGCACGACCACCGGCGGCGGGACATCGAACATGACCATGTCATCCGTATGGTGAGCGACGACCGCGCCGATTCTCCTGGCGCGGACCCCAGCCGCCCAGCCCTCGATCACGCGGCGAATGACGGCGTCTTCTCTCGTTCTGCCGACAGCCATGAGGTCGCTCCTTGTGCGCCGGCTTAACCGGCGGCCAGTCCTGTCAAGACGTGTGCCAATGAGCTCGGGCGGCAGACCACCGCGTCGGGAGCTCGGGCCTACTGGTCCCTGCATGTTGCCCGCTCGGACCACCGCGCCGACGGGGTCCGCGACCTCGAGCACCGGAATCGTGAACGGCTCGAGACGCGCGGTCACGATCGGGCGGGAGCCCCGCCGCCGAGGAGACCGATGTAGACCCGTCGGTTGTGGCGGCCCTTGTTGTCGATCTTGAGGATCCGGATGGGCCGCGAGCGGCCGGTGGAGGCGAGATGCGTCCCGCCGCAGGCCTGACGGTCGAGGCCCACGATCTCCACCACCCGCACGAGCCCGTCGTCGTCCGGGGGCGGCGCCACCGACCGGTTGCGGATCACGCCAGGCTCGGCGGCGGCGTCGGCGGCCGGGACGTACGCGGAGCGCACCGGAAGGTCCTGCTGGATCACGTCGTTGATCGCCGCCTCGAGCGGGCTCCGGAGCCGGTCGTTGTCGGTGTGGGGGAGATCGAAATCCATCCGCGCGGTACCGTCCGCGTTCAGCTGCGCGCCCGTGACGAGGGCCCCCTGGAACTCCTGGAAGACCAGGGCGTTGAGGACATGCGTGCCGGTGTGGAGTTGGCTCATCAGCGCGCGGAACTGGGGGTCGACGGCCGCCTCCACCGGCCCCGAGACCTCCACGGGGGTCGCGAGGACGTGCCAGAGCTGCCCGCCCGCCACCTCCATGGCGACGACCGGCGCCTCGCCCCCCTGCCAGCGCACCACGCCGCGGTCGGCGAGCTGACCGCCGCCGCCGGGGTGGAACGGCGTGTCGGCGAGCACGAGCCCCCCGGGGCGCGCGTCGACGACCTGGGTTGCGACAGTCAGAACGTCGGGATGTGCGTGGCAGAAGTAGCGGGTCATCCGGCCCTCACCTCCGCGCGTCGACGCGCACGTCGAAGTGCTCCACGCGGGTATCGAAGCGGATCAACAGCGCTTCCGCCTCGGGCTCCACCACGGCGACGGTCGGATCGGCGCCCGCGAAGCGCGCGATCGACTCCATCGAGTCCCAGAGCGTGAACACGATCACCCTCATTTCGTCGCCCGCGCCTTGCGTCAGGACCAGGGCGCCCCGGTGCCCGTCCAGGCGGCGAAGCGCGGGGAGGAGCCTCTCACGAGCATACGCGGCATAGGCGTCGGCGCCCGCCGGGGTCGCGAGCGCCGACCAGGAGCGGAGGATCATCTCACCGCCTCCGCGGGCCGGTCGGTCGCGGTCCGGCGGATCCGGGCCCTGAGACGCGGTCTCGCCAGGGGGCGGCGCGACCCCGCGGTCGCCCTCGCCGTGAACCTGGGCCCACGGGACCCTCCGCCACCGCGCCAGACCTCGTCGGATCTCCGACCGTCGAGGCCTCCATCGGCGAACGTTGCCGATCGATCCCCCACCAGCAGCGCGCGACGATCAGCCGGCTCGCGGCAACCACCCAGGGGTCGGCCGCGCTACGCGCCGTACTCATCGTGGCGCCGCCACCACTCGTACGGCGGGGTCTGCGGCCAGCCCTTCGGAGAGTCCTCCCAGTCCTCCTGGCGGCCGAACGGCGTCAGGTCGAGGAATGTCCAGGCGCTCCCGAGCGCCTCGACCCCACGTCGGGTCGTGAAATAGGTCCGAAACACCCGGCGGCCGTCGCGCAGGAAGACGCTGAGGCCGAACGTCTCTCCCTCGTCGGTGGTGAGCCCGAAGTCGACGTTGAAGTCGCTGCGATGGGAGGAGTACCAGGGCACCGTCCAGCCCATGCGCTTTTTGTAACGCTGGATGTTCGCCAGAGGGGCGCGGGACACCAGGGCGAACGAGGTGTCGCGCGCATGCAGGTGCGCCAGATGGCCGATCTGGTCCGCGACGAACGAGCCCCCGTCGCAACCGGCCTTGGGCCAGCCGTCCACGCCGGGCGCGAACATGAAGTGATAGACGATGAGCTGGCGGCGTCCCTCGAACAGGTCGAGCAGACTTGCCTTGCCGTCCGATCCCGCGAAGATGTACTCTTTCTCGATTGCCACCATCGGTTGCCTGCGCCGCGTCGCGGCCAGGGCATCCCGGGCACGCGTGGCCGCCTTCTCCTTCACGAGCAGCCGTTCATGAGCAACCTGCCACTGCTTCGGCGACACGATTCTGGGAAGCGCCTTCGTCTCCGTTTTCATCGTGGAGCCGCCCTCCTGTGCTGGGGATTGTGCTGCGCCGCCTTCCGACGATCACACCTCGGACAGACCACCCTGAACCGTTCCCGAAGGTGCGCGACCGGTGCGAGAGGGCATCGGCAAGGTCCCAGGTGCGCGCGGTGGGCGAAGGTGAGGGTGCACGACGCCGCACGACGCGAGATACGTCATCCGAGCCCGGCTGCGCGCGCGATCAGGAACACCCCGGCCGCGACGACGACCGCCCCGATGGCCCGCGCGACGCGCGCACCGGCCGGGGCGAGACGCTCGACGGTGATGGCGGCCGCCACGACCGCCATCGCGCGCAGGTCCATGACCCCGATGACGAGGAGGATCGCCATCAGACCCGCGCAGCAGTGGGCACAATGGAGGCCGAGGCCCAGGCCGTGTCGCCAGGCCGTGCCGGCGTCGGCCGGCAACGGACGGCCGCGCCCCGGCACCCCCCGGCAGTAGGCGAGGTGATGGGCCTTCCAGCCGGTGAACTGGAGCGCGCCGGCAATCAGGACGACCACGCCGACCGCGACCGGGACGGCGCGCGCCAGTCCCGGCTGCTGCATCGTGACCGCCGCCAGCGCGATGCCCACCGGAAAGGCGGCCATCCCGACCACGGTCCACACGAAGAAGTACCCCACGCCCACGAGCGCGGTCAGCCGACCGAGGCGCGTCTCGCCGGTCCGGCCGACGGCCTGGCGGTAGCGCCACAGCATCGGGATCAAGGACGGCAGCATCATCGCCACCATCATCACGACCCACATGCCCAGGAACGACGCCGCGGCGCCGGGCCACGTCTGTCCGGGCATCCGCATCCATGCCATCGACATCGTCCAGCCGCCGGGCATCGGCATCCCGCCCATCGCAGACATGGACCCGCCCCAGACGATCGTCACCGCTGCACTGGCGGCGAAGAGGAGCGCCGAGACACCGAAGAAGGCTCGCGAGGAGGCTCGCTCGGAACCCATTCGTTAGATCCCCCGTTCTCCGGTTGCGCCAACGACACCCTCGACGTGGCTCAGCGCTCGTCGTACTCGTCGTGGCGGCGGAACCAGCCGGCACCACGGAGGTCACCCATGCCTCGCACCATCGTCTCGTTGCGCCCACGTGGCGCGCGGTCGAGCCACTGGTACATCCCCCAGAGGCCGTCCAGCCCGCGCGTGTACGCCGAGTAGGTGTGGTAGACGACGCCGTCCTCGAGGGCAAACGCGCTCATGCCGGGCGCTTCCCGCGTCGTCGTCGCCACGTCCGTGCCATAGACGGCACGCGTCTGCTCATCGGAGAGCTCGGTATGGACATCCATCGCGCGGAAGTTGTACTCGACCCTTCCCGACTGCTGCTGCTCCTTGGTGAACGAGACGCCGAAATCGTAGTTGAAGTCGCCTTCGAACGACGAGGCCCACGGGAAGCTCCATCCCATCCGCCGCTTGTACGCCTGCAGCTTCGCGAGCGGCGCCCGCGAAACCGCCCAGAGCATCACGTCATGGTGGGCCAGGTGAATCACGAACCCGTTGAACCCGTCCGCGATCGTCGAGCAGGTTGGACAGCCGGCCGTGTAGTCGGGGCCGAACATGAAGTGGTAGACGAGGAGCTGCGAGCGCCCTCGGAAGAGATCCGCCAGGGAAGCGCGTCCTTCGTCGGTCTCGAAGCGATACGCCTTGTCGATCCGCACCCACGGCAGCGCCTGCCGGCGCCCCGCCAGCTCGTCGCTGCGCCGTGTGAGCTCCTTCTCGGCGTCGAGCAGCCCGAGCCGGGCGGCCAGCCACTCGTCACGCGTCCCGGTCTTGTGCTTGGTCATGGCCCGTCTCCTCCTCCGTCGGGTGTCCTTCAGCGTGCGTGCCCTTCCGTTCCCGCGTTCGGTCGATGTGCTTCGTGGCAGCGATTCGCGGTGCCATTCGCCGCCCATCGTTGTCGGTCACGAGATAGATTGAGCGCCAGGGATCGAACGGTGGGAGTGACAAGTGTGACGGGATTCCCATGGACTCGCTGATCACGGCCGCAGCGCGTGCCCTGGCGGGGGTGATCCCCTCGGCGCCTTGAAGCGGGTCGCCCTACGCGACAACGCGCCCGAGACCCTCGTGCGACGTGCCGCGGGGGGCGTTTGGCCTGAAGGGGGCCCACCACCGATCTCGGGCTCATACTCGTCGTGGAGACGCCACCACGCAGACGGCGGGGTCCGTGGTCATCCGCCGGGAGAGTTGTTCCGGTTCGGCCGGCTTTGTGGCTCCGAAAGGGCTTAACGTCCCCATGCGATGCGCTCGCGACGTCTGCCCAAGCCGTAGCCTCACGGGTAGCACTCAGGAGACGAGTCCTATTCTCCACAGTAAAGGCCCTGAGACCTCGGCACGCCGCGTCGGCACCCACGAGCGAACGCGGTCGAACCTAGCTCGCCCGCCGGAGGCGGAAGGCAGACCATGTGTCGTTGATGCCAACGAGACCAAGGGGCCGCATGTGGAGCTTCTCAGCAACCGCCCAGACGGTGTTCCGATTCATGTCCAGCCCGGCATCCTTGGAGCCCTTGCGAAAGAACACCCAGATCGCGCAAGCGGGGCCCAGAGCGGCGACCGCCGGCGGCATCCTCCTTTCGAGTTCGCCGCGGGTGCGCACGAACAGGAACAGTAGTTGGGCTTCAGCTGGCTTCACGAATGAGACACCCTCTGGCAGCCCAAGGGACTCGACAATGCCGGGAACGCGGTTGATGACGGCGATTGTGGTGCCAGGCTTGATGCGAGCCTTCTGCGCGACCGTCTTGTCCGACACGTCACACCTCCTACGAACGCGCCTCGGGACGACAAGGTCTGCCGAACACCCACGCTCCGCCGCCGAGGGCCGAAGCAGGGACCGGGCCCGAGGGAACGCCGGGAAGCGACGGCGTCGGCTGGCGGGTGGTCGGGCGTCATCTGTGCTCTCGCTCCAGCAGGTCCCTCGGTGCCCCCAGATCAGACTCCACCGCCGCCTTGTCGGCAGCGAATCGTCGGCTAGATCAGAACCGTCACCGGCAGAAGCCTCATGATGACGCCCAACGTTGGAGTTCAGCCGCGAGCAGCGGCCGCAGGCCGGCGAACGTCGGTTGGAACGACGGGTTGGGCATCACACTTGAACAAGCAATAGTCAGCGGTAGCCGCGTGCGAGCAGGTACTTCGCACTTGCCTCGAAGGCCTTGGGACCCGGCACAAGGAACCCAAAGGCATCCGCAAGCCGACCAATCGTGTTGAATGAGAAGCAGACCGCGAGCGCGTCCTCTATCTGCGCGCGCGAAACACCGGCAGCGAGCAGCGCGTGCATGTCGTCCGCATCCACCATATGTTCATGCGTCAGCTTGCGAAGCATACGCAGCGTCGCCCGAAGGGGTTCCTCGATGGCCGCAGTCTCGAGATCGGAAAGTACCGCTGAGACCTTCGTTCCACCGCCATATGCCCCTAATGCAACGGCGATGTGCGCCTTCGTGCACCACTCGCACCCGTTAGTTTTCGCGATGAACGCCGCCATCAACTCGCGGTCGCCGACTGACCACGTGGAGGGACCGCGCATCGCCTCGTGGGTCACTGCCTGCATCGGCCTCCCGTAGAAGTCGGCCCGGTACTTGACCAGCTTGATGACGTCGAGCACAGGCTGGCGCGAGACTACGCGAATCAGCGCAAACAGGACTTTCGTGCCGACACCATGGCCGCTATCGAGAATCGCGAGGCGCATGCTATTCCTTCTCGGTCGCGGCCGTCAGGGCCGCGAGCGCCGCGTCGTGCTGCCGAGTGGCCTGGCCGATCGCGGCGCAGACCACGATCTCGAAATCTGGTCCTCGCTTAGGCCCGACGTCCTCGCCGCGGCGATGTCCTCGTCAGTGATCTTGTGGGCGTACCGAGCTACCTTATCGATGAGCGTGCTCAGCGGATCGGCATGGCATGCGTTATTGAACGCAGCACGGCGCTGGTCAAGCGATGCCTTACCTTCTCCTTCGAGAATCCGCGCGACCAACGCTCTGCGTGCCTGTTTAATGTCAGCCATGCTACGTCACCCCTTTTATCGCCCAACTACAATGCGGCCTCCGGATAGGCTGACCTGCGTAAGACCGTGACCGTTCCGAAGTTGTCACTGAACATCACGCGGGGGTCGTCGCCGATCTTGATCTCGGCGTGCCTCACGCTCTGGCCCCGGTCATGAGCGCGACCTCCGGGCGCCGAACGCCCGCGTGTCGAAGGCGATCGCCCGGCGGTTCCCTCCACGGTGAGACACGGGTGACGGTCCGATATCCATCGGGATGGGCTTGGCCATGGTCGACTCCACTCTTCCAGAGCGCCTCAGCTGGGCCGCCCCGACGGGCACCGTCTCTCTTATGATGTATACGCATCATATGCCTCGAGTCAAGGCCTCCTCCGGGCCATCGGCCAGGTCGTCGCATGCCCGGGGGTGTGACCAACCCACTGGACTCCGCGCCCCCATTCTGCTGCGGGCCCTCTGCGACCATCCCCGGTGGCCCAAGCGCTTCCCCGACACTTCGCCCTACCGGTGCCCGCGGGGACCTACGGCGGGGCGAACTCCCGGACCGGCCGGACTTCCACGCTTCCCTGGCGCGCCGACGGGATTCGAGCGGCGAGCTGGATTGCCTCGTTCAGGTCCCGGGCCTCCATGAGATAGAAGCCGCCCAGCTGTTCCTTCGTTTCGGCGAAGGGCCCGTCGGTAGTCGAGACCTTGCCGCGGCGGACCCGCACCGTCGTGGCGGTCTGAACGGATTCGAGGGCCTCGCCGCCCAGGTAGTGACCGCTCTTCCGGATCGCCTCCGTGAAGGCGACATACTCGCCCATGAAGGCGTCCGCCTCCGTCTGGGACCTGGCGGCCAGCCTCGTCTCGTCGTCGTAGATCAGGCAGAGGTACCGCATCGCGCCCCCCTCCCTCGAGGTGGAACAGCGGGGGACACCCGATAGTCGTTGGGAAGCCCACCCAATCGACACCGAGCCGTGGCGTGCACCTCGGTGAGGCCGAGGAGCTGATCGACATGCCAGCCGTCCTCCTCCACTCGGCGCACGATCGTCGTATTCGGCGACGCCCAACGGTCGCAGAGGGGACGTGTCGCGGTCGCGGCCCGCTTGACAGGGCCCCGATCGATGCGTATACCTCAACGGCGATGGCCCCCTCACCGTCCGACCCGGTCTCGGAGCTGTCGGCGCGCGTCGCCGCCGAGTGCGCGGGGGGCGGGCTCCGCCGCGCCTCCCGGGCGATCACCCGCTTCTACGAGGCGGCCTTCGCGCCCCTCGAGCTGACCGGGACGCAGTTCTCCATTCTCGTGGCCGTCCACCTGCGGGGCCGCGTGCCGCTGAGTCGCCTGGCCGAGGGATTAGTGCTCGACCGGACCTCGCTCTATCGCGCGGTCAAGCCCTTGGTCCGACGCCGGTATCTGCGGATCCTCCCAGGGCAGACCCGGCGCGAGCGGACCGCGGCCCTGACCGAGGCGGGGCGCCGGCTCCTGGCCGACGCCCTCCCGATCTGGACACAGGTGCAGGGACGGTTCGTCGGCGCACTGGGTCCCCAAACCTGGGCGGCCCTCACGTCGGGACTTCGACAGGTCGTCCCCACCGTGCAGGCCCTCGAGTCCGGCGGCTTGCCCGCCAGCTCCAGTCGAACTCCCTCCGAGCCGGACGCCGATAGCGATACTCATGAACATGGAGCGACATCCGGGTTTGATCAACTGATGCATATGCATCATAGCGGTTCGGGCACGGTCCGATCTGTCGATCCGCCCCCACCGAGTGGTCCGAAACCGCAACAGAGGAAGGAGTTACCGCGATGCGAACCCTCTTCGGCCGTCGGGATGTTCTGACGTTCGGGGCCCGTCGACCCGAAGCGAGCTGCATCCGTAGGGACCCGCATGGCTTGTCCGGCTTTCCCCAGAGGTGGCGGATCCGTCGTCTTTAGGGACCGCCGGCGCGCGACCAGGAGCCGGTTCGAGGCTCCGTTCGCCCCCGTTGGGTGCGCTCAGCCGGCGAGGCGCTGGACGGCCCGCCGCCCTGCCGCGAGAAGGCTCGGATAGATGATGGCTCGGCGAAACGGGTCGATGCCGCGTAGGTACCACCGGCCGACCCGCCCGTGGGGCCGTACATACACCGCGAGCCGGGGCCGGCGCCCGACGACCGAGAGATGCAGGAACGCCGAGACGGTTCGGTTGTCGATGCGGTGGAGCTGCTCGTCGGCCTGGGCGTCGAGGAGGGTGAACCCGGGGCTGTCGCGGTCGAGGCTGAGCAGGCGACCCAGCCCCCACCGCACCGCGAACAGCGCGCGCGTCGCGGCGCTCTGGCGCTCTCGGCGCAGCGCGTCCGCCCACTGCTGTAGGGTCGCCCCCGGTGGCAGCGCCGCGTCCACCTCCCACACGTCGTGCAGCGCGAGCCCCTCGGCACGCGCGAGGGCGTGCACGCGCCAGGGCCGCCCAAGGTGGTCAGTGGGGTCGAGAGGATGTGGCCGGGCCATGCACGGCCCGAGCGTACTAGGGGACCGGGCATGCCCGGCCACCCGTCAGATCGGTCGCCGTGGCCCGGGCATCGCCGGTCGATCCGATCAGCCCTCCTTGCCCAGACGCCGAGTCCAGGCCACGAGCGCCTCAAGGAGTTGCCGGATCCGGGTGCGCGACCCCTCATCGACAAGACGGCCGTGCGCGTCGAAGCGCTGCGCCGCGTTCGAGAGCATGACCTCGGGCCGGTTCACCGGGTGCATGTTGAGGAACACGAACATCTGGCGCAGGTGATACTGTGCGCGGGCGCTCCCCAGCGAGCCGGGTGACGCCCCCATGATCGCGACCGGCTTGCCGTCCCAGGCGCTGTCGCCGTGCGGTCGGGAGGCCCAGTCGATGGCATTCTTCAGGACGCCGGGGACGGAGTAGTTGTACTCGGGGGTGGCAATCAGAATCGCGTCCGCCTCGCGAATCCGCGCCTTCAGCTCGACGACGCGAGCCGGAAGCGGCCGCTCGTCATCCTCGTTGAACGGGGGTAGCCCGTCGATGTCGACGATCTCGAGCGTGGCTCCGTCGGGGAGAAGCTCCTGGGCCGCCCGCAACGCGGCCTTGTTGTAGGACGCCTGGCGCAGGCTGCCAGGGATCCCGAGGATCCTGACCGGGCTCGTCGTGCTCACCGCATGCGCCTCCTCTAGCCGCGGGGCGTCCGCGGCCCGCTTGGCGTCGGACGTCTACCGGCCATCGGGCGGTTCCTCCTCGCCGCTGAACGTCGCACAATGAACGCGCCGCGACTATCTACTAACGACGAGGGCCTCTCCGGCGTTGCCCCCTTAGCCGCGCAGCGTCACGGTCCGGTCGCCGGCGCGCACCGTCGCGTCCCACGTGACGTCGATCGCCCCCTTGACGCTCTCGTGCGCGGGGCAGCCCGACGGGTGCGCCGCCAGGGCGCGCTCGGTGGCCTCCAGCGCGTCGGCGGGCACGGCCAGCTCGTAGTGCAGATGGATCGAGCGGATGCGGATTGTCTTGCCGTGGCCGACGATGCGGCCTTCGACGGCGGCCGTGTAGGTGTCGCGATCGAACGGGATCTTGCGCCCTGCCAGGGCGCCACGCAGCGTGCCGTACATTCAGCCCGCCACGCCGGCCACGATGTGGTCCAGCGTGGAGGCGACGGGCGGCCCCTCGGGCACGCCATAGTACTGGCGCAGGGCGCCCTGGACGCCATAGACGACGGGCTCGGGCACGTCGCCGAGATACGCGTGGCGTAGGCCGTTCCGGTAGACGAGGCGGGTGCGGGAGAGGTACTCGAACTCGTCGGCCATGATCGGCTCCTCAGGCGCGGCGCAGCGCGCGCAGCGCGGCGAGCGTGTCCTCGGGCTCGGGACGGGTCGTGTAGTCGGGATCGCTCTCCGCGTGCCGGATGACCCGCCCTGATCGATCACGAAGCGGGCGGGCATCGGCAGCGTCCATGACTCGTCGCCGTTGTAGGTGGCGAGATGCAGCGGGAAGGTCGCGTAGAGCGTCCGCAGATACTCCGGCAGCGCGAACGTCAGACCGAAGCGTCCCGCCACTTCGTTGCCTCGGTCGGAGAGGATCTCGAACGTCAAGCCGCGACTCCGGATCAGCTCACGGCTGTGCTCGGGCAACTGGGGCGTGATAGCCACGAGCGTCGCACCCAGCGCCTCGATGTCCGGCACGACCTTCTGTAGAGCTACCAGCTCCACATTGCAGTAGGGTCACCACCGGCCCCGGTAGAAGCTAACCACCAGCGGCCCGCGCGCGAGCAGCGCCGCGGAGTCCACGAGCCGCTCCTCGGCGTTCGGCAGCGTGAAGCGCGAGGCCAACGCGCCCGCCTTCAGCACGCGTGCCACGGCGCCCGAGGCCCGCAGCTCGTCCACGGCCCGATGCATCATGGCGACCACCTCTGGTGGCCGCCTGGCCTCCAACCGCGTCCGGAGTGCCTTCAGCTCCTCGTTCAACGACATCCCGGTCTCCTCCATCCCTTTCGACACGCCGACGCCGGCGATGGATTCGGGGGCGTTCCCCCCGACGTTCCTCCGTCGAATCACCTGTCGGTTGGGGGCGTCCCGCCATGTGCCACGAGCCGACGGCGTCCACCGCGGACCCAATTGGCGACAGATTGGCGACGGTCACACGCCGGGAGTGGTGGCATCTAATGGGGTGAGGGGCGGAAGGCCTGCGAAGGACGACACGATCAGCAAGTACTTCGCCGCGGCTTCCTCGATCTCATCCCCGAGATCAACGGGACGGGCGACAGTCCTGACAGGAGGATGATAATGAGACCGACAACATCGAAAGGCGTGCTCACGCTTGGCGCGCTGGTCGCGGTGGCCATGGCGGGCGTGTTGACGACTGGGGGGCCCACGCCCCACGCCTCAGGGGCCGCGACCTCGAAGACGTACCCGACACTCCACAAGACCATCACGGTCGACGGCCTCGACATTTTCTACCGCGAGGCGGGGCCACAGACGGCACCCACGATCCTGTTGCTCCACGGATTCCCCACGTCCTCGCACATGTTCCGCAACCTGATCCCCGCGTTGTCCGACACGTTCCACCTGGTGGCGCCCGACTATCCGGGCTTCGGCCACAGCGCCATGCCCCCGGTGGACGCGTTCGACTACACGTTCGATAACCTCGCGAAGATCATCGACGCGTTCTCCCAGAAGCTGGGGGTGCGCACGTACACGCTCTACGTCATGGACTACGGGGCGCCCATCGGCTACCGCCTCGCCGCCGCACACCCAGAGCGCGTGCAGGCCCTGATCGTGCAGAACGGCAACGCGTATGAGGAGGGGCTGCGGGACTTCTGGAAGCCGTTGCGCGCCTACTGGAGCGACCGGAGCGAGGCGAACGCCGAGCCGCTCCGGAAGTTCCTCACCCTCGAGGGAACCCGCTGGCAGTACACGCACGGCGTCCGCAACCCCGAGGCGATCAGTCCGGACAACTGGATCGTCGATCAGTCCTTCCAGGATCGGCCCGGGAACAAGGCGATTCAGCTCCAGCTGTTCTACGACTATCGCTCGAATCCGCCGCTGTATCCCCAGTGGCACACGTACTTCGGGCGGCATGTCAGCAGGTGGAGAACGGGCGCGCGGAGTGTCTCGCGTGCCCGTCCCCCCGCGAGAGAGGTGACCTGATAGGGTCGGGCGGACACCACCGCCTCGCGTTCCATGGACAGGGGAAGCTCGCAGGGCAAGGAGGATGACGTGATGAGGCTCCTCTCGGTCAACGTCTCAACACCCAAGGAGGTCCGCCAGAACGGCAAGATCATCACCACCGGGATCTTCAAGGAATCGGTCCCCGGACGCGTGATGCTCCGGACGCGGAACCTCGACGGCGACGGGCAAGCGGATCTGAACGCCCACGGCGGGGTCCATAAGGCGGCCTACGCCTACAGCATCGAGAACTACGAGTACTGGAAGCGCGAGCTCGGGCGTGACGACTTCCGATATGGGCAGTTCGGCGAGAACTTCACGGTGGAGGGGATGCTCGAGGACGTCGTCCATCTCGGCGACGTGTTTCGAGTGGGCGGAGCGCTGGTGCAGGTCAGCGAGCCCCGAGCGCCGTGCGCCAAGCTCGCGCTCAAGATGGGCCTGCCCCAGTTCCCGAAGCGGTTCCTGGCCAGCGAGCGGGTCGGCTTCTATCTGCGGGTCCGCCGGGAGGGCGAGGTGGGTGCGGGCGACGTCATCGAGCGGGTCGAGGCGGACCCGGAGCGGATGTCGGTCCGCCAGTTCGTCCACCTGGCGTACTTCGACGAGGGCAACCTGGCGGAGGTGCGGCGAGCCCTGCGGATTCGGGCGCTGCCGCCAGACTGGCGCGAGTGGCTCGAGGATGTGTTGGCCAAAGCCGGAACGGGGGCGCCCGAGAAGGGCGACTGCTGCGGCGAGCGCGAGGGCCGGGCGGCAGCGTCCACCTAGTCTCCGCAGCGTCGAAGCGTCATCGTCTCGGTCGCCTCCGAGAGGACAACTCCGCGGACCCGTGGTCCCGGCCCGCGTCGGTCTCCCAACGGCGCCGGCGCCTTGCCGCCCAGCAGGGGGATGGAGCGTGGGGGAAGCGCTGACCTTTGGACGGCGCTCCTCGGGTTTCGGCGTTGCGCTGGACCTCCTCTCGTGCCGACCAAGTCCCGGTCGAAGATCCCGCCGGTCCAGCGGGGCCGAGCGGCGCGGCGAACACGACTTCACGCCGGGTTGCCGAATATGCGCCTCCGGGCCTAACGGGCGATCCCGCCGCTCCCAGATGGCGTGGGGCGCCCGAAGGGCCCACGCCGCGATCGGCGCTTCCGCGAGGTCCCGAAGCGGCGCGCCCGGCAGCGCCCGCTCCCCCCGCGCGAAGCCGCCGACGAGAAGCGGTCCAACGCGCAATCAGACAGCAGCTGCTCCGCCGGCTCGCGCGGCGCTGGCGACCGCCGGCGTGCGGCGGAGCTCGGCGACGCCCGCGTGAACCACTCCGTGGCCGGGACTACGACGAGGGTAGGAGCGCTCCCGCGCGATGAGGCCTATGGGCGGTCCTCGAGGTGCCACCACCTCTCAGGACGCAGGCCAGGATCCGGGATGATGATCGACAACGCGAGCTCGACGTGCCCACCCAGCGGATCATTCATACCGACGTCCAGGAGGCATGCTATTCTCCTGGCGACCTCGCACCGCGGAGCCGTGGCGGCGATCCGGATGCGGGACGCGGGCCAGCGCGCGTAAGCGCTCGAGTTGATGGCAGTCCACGCGGCGGACGATACCGACGAGGCGCTCGCGGCCCGCGCCGCGGCGGGGGAGGAAGCGGCGTTCGAGGCGCTCGTGGCGCGGCACGAGGCCCGCGTGCACCGGCTGGCCTGCCGCCTCACCGGCCACGAGGGCGACGCGCAGGATGTCCTGCAGGAGACCTTCCTCGCCGCCTACCGCGGCCTGGCGACGTTCCGAGGCGACGCACGATTCTCCACCTGGTTCTATCGCATCGCCACGAACACCGCGCTGATGCACCGCCGCGCGAAGGCGCGGCACCCGGCGGAGTCCCTCGAGGCGTACCTGCCGCGCTTCACCGAGGACGGCGTCCACGCCGGGGAGCCGGCCGACCTGTTGGCCGCGAGCCGGGCGGACGACGTGCTCGACCGCAAGGAGCTGGCCGCGCGGGCGCGGGCCGGGCTCGACCGTCTGCCGGAGGCGTATCGCGACGCGTTCGTCCTGCGCGACCTGGAAGAGATGCCAACCGAGGAGGTCGCCGAGGTGCTCGGCCTCAGTGCCGCCGCGGTGCGCCAGCGCGTGCACCGGGCGCGCTTGATGCTGCGCGGCTACCTGAGCGACCTCGTGGGGGTCAAGCCATGACGACTCCGCTCGTCTGC
>JBKPDQ010000149.1:0-34849 GCA_046728015.1 Actinomycetota bacterium
GTGATCCACGGGACCGCGGATCCGATGTTCCCGCTCGAGCACGGCGAGGCGCTGGCCGACGAGATCCCCGATGCGAGGCTGCTGACGCTCGACGAGGCCGGTCACGGAGTCGATCGCGCCGACTGGGAAACCTTCGTCCGCGCGATCCTCGAGCACACCGCCCCGACCAAATCGGGCTAACCATGACCGCTTCGCGCAAACCGGCGCTGAGCCAAGGACCGGCCGAGCTCCCGCCCCCGAGAAACGCTGCAACCGCCTCATTCGGCGGTCGCAGAGTAGTGACATAGCGGGGGCAGGATTTGAACCTGCGACCTCCGGGTTATGAGACCAGCCGATCCAGGTCATCTAGGGTCGAGTTGGCTTATCTCAGCCATCCCGAGTGAGCTGACGTAATCCTGGACCAGCTCAGCTGGGTCGAAAATGGGTAGAAAATCGGTAGAAAATTCGTGTCAGAACTGGCAACAGACCGCGAGCGGAAGAGTGCTGACTTAACGAGTCAGTACTATCGTCGCAGAGCAGCGAACGCGGACCGACTCCTGTCGGCCGAGACCGGCCGCGGCGCGGTGAAAAGGGTCTCAGGGCCTCGCCGACGACGCGGACATGGCGTCGGTGGTATGGATAGGCTGTGGGAAAGTAGGGCGCCGGTCGATGCGCGAGTCTGCTGAGCCGCCTCCACCTGTGGAAGAGCCAGACCGGCTTCTCGCGACCTTGACTCCGGCGTGCTCTCGGTCATGGCTGATCGTTTCGACGTGTTTGTCAGTTCGTCGGCCTCCGCCGCGCTCGCCCGCGGCTCGAGGACGGCACTACGGCCGAACAGCATGTGCTCGACGGCGCGCTCGGCGAGAGGTCAGCGCGAGGACGACGGGCAGGCGCTCCACGCCCACGAGCCTTCATGCTCGCTCGCCGGCGGGATCGGCGCCGTGCGGCCGCTCCCTCCCTCCCGGAGCAGGTCGACCTTCCCCTCCCTGTTCGCCAGCGCCAACCCGGCGACGAGCGAGGGATCGGACAAAGCGACGGTCACCGGGATGCTCGCCGAGGCGCCGACCGACAGCACCCGCAGGCCTGCGCTCCAGCGGCACCGGTGGACGCAATATCACGACCGTGGAAGGCTCGCCGAGTTGCTGCCGACGGCGTCGACAGCGCCGAAGTTGACGAGCCGAACAGGAACCGTCTTACACCCGTTCCTGCTGGGCGACCTCGAATGTCGCGTTTCATCCTTGACCACATAGCCGCCATCCGAATCCTCAGGGACATCCGGCGGCGGACGACGTTCGAGGTGGGCGTGCTCGGGTCCGTTCGGCGGGGCCATCTCCTTCGCTCGTGGCGGGCCGATTGACTCGCGTCGAGGCGATGTGTTAGGACGCGCGCAGCGGATCACTCTTCGCCAAGAGACACGAGAGGGCAGGGTGGCAGAGCAGCACGAGGCGAGCCCGTTGGCGTGAGCGACGGGACTCGGAAGGGGACGAGGCAACGCGGGCGGCGGCGCGCGCGCGTGGCAGAGGACGCCGCGATCGCCGCCCTCGAGGCGCTGCGCACGTTCGAGTGGCCGCCGCTCTTCGATCCTCGGCCGGTCGAGCGCCTCGTCGAGGGTGTTGACGCCGCTGCGCGCAACAGCGAAGAGCGGGCCGTCTTCCGCGCGATCCTCAAAGCCTCGTACGAAAGGGTCCTTGAGCTTGAGAGTCTCTACCGCGATCTCCCAGGAGTGCTCGGCGACGATCCCGATGCCGTTCGGGCGTTCCGCGAGATCCTCGACCGCGCCGGCACGCGCGGGGTCGGGGTCGACCAGTTCGTGCGAGACTTCGGCGACTTTTCGCTCAAGCCTGTCCCCGACGGTGATGGGGGCTTCGGCTGCCGGCCGCACCTGGTCGTGAAGCCGCCGGTCGTCTATTTCCTGTCGCTCGGCATCGAGCGTCTCGCGCAGGGGGATGTCGACCTCCGCACCCGCTATCTCGACACGCTGCTCGGGCTCTGGGAGCAGGCGGCGTACCTCGACGCAATGTCGCGGCACGCGGAGCGCGACGTCACTGGGTACGGAAGCTCGCTCACGCGCTTCCTGCGAGTCACCGCCCGTGACGCGCGGATCGACTGGGACCGCGGCGGCGAATCGAGAGGAGTGGGTGACCTCGCCGGCCTCGGCGGGCCCGAGCCTGGACCGTGGCCTCCGCCGGGCGGCGGCTCCGGCGTCGTGCTCCCGCCGCTCCCCGGCCCGCGTCCGCTGCCGAACCCACGCGACATCTGCGCGATGCTCGAGTTCGGCTGCAAGATGCTCGTCGTCGGCGGGATCAGCGGCTTCGTCCACGCGCCGATCTCGACGTACACGACCGGCATAACGTCGATCTCGCCGAAGACGGCGTGCCCCGGGAATCAGGTGACGATTAACGGCTCCGGGTTCGGTGCGACGCAGCCGGCAGAGGTCGAGGTGATCATCGGCAACGTCGTTGCGCCTGTGGACTCTTGGGCCGACGCGGCGATCGTGATCACCGTTCCCGCGGGTGCGAAGTCGGGGTGCGTCGCGTTCCGCAACAAGACGCTCGAGGCTCAGCGACTTGCCGCATATCAGCAGAACGAGGAAGCGATCGCCTCGATCGCCGAAGGATTCGCGTGTCTTGGCGTCGGCGGCTTCTGGCCGAAGAGTCCGCCGTTAATGCCTTCGCCGGCGCCGTGCATCGGGGCGAACCATCTGACGATTGGCCCGCCGGTCATCGATTGGTTCACCGTCACGAGCCCCGGCCTCACGAATACGCCGACCGGTCCGACGGTGATCCCGGGCTCGGTGCTCACGCTGAACTGGCAGGCCATGAACGCTTCGTCCGTGCGCATCCGCCGAACGTCGCCGGCCGGGCCGTACGTCAACCCGAACATCGTCCACCCTCCCAGCGGCACGCTGAATATCGGTGCGTGGGCGGGGGGCCAGCCGGCGACCGCGACGTATGAGATCGAGGCGACGAACTCCTGCGGCACCGTTACGCGCACGATCACCGTCGGGCTCGATCAGCCGCCGGTGCTGAGCGTCGTCGGGATCGAGGTCGTCCAGGTGATCCAGACGCCGGCGAACTCCGTCCGGCTTGTCGCGAACAAGCGCACGATCGTCCGCGTGAGCGTCGACTCGGGCATCTCGAACAACTTCAACAAGGGCACTGGCGCGAACCTCCAGCCCGATGTCACCGGCGACTGCACAATCTTCCCGGGCGGTGCAGGGATGGGGTTCGGGGCCGGCGCGCCGCTAAACACGAACGGCGACATCGACGCGCGGCCGGCAGCGAGCATCAACCGCGATGTATTCGAGCACACCCTGAACTTCGAGCTTCCGGTCAACCGACTGTCCGGAAGCGTGCGAGTCGACGTTCGCGTCTGGGTAGGCGGACACGAGAACGACGTCGGCGGGCCGTGGCGAGCGTCGGGCATGACGACGGTCAGCTTCGTCGTGGAGCCGACGCAGGAGGTGCTCCCGCTCCTGATCAATGACGCACCAGCCGGTCCGCTCTTCCCTCTCCGCGCCGCGGCACCGCCGTTCACCGCGTATCTCGCATCACTGCAGGGCGCGCGGACACGCTATCCGGTCGCCGAAACGGGATTCATCGTCAATCCGCCGCTGACGCTGACGACGCAGCAAAACCGCGATCTCACGACCGTCATCGGGTGGAACCTGCTTGTCATGGATCTCGCGACGATCATCTTCATCTTCCCGAGCACGCCCGTCGGCGGGATCCGCACTGCCCTCGTGCCGGCGAACGCCACCTTCGCCTTCAACGGGATGGCGACGCCGCGCGTCGGCCCGGCCGTTCCGGCGATGGCCGCCCAGGCGGGCCTGCCGGCGACGTTCGCCCACGAAATGTCGCACTGCGTCGGACTCGGTCACGCGCCGTGCGGCGGCCCGGCGCCGCCGATCGACGCGCGTCTTCCCGGGACGACGGAGGACACCGGGATGGACGTGGCGACGGCGGCCGTGATCCCCGCCGGTCGCGGCGAGTTGATGAGCCTCTGTGGCGGCCAGGGACGGTGGCCGGCGATCGCGCACTACGACGGGGTGCTCTTCACCTCTCTGCCGATCTGATGTCCGACGTCGCGACCGAGCCCGTTCGCTATCTGACCGTCACGGGACTGCTGTTTCCCGACAACCGGCTGTTGCTCCAGCCCGGCTATCTGACCGATGACGCGGGGTACGCGGAGCCCGATCCGGAGAGTCCGCTGTTCGTCGAGCTCGTCGACGACGAAGGTAGGATCACGGTGCGACACCGGATTCCCGTGGCGCCCTTCTCCTCGCACCCGGCCGTCGGCCAACTCGCGGTGGCCGGAAAGGTGCCGTTCCCCGACGGCACCCGTGTGCTCCGCTTCTTCCGCGACGACATCCTCCTGGAGCAGATCGAGGTCGCGCGCGCGAGCCCGCGTGTCACGATCGAGTGGTCGCCGTCGGACCCCGTCGAGGGCCGGCAAACGATCACGTGGAGCGGCGAGCACCCGGAGGGCCGAGAGCTGCACTACATCGTCTGCTTCTACTCGAGCGGCGCCGGCTGGCAGCCGCTTACGACGACGACGGCGCACACGGAGTTCGAGGTCGACTTCGACGAGCTTCCCGGGGGGCGATGCCGGATCGGGATCCTCGCGACCGACGGCGTCAATACTGTGCTCAAGGAGAGCCGAACGTTCCGCTCGCCGATCAAGCCGTGCTTCGCGATGATCCTCGCGCCCGCAGACGAAGCACGCGTACGGGCAGGAGTGACCACAATGCTGGAGGGCCAGGGGTACTGGCGCGAGGAACGGCGCCCCGAGTTCGATGAGCTCTCATGGACGTCGTCAATCGACGGCGAGCTCGGTACCGGCGCGCTGGTCGAGGCCAACCTTTCGACGGGTGTCCACCGGGTCGAGCTTCGCGCCGGACGAGGCCGGCGCGTAGGAGCGACTACGATCTCCCTCTTCGTCGGTAACGGCGAAAAGTAGGCGTTCCGCGACGAGATGGCGGCGATGGGCCGGGAGCAGAAGCTCCAGGGCCCCCTCGATACTCCGCTCGACGGCTATGAACCTTACTTCCAGCGCTGGCCGAATTCCAGGCAGCGCAGCCCCCGCCCCAGCGGCCGCTCCCGGAGGGCCCGACGTCCGCTACCTGCTCGGCAACTCGGTACCCGATAACTGGATCCTGCTCGTACCAGTGCGAACCTCTGAGCGCGATTTCGTCTACCGGCGAGGCGTCGTGGAGATCACTGCATCCGGTCTCGTCGGCGCCCGGGCGCAGGGGCGCGTGCTCGAGCCCTGGCATCTCTTCTACGTCGCCGACGAGGCGATCCCTCGCGAGGGGATTCGGCGTCGACCGCTATTTTCCGGCGCGCTCGCTGGATCGATGGCTCGACCTGGACCTGGATCGCGCGGCGCGTGGACCCCGGAACCGGACGCGGCTCGTCGGGCCTGGCGTTCGACATAGTGCAACGCTTGGACACAGGTGACCGCGTGACCGCCTCTATCCGACAACTTCAGCACCACAGGCGCGACTAGATGGACTGGGAGCTGTGGGGAACGTTCTCGGTCGGAGATCACCTCCGACGGCGTGCCTTCATTGCCGACGTGCTCCTCTACGACCGCTTGGTCGTGCCCGTCCCTCCAGCAGGCGACGAGGACGAGCAGGCGCGCTGGCGCCGGATGGGATGGCGCCCGGGCCGCCAGCAGGAACTCCTCGAACTAATCGGTCGAGACTTCGTTATCCCCGTACCGTGGACGGATCCCCATCGGCAGCAATGGGAGTCACGGTACGAGGCCGCCAAGGGAGCGGCGAAGGGCGCGGTCCGCGCGGAGCTCGCCGGGGCGGCGAAACAAGATGTCGCCTTCACGACGTCCCGGCGTCAGGAGTTTGAACGCCGCCGGGGCCACGATGCAGCCGAACTCCACCGAGCTCTGATGGCGTCCGAGGAAAAGGAGGTCAGCCGACGCGGTCAGCCCGACGAGGTCGACGCGCTTGCTCACCACACGACGCGGCTGGTCTTGGTCGACTGGTCGAACATGCGGAACGACACCGAGCTCTTCCTGAGCCTGCCTCGAGTCGAAGTCGACGCCGTCGCGGCGTACGCCTCGTTTCAGTCCTTCAAGAAAGACCACCCGCTGCCCTTGACCGATGCAGCAGCCGCCGAAGCGGAGCGGCTCCTTCACGTTTTCGGCTGGGAGTTCCTTGTGCCAGCCGATTCCGAGCGGTCGGACACCGACCTCCTCAAGCAGGCCGTTGAACTCGCGCACGCCGACGAGATCCGTAGCTACCGCCGGGCCTTCCACCGTTGGCGTCGAAACGTGCTGCTCCGTGGAGCAAGCCCCGAGGAGGCGCGGGAAGAGATGGAAGCCGCGATCAGCGACTACAGCCGAGCCGTGAGACGCAAGAGGATCAAGACCGCGGTCAAGAACGCGTTCCTGATAACGACCGCCGCTGCGCCCGTCGGTGCGCTCGCCCTCGGCCCCCTCGCGATCGTGGGAGCGTTCAGCGGACTCGGCCACCTGATCGCCTCAAAGGCCCTACGGCCAGAGGCGCCCGAACAACTTGAAATGGCCGCGATGTTCCACGACGCCCGTAAGCGGTTCGGCTGGCGTTGACGGTTGGCGACGCAATCATCCCCAGCATCGCTGGAATACTCTGTCGCCTTCCAGCGTCAATACCGTCCTGACGATGCACCGGCGGCACCCCGTGGCATCCTCCGAACATCCCGGAGTCCTCTTCGCGAAACGCCCTACGTGTAGGTCGTCCGTGAGCGCCATTCATGACGTGCAGAAGCCAGCGTCAATGGACGCCCGGCGCGAATTGAGGGAGGTGCGCCATGCAGCCCGACTATGAACAGATGCGGACACTGAACATCGAGATCGGGAAAGCGGAGGCGAGAGGCGACACGGCGTTCTTCGAGGATCTTCTCGCTCCCGTCTTCGCCATGCGTCGGGCCGACGGCAAGCACATGGACGACCGAGGGCGGTTCATAGCCGCGCTGGCCGAGAGCGGGGAACGGGCGACCGAAGTCGACTCCATCACGTTCTTCGAAGCGAACCGCGCTCTCGTCGTGTGCATCGTGGCGATGGAGACCGCAGAAGGTACCAGGCGCTTCCACAACGTCCGGCTCTTCACTCGTCAGGAGGCCGGTACGCCGTGGGAGCTCCTGGCATGGGCGAACGAACCTGCTCAATGATCAGCCTCGCCACATCACGATCAACGATAAGGCGGCCAAAGTGTGGGTTCGCTTGCGCATGCCCGAGGCTCGCCGGACATGCCGACGCGCCGCAACCGCATTAGCAGCGGCTATGTCGAGCCGTCTCGGCAGAGTCTCACGGGCAAACGACAAGACGGTTCATGAATCGTCCGCGAGGCCGCAGCCAGCTTGGCGAAGGCTGGCTACTTCACGGTGATCGACGCAATTGACAGTCCTGAGCGGCTCTTCCGACCGCTCAAGCCGTTCGCTTGAAAACGGCAGGGCGCTGCGTGCTGGCGATCAGTTCCCACGCGACGGGCGTCGCACCCCCAACGCGGGCGGGCGGCCGCAGAAACGAGAGCGCGCGCCCCGTCTTCATGTGTCAGGACGGTCAACCTCTCAGTCGTTCGGTACTCCGGTCAGGGATGCCCTGGGACGATGAGCACTCGCACGATGACGACCCGTGAGGCGCGCCGGCGGGCGCGGCGTACTCGTACCGTGCTCAGCCGGCGGTTTGCTCGAGGTGCTCGCGATCGCCAAGCGCAGCCCACTCAGCGGCTGGATCGTGCTCGGACCGCAGCGAGGGCAGCGATCGTCACCGTGTCGGGTGCACAAACTCGGTTTCCGCCTACAAATCGGATGATCTAGCGTTTGACCGGCGCACGGTTCGAGTTTGTGCATCCCACAGGCGGGGCGATCGTGTCCAATCTCTCCAAATGAGCCTCAGGGAGTACGTCGAGCGAGCCGCGAGCCCGCGCGACTATCTCGACCTCTTCAACCGATACCTTCGGGCCCGTCGTCGTTCTCCGCGCGCTCCCTCGCCGGCCCAGCCTGACCGCGGCCCAGCCTGATCGTGCGGCCGCTCTCGAGCGCGAGTGTCCGAAGTTCACGCTGCGCTGCAACCCGGAGCGTCCGAGGGCCGGCAAAGACCGCCACGGCCACCTGCTCGTCGTCACCCGAAAGCGCGAACGACAGAAGATCTTCGCCCCGGACAACCTCGCCGGACGGAAGCCCGCCGCTCGTTCGCCGACCCTTCGGCTACTGGGCGTCGTCGCGAACCGTGATGGTGAAGCCCGCTCTTTGCACGACTGCGGCGATGCGCTTTCCGAGGTTGGGATCGACGTCGTGCCCCAGCTCAGAGGAAACGGAGACATACATCTGGAACACGCTCAGGTCGACGCCGCGCAGGGTGTGCGGCATGCGCTCGAACAACGGGAGGGTGCATGTGACTGCGTCTTCGATCGCCGCCAGCGCCTCCTCCCGGCGGCCGAGACTCGCGAGGTGCAGATAGAGGTTGACCAGCGAGTCGGCGAGGTCGCGGAGAAAAGCATCGGGGTCCTCCTCGGCGAGGCGGCGGCGAATCTCGATCGCCTCTTTCACCGCGTCCAGCGCGTCCTCCCAATTGCCGGACTGGGCGAGCTGAACGGACAGGTTGTTGAGGGAGTCGCCAAGGTCGCGGCTGTAAGCGGCCGGCTGCTGCTCGGCGAGGCGCCGACGGATGAAGACGGCGTCCTGGATCGCGGCAAGCGCCTTCTCGCGCTCGCCGACCTCGCTGAGGCGGTTCGAGAGGTTGTTGATCACTACTCCTAGGCCGCGAAGGGACCACGTGTCGGCGTGCTTCTCGGCGAGGTATCGCTGGATCGCAACTGCCTCCTCGATCACGTCGAGTGCCTCTTCCCCGCGGCGGTGATGGGCGAGGAGGTTTGACAGATCGATGAGCGACCCGGCGAGGTCGGAGAGAAGGGCGTCGGGGTGCTTCTGGGCGAGACGACGGCGGATCTCGACGGCCTCCCGGATCGCCGTGAGCGCCTCCCCCTCCCCCGCCTCCTTCAGGAGGTTCGAGAGGTTGCTGAGCGCCCTCGCGAGGTCGGCGAGAAAGGCGTCGGGGTGCTTCTCAGCGATGAAGCGCAGGAGGGCGACGCCCTCTCTAGATCGTGCGAGCGCTTCCTCGCGGCGGCCGAGGTCAGCCAGGCTGGCGGAAAGGTTAAGGAGGGCGAAGGCGAGGTCGGGTCGGATGGCATGGGGGTGCTCCTCAGTAAGGTGACGGTGGATCTCGACTGCCCCCTCGATCGCCGTGAGTGCCTCCGCCCGGCGGCGGAGGTGGGCGAGGACGCTCGAGAGATTGATGAGCGACGAGGCGAGGTCGGAGAGGAAGGCGTCGGGATCCTCCCGGGCGAGGCGGCGCCGGATCTCGACCGCCTCCTCGACCGCCGTGAGCGCCTCGTCCCACCGGTCGAGCTTCGGCAGGCGAACCGAGAGGTTGTTGAGGGCAATCGCGAGGCCGGGTCGGAAGGCGTTGGGCTTCGCCTCGGCGAGTCGGCGGTAGAGGGTTACCGCCTCCTCGGCCGCGGCGAGTGCGTCTTCGTGCTCGTCGAGGTCGGCGAGCCGGTTCGAGAAGTCGCTGAAGAGAGCTGCGAGTTCGGCATCGCGCTCGCGTCCCGCCGGCCGCTCGAGGAGCCGGTCGAGCGCCTGGCGCGTGGCGGCGGCGGAGAGATCACGGAGAGCGATCGTCCTCGCCGGCAGGCGGGCGAGCATCTCATCAGCGAGCCCGGCGCGAGGGACTTCCTCAACTGCTTGGGCCAGCAGGCGCCCGAGGGGTTCGCCAGTCTCCTGAGCGACCTCGATGGCGGTCTTCCAGACGGACGGCAGCTCGTTGCGAAGCGCCTCGGCCAGAGCCCGCTCGGCAGCCTCGTGGTCTTGCGCGGCGCGAGTCAGGACGGTGAGCACGCGTCCTACCTGAGCAGGTGGGGAGTGGACGAGAACCCTGCGTCCGAGCTCGGGGACGTCGGCGAGGACCTCGGCAAGCAGCGCATCGCCCAGCGTGTCCGGCTCGAGCGGGCGAAGCCAGCCGGTGCCTGGGTAGAGGGTGCGTAGCCAGTTCGCGACCCGGCGGCGGAGCGGCTCCTGTGGCTCGCCGGCCAGGTCTGGAACGGCCGCAAGCGCGGCGGCCGCCTCGCCCTCGGTCTCGGCCATCGTGAGCGTTGCCAAGGCAACGGCGCGCCGGCGCACGCGGTCGTCGACGGCAGCTACCCCCTCGTCGCGCGCCGTGTCCTCCCAGTAACGCGCCTCGCGCTCGATCCTGCTCCCCAGGAGACTGTCCCGGATGACCGGGCCCTGCGGCATCGGCCCGCGCTCGAGCGCCGTGAGGGCGGCGAGGTGGATGAAGAGGATGGTCTCGAAGAGTTCCTGGTTGAGATCGGGCGCGGAGAGACCTTCGCTGGAACGATCGGTCTTCGCTGCGAACGCGCGCGCGGCCCCGTGGAACGCCTCCTGTCTTGCGCTCTCGCTTCGCTCGAACAAGGCCAAGTCGCGCACCCAGGCGGCTTCGAGCGCAAGCTGGGCGTCGAACTCGTCCTCGAGGCGTTGCGGAAGCCTGTGCTCCCACCACTCGCCCCCCTCCCGAGCGAGCAGGAGGATGTGGATCTGCCTCGCCCGCTCGGCGTGCACGAGCCCGGCCAAGAGCGCGGCGAGCTCGCCGAGGCGGGTCTGTGCGTCGTCGAGGACGAGAAGGAGGGGGGCGACTGCGTCCGCGAGCGTCTCGGGGCCTGAGTTCGCGGCGAGGAAGCCGGCGAGCCGCCCTTCCTGGTCTTGCGTTCGGCAAAGCTCGGCGGCAAGGCGAGTCTTGCCCGTGCCGCCGCGACCGAGCAGGAGTGCGACCCCAAGGCCGTCGTCGGCGCGCCATTCGGCGAGCTCCGCAAGCTCCCGATCGCGCCCACCAAAGGGGACGATTCCGAACTCGGGACGAAGGAGATGGCTCGGGGAGCGACGGAAGAAGTCCGGTGTGGCGCGTTCGGGTAGGGGACGGTAGGGCGGCGCGAGGAGCGCACGGGCGGGCTCGTCCTCGAGGGCGAAAAGGAGCTCCGGCGCCGGTACGCCGAGGGCAGCCCAGAAGCCCGCATCCTCGGCCATCGTGCTTACGGGCACCGCGGAGAGGCGGTCGGTGCCGAAGCGGGCGGGATCGACCGCGACGACGGCGACGAGGAGGCGCCCGCAGAATAGCGCAGCGCCAGACATGCCCGCCCAAGGCGAGTGACCGGACACAGCGGGCGTGGGAACGCTTCGTCCCACGTGGATAGTGAGCAGGCCCTCCTTGCGTGCGCTTAGGGGATCGACTTCGCCCCTGATTCGCTCCGTGTCGCGAATCGACCGCGCCTCTCGCACCTTGGCCTGTGCGAGCGGAAAGCCCAGCGCTTCGCATGCCGCCGGTTTGCCGGTCGCAAGGCGGCCGAGCGGAACGCGTTCTTGTGGTGTCGGGTCCGCTGGCGAGATGCGAAGAAGGGCGGCATCGCACGCCTTTCCGCGCCACGCGAGGGCTGTCGGAAGCCACTCCTTGCTTCCTAATGGCCGCACCTCGCAGGTCCCGAGCGCCCCGTCGACGACGTGCGAGGCGGTGAGGATGAGCTCGGCCGTGACGAAGTAGCCGGAGCCAAAGCCGCTCCTTCCGGTGCTCCTAGGCGCGAACACCTCGCACACGCGCCCTTCCTCGAGCGGCACGGCTCGTTCCTAGTCTGGGCGCGCCCCGACCTCGTCACGAACGACGAGGTCCGCCTCACCCGAAGGGCCCACGGGCGTCAGGGTCAGCTTGACCGTGTGCGTCGTCGCCTCCGTGCGACTCCCCTTGCCGGCAATCGTGACGACCCAAAAGGCGATCCCCGCTTCCCCGCCCGCCTCCTTCGAGACCTCGAGCTGAAGCTCGAGCTCGACGGGGCCGAGAGCGAAGCGCACCTCCTCGCCCTCAGCCTCGCGCACGGCGGCAACGAGCTCGCCGCGGAGCGCGCGAATCGCCTCCGCGAGCGGGATCTGGAGCTCGGTCGCCATCGCGATGGCCTCCAAGAGCGGGACGCTGACGGGCAGATTCTTCCGCGTGGAGGGTGGGTTGACAAGGCCTGCTGGACCGAGCGACAGGTGCAAGCGCACGTGCGGGAGTACCGCTGTACGCGTCTCGCTCCTCCTCGAGGGTCAATCGCCGACGTCGCGCTTGGTCCAGCCGCAACAAAAGGCCCGCATATGCGGGCCTTTCCCAGTAGCGGGGGCAGGATTTTGAACCTGCGACCTCCGGGTTATGAAGCCGATCCAAATGATCAGAGGCGAGCTTGGCTTAGCTGAGCCATCTCCGGTCAGGCTCGATCATGGCGGATCAGCTGAGATGGGTAGAAAAACGGTAGATGGTTCGCGTCAGTTCTGGCAAAGCGCCAGCACGGGGGACAGACCGGCTGCCGATTTGCAGCGAAGAACTGAAGGGCTCCGGATCACGGAGGGTGCTACCGATGGTTGTGGTGAGATGAGCGGTCGAATCAGAAAGACGGTCCGGCGATGGATGGGGCGACGGGCGGAGGACGAGTTTTCGCCGGACCCGGCGAAGGACGAGTTGCCGGCGGAGCCACGGAAGAAGGAGCTTCCGCGCGAGATCCTGTGGCTCCTCGACGCACCGATGTTCATCGATGAAAGGCAGGTCGATGCGTTCTACGACGCCGTCGTGCGGCCTGACTACGAGGGGACAAGCGTGACGCTCTCGGAGTCGGTCAACAGAAGTGCCACCTTCGGCGGCGAGGTGACACTGGGTGCCGCCCTTCCATGGTTCGCGAAGGCGGAGGCGACGGCGAAGGCCGGCGGCGAAATCGGGCGCGAACATGGCCAGCAACGAACACTGACCCCCCGTACGTTGGACGCGAGAGGAAGTCCGGCCGCAATCCGGCCACGTCGAACTCCGGAATCTGGTCCCGGTTGACACCGCGCCTCGGACGTAGTTAGCTCGCTCGACCACCCGCGAACGGAGGCAGCCGACGGCCGGTCGGGCTTGCATCGCTGCGGCACGGAGCACTCCGAGAATCGAGTGCGAGAAGCGGGGTCTGTCTATTCGAGAGCGAGAGAGCCTCGGTGGCCGCTGACCCGGCGACCTGGTTCCTGCCGTTCTGGTCGGCGAATCCGAACGCGTACAACGGTGACGGCCGTCCCTGGGGCGACGGCACGGCTATCGCGGCACGTGCGCGTGCGCCCGGCGCACCGAGTCCCTGGGACGACGGGTGCCGCGTCACCTCGTACGTGAAGTCGGTCGACGCCATGTCTGCCATGCGGCAGTCGATCGAGGACCTCATCACTGCCGCCACCGGCAGCAGCCAGCCCGTCGGCTCGCGCGGCTCCGTCTACTTCGCCGGCTGGCGACTCAACTCGCTCCGCGACCTCTCGACGGCCAACCCCTGGGGAACGAATCCCTGGACGCCGTACGCGCCTGGCACGCAGGCACGTCCCGACCAGTCCGTCGTCGGACTCGTGATCCGGCTGCTCCAGGCGGGTGTTCGCGTGCGCATCCTTGTTTGGCTGCCGAACGGCTACATGGAGGGGCCAGCGGACCTGGCCGCGCACGTCGCCGATGAACGCTGGCTCGCCCACGTCGTAGGCTCCGAGACGGACCGTCTCACTCCGGCACCTGCCGATCCCCTGGGAGTGGTCGGGCTCGATCTGCGGACGGCAGACTCACCGTTCTCCTCAGCCCATCACCAGAAGATGATGGTGATCCGGAGCCCAGCCGCGGACGTCGCGTACGTCGGCGGTGTCGACCTTGCCTTCACGCGACGCGACGCTCCGAGCCTGGGCGGCGACTGGCAGTCCGGCGCAGGCATCCCGGTGCCAACGTCGCTCTGGCCGAAGTCGCCGCCGCCGGTCGACTACACGTTCCTGGGGCGCGAGCCGATCTTCGCCAAGCGGCAGGCCAGCGACTTGCCGGCGAACGTCTATGGAGACGCGGACCCGCTGTCGCCCCTGGACAGGCAGATCTGGCATGACCAGCAGCTGAGGCTGGAAGGGCCGATCGTGCGCACGATCGAGGCGCAGTTCGGTGAGCGCTGGCGCGATACCGGTGAGGCATTCGATCTCAGCAACGACGGCAACTGGTTCGGGGGGCAGGTCATCTTCAGCACGGGTCGCGCGTTCACGGCGGGCGGCATCACACCGCTGCCTCTGGGGCCGCCCATATCCCCGATCGCCGGTGCGACGACGCGCGTGCAGATGTGGCGCACGATTCCGCTTCGCGAGGACACGCGCACCGGCAGCCCGTTCCAGCGAGGCGAGTTCACCGTCGCCGCAGGCATCGTCAAGGCGGTCACGGCCGCGCGGCAGCTGATCTGGATCTTCGACCAGTACTTCTGGAGCGTGCCGTTCGCCCGTCTCGTCAACCAGCAGCTGCAGGCGTTTCAGAGTCTGAACGTCATCGTCATCGTGCCGCCGCACGCTGACGTGCAGTTTGCCGTTGCTCATCGCGCCCGGCGCCGGGCGCTTGAAGCTCTCATGGACCCGGTCGGGGGCGCCGCCAACCGCGTGGCCGTCTACGACATGTGGCTCGACAGGCGGTCGTCGGCCGTCGGCACGTCACGAAACCGAGGGATCTACGTCCATGCGAAGTCGCACACGTACGACAACGACCTGCTCGTGACCGGATCGGCGAACGTCAACCGGCGGTCGTTCCTCTGCGACACGGAGCTCGCCTGCGCCGTCCTCGACCGGACGGTCGTCACGGATCACCAAACCCGGCTGTGGGATCTGCTCTTCGATTCAGCACGGCCCGCAATCGATCTTGACACTCCCGGCTCGGGGGCGCAGTTCATGACCGCGTTCCGGGCCGCCGCGGCGGCGCCGACGTCGCACCTCATCGACGATCCTTGGAGAGCTTCGCCGCCGACGCTGCCGAACGGCATCGAGCGCGATGACCGCGCCTTCGATCCAGGAAACTGGCGGTACAACAACCTCCTCGACCCGAGTTCAGTTGCGCTTCGGGTCGAAGAAGACGCCCGTGATGCAGCGGGCGCAAGGCGGTCGGCTCATCTGGGCGATGTCGTGACCCGACTCGAGCACGTCTGGAACGGCCGCGAATTTCCCTACCGAAGGTCGTAATGGGCTCCGAGAAATTCGTCGGTGACGTCCTCGTCGAGTTTTCGAGGGCGCTCGCGCCGCTGGAGGATGCGGCCTCCTCGCCCGCGAGCTTGGCAGCGCTCCTCGGCGACCTCGGCTTCACCCTCGATCCGACGGTTCCGGAGGGGCCGATCCAGGCGACTTTTGGCCAGCTTCCTCCGCATCTCCGGGACCTCGCGACCGGGGCGCAGGCGCTCGCGGACCTTCCGGACGATGCGGCGCCGCCTACCGTCCTCGCGGCGATCGGGCGTGTTGCGACGGCAGTGGGGGTCGTGACCAACGACATCCGAGGCCTGGCCACGAACGCGACGCCGGCGCTGCCTGCCCCTCTCAGCGACCCTGCGTTTTGGCCGGCCTTCGCAGCGGACGTCGGCGAGCTGCTCCTCTACGACTACCTCGAGCGGAACCAGCGGACGCTTTTTGCGTTCTTCCGGTTCCTTGGGGTCGCCGATGTCGAGGACCGACAGGCGAGCGGCACCCGGAGCGCGTTTCGGCGGCGAGGCATCCGGTGGAACCGACTCGTGTTGGCCGGAACGAATCCGATTCAGCTCTTCCGCGATGTGTACCGCTGGGACGGCGCGTTCGACTACGCCCGCCTCTTCGAGAACGCTGCCGCCCTCGCGGCCGGCCTCGGTGCGCCTGTAAGCGTCGAGGAAGCGAGCCCGACCCTCCTCAACGCCTATTACGACGCGGCGGCTCCTGCGCGGCGCAATGTCGCGGAGCTTCGGATCCCGCTTTACTGGGCCATCGTCACGGACGGTGGCGCGCTCGCGTTCGTCCAGGTCGCGCTGAGCGCCTTGCCGATCCCGCCGGCAGGAAACCGCACGGCGGACCCGATCGGGTTCGCTCTCTCTCCTGCGGTCCAGGGTGGCGCCGGCGTCCGGTTCGATATCACCGACTGGCTCGAGGGCCGGCTGTCGGGCGGGTTCGAGTCCGTCGGCGCGGTGCGCCTCGAGATCCGGCCGACGGGGGCGGGCGTGGGCGTCTCGCCCACGCTCGGGGCATCGATCGCGGCGGAGGGGCGCCTCACCGCGGCCCCGCCGCAGCCTTGGCTCCTTTTCGGCGCGCGCGACTCGACGCGCTTCGAGCTCGCTGGCGCGCACGCGTCGATCGCGGCGCGCGGCGTGTTGCCGGAGATCGAGGCGCTGATCGAGATCGCGGCCGACAGCGCCGCGCTCGTTCTCGACTTCGGGGAAGGCGACGGGTTTCTCCAGAAGATCTTCGGCGGGCAGCCCCAGCGGTTCGAGCTCGGTGCACAGCTGAGCTGGTCGAGCCGAAGCGGCTTCCGGTTCAACGCGCAGGGACGGCTCGAGGCGACCATCCCCGTGCATCAGTCGATCCTCGGCGTGATCGACGTCGAGTCGATCTTCGTGGCGGTCGGGGTGGCTGCCGCGCCGCCGCGCGTGGAGCTCGTCCTCGCGGCCAGCGGCGCGATCCGGCTCGGGCCGCTCGTCGCGGCGCTTCGCCGCGTCGGCCTCCGCCTCGAGGCGCTCCCGAAGGCGGCTCCGGCCGCCCCAGGGAACCTCGGCGATCTCGATCTGCGGTTCGGCTTCAAGGCCCCCGAGGGAGCCGGCCTCGCGCTCGACGCAGGGCCGGTGCAGGGCGGCGGGTTCCTGGAGTTCAACGACGCGCAGAAGCAGTACGCGGGCCTGGCTCACCTGAGCTTCGGCGCGATCTCGCTGAACGCGATCGGCCTCCTCAACACTCGGATGCCCGACGGCTCGCAGGGGTTCTCGCTCTTGATCATCGTCGTCGGCGAGTTTCCGCCGATCCAGCTCGGGTTCGGCTTCACCCTCAACGGCGCGGGCGGTCTGCTCGGGATCAACCGCACCGTCGTCGTCAACGTCCTGCGAGACGGGATTCGAAATCGGACGCTGAACGCCGTCCTCTTCCCGCAGGACCCGATCCGCAACGCGCCGCAGATCGTCAGTCAGCTGAGCTCGATCTTCCCGCCCGCGGAGTCGCGCTACGTCTTCGGCCCGATGGCCAAGCTTGGCTGGGGGACGCCGACGATCCTCTCGATCGAGCTGGGCGTCGTCCTCGAGCTCCCCTCGCCGGTTCGGCTCGTGATCATGGGGCGGCTGACGCTGACGCTGCCCGAGCCGTCCGTCGCGCTCGTGCTGCTGAAGATGGACGTGCTCGGGATCATCGACTTCGACCGCGGCGAGGCCTCGGTCGACGCGACGATCTACGACTCGCGGATCGCCGTCTTCGCGGTCACAGGCGACATGGCGATGCGGGCCCGCTGGTCGTCCAACCCGACCTTCGCGCTCTCGATCGGTGGCTTGAACCCTCGCTTCGCCGCGCCGCAGGGGTTCCCGGTGCTGAACCGTGTCGCGATCGCACTCGCGAGCGGCGACAACCCCCGCTTGCGCCTGGAGGCGTACCTCGCGATCACGTCGAACACGTTCCAGGTCGGCGCGCGGTTCGACGCTTACGCCGCGCTCGACCTCGGCTTCATCGGCCGCTTCAGCTTCCAGGCCTACCTCGGCTTCGACGCGCTGTTCACCTTCGACCCGTTCTCGTTCATCGTCGACATCGCCGGCGGCGTGGCGCTCCAGCGGAACGGGGTCGACTTCCTCGCGCTCGACATCGAGCTGACGCTGTCCGGCCCGCAGCCGCTGCACGCGTGGGGCAAGGCGTCGTTCTCCTTCTTCGGTCGGCACTCGATCAGCATCGACGTGACGGTCGGCCCCGATCCGCCGCCGCAGGAGCTGCCCACGGCCGACCCGACGGGCGCGCTGGTCACGGCGCTCGCCGACCGGGGCAACTGGAGCGCCCAGCTCCCGGAGGGCGGGTCGATGCTCGTCTCGTTGCGGAGCTTCGACCCCGGCAACGACGTCTTGGCGCACCCGCTCGGACGCCTGACCGTCCGCCAGCGCGTCGTGCCGCTGAACGTCGAGCTCACCCGCTACGGCAACGCGCGCCTCGCCGCGGAACGGCGCTTCTCTGTCTCGGTGACGATCGACGGCACGGCGCCGACGCCGACACCCGTGTCGGTGCGCGACCTCTTCGCGCCGGCACAGTTCTTCGACCTCAGCGACGATGAGAGGCTCTCGCGCCCCTCCTTCGAGCCGCTCGACGCGGGGCTGAGCTTCGGCGCTTCCGGTGTCTCGCACGGAACCGCGGTGCCACGGAACGTCGACTACGAGCAGAGCGTCGTGGACATCGTCCACCAGGTCGTCCGCCCGCTCGCTCGTTACCAGATCCCGGCGGACATCGCGACTGCGCTCGTCCTGTCCGGAGCCGCCGCGACCGCGCCGGCAACGGCGACCGGCCGCTCGAAGTACGCCGGCTCCAGTCTCGGGATCGCGATCCGGGAACCGAAATACGGCGTCGCCGGCACCGCCGATCTCTCAGATCAGGCCGGGAGCCTGGGCAGCTACACCGAGGCGGCCGAGCGCGAGTGGGAGGCCGGAGCGCCGGGCGGAACGACGCAGGTCGTCCGGGAGTACGAGCTCGCGTGAGCGCTCGGTTCACCTTCGTCCCCTGGGTCCGATCCGGCGCGGCGGCGGCGATCGCCACGCTCGAGAACGTCGCCCAGCCACTCCCGAAGGAAGCCACGTTCGACGTTCGCTTCCGGGTCAACACGCAGCCCCAGCGCACCGTTTCGATCTCGCTCTACGGGCCCGGGGACATTGTGGGCTTCGACGGTCAGGTCGTCCACGGTCAGGTCGTCCGGACGGAGCCGCGAGATAGCGCCCTGGACTTCGAGCCGAACTACTTCCCCTTCGTCGAGTTCCTCCGTCCGGACCTCCCCTGGCTGTTCACTCCCGTCCGCGCGAGCGGCGACGTTTTGCGGCCGTGGATCGCGGTCGTCGTCGTCCCGCTCGGGGCGGGTGTCAAGTTCACGCGCAGCTCGGGATCAAAGCCCGGGATCCTCGAGCTCGCAAACGCAGGCCCGATGCTTCCCGACCTCGGCGAGTCGTGGGCGTGGGCGCACGCACAGGTCGCGGGCGAGTTGGGCACCTCCTCTGTTGCCCAGGTGCTCGGGTCAAGCCGGGATCGCGTGCTCTCGCGGCTCGTCTGTCCGTGCCGCCTCCAGCCCGACAAGGCGTACGTCGCCTGTGTCGTCCCGACGACGGAGGCTGGGCGACTCGCCGGGCTCGGGCTTCCGGTGGACCCCGCCCCGGCGCAGCCCGCCTGGGAGAGCGCGACGCAACAGCTGACCCTCCCGGTCTACTACGGCTGGACGTTTTCGACGGGCTCGGCAGGCGACTTCGAGTCGCTCGCACGGCTGCTTCAGAGCCGTGCCTCGCCGGCCACGATGGGGTCGCTGCAGGTAGACGGGTCTGCACCCGGTATCGGCCTGCCGACCACGGGCAACATCGACTTCCTCGGCCCGCTCGTCGCACCTGGAACGACGCCGGGTCCATCGCCGCCGGCCGCCTTCCAAACGCAACTGCGCTCGCGTCTCGACACTCCGGCGACGCTCGCGGCGAGCGACCCGTCGCAGCCCGGCGTGATCGCACCGCCACTCTACGGCGGGCTTCATGCAGGGCGCGACCGCGTTCCCGCCGACCGGCCGCACTGGCTGCGCGAGCTGAATCTCGAACCTCGCGCACGAGCCGCCGCGGGGCTCGGGACGCAGGTCGTCCAAGAAGAGCAGGAGCAGCTGATGGCGTCGGCTTGGGACCAGGTCGGAGCGGTGGAGGAGGCGAACGAGGCGCTCAGGCGGGCGCAGCTCGCGCGTGCGGCGAGCCGGCGGCTCCACGAGGACTTCGCTGTGGCGGACGGCAGCGTCGTGCTGCAGCTGACCCAGCCGGCGCACAGCCGGGTCCGGGCCAGCCCGCAGACGGTCGCCGCAACCGTCGCCCAGAGCGCGCTCCCGGCCGCGGCACTGACCCCCTCCTTCCGCCGCATCGCCCGGCCCACGGGGCCGGTGGCGAGGCGGCTGCGCCCCGACGGCGACCTCGCTCCGGGCTCGGTCGTCGGGCGTCTCAACGACGGTGAGATTGCCGCCGCGGACCCGCGCCGGCCCCCGGATGGGACCGTCACGGCGGCCGATGCCGCCGACGCAGTTCTCCCGAGCTGGTTCCCGCGCTGGCTGCGGCCGCTGCTCGGCGTGCTGCCGCTCATCCTGCTCGTCCTCGCGGTGCTCCTGCTCGTGGTGGCCCTCGTCCTATTCCTCCTGGGACTCCTGGTCATCGCCGTCCCGCTTGTCGTCGTCGCCGCGGCCGCGCTCGCCGCGCGGCAGGCGCTCCGGCACCGGTCCGGCCGCTTCCGGCCCGCACTCGAGGCGCGTCCCGAGGCGCTGACGCCTCGCGCCGTCGACGAGGTGCCGCGCCGACCCGCGTTCGAGGTGCTGCCGGAGGGGACGACGACGCTTCCGGCGCCGACGGCAGAAGGGCCGGCCGACAGCCCCGCCGCGGCAGCGTTTCGGCTCGCCGCAAGGCAGCGCCAAGCCGAACTCACGGCCGTCGTGGCCGCGGAGGCACAGGACGGCGTTCCCGCCCGGCGACTCGACGTGGGCGAGGCGGCGGGGGCAATCCTCGCCGCAGTCGACCCCCGTGTGGCCGTCCCCGCCGCAGTGCTCGCCCGAATCGACGTCCCGGTCGGCTGGGAACCTGACGACCCGATCGAGCCGATCATGGCTGCGCCGTCGTTCCCAACGCCGATGTACACGGCGCTGCGCGACCACTTCAAGGAGCTCGTGTTTCCGGGGATCGACGGCGTCCCCCAGAACTCGGTCACACTGCTCGAGACGAACCCGCGCTTCATCGAGGCCTTCATGGTCGGCCTCAACCACGAGATGGGCCGGGAGCTGCTCTGGCGGGACTACCCGACCGACCAGCGCGGGACGTACTTCCGCCAATTCTGGGACCCGAGCGGGCGCGTTCCGGCTCCGGCGACGGAGGCGGAACGCGAGCAACTTCACGACATCACGCCGATCCACACGTGGCCGGGCCGGTTCCGGCTGGGGGACGATGCCGGCCGCGCGGGGCCGCAGCTGGTCCTGCTCATCCGCGGACAACTGCTCGCCCGATATCCGACGACCGTCATCTACGCGACGAAGGCGAATGCCCGCCCGGGCGCGGCAGGGCGCAGGCCGCTCGCGCCGCCGAACGAGGAGGAGCGCTATCCGATCCTCGGTGGCCGCCTACCGCCCGACATGAGCTTCCTCGGGTTCGACCTCACGCTCGAGGAGGCGCGTGGCGGCCCGGCACCGGCCCCCGGCGCCTCTGACCCCGGCCCCGGCTGGTTCTTCGTGCTGCAGCAACACCCGACCGAGCCGCGCTTTGGGCTCGACGAGCCGCGTGCCAACGCGAGCGCGCCCGCAACGTTAGCTGATGTGACGTGGGGCGATGTCACCATTCGCAACGGTCACATCTCGCTGGCGGCGACCGCCACCGGACCCGTCGGGGCGATCCGCGGTCCTGCCGGACAGTCGTTCGGCGGCCACTCCGCCAACCTCGCATTCGCGACGCTTCAGGACCCCTTCCGGGTCGCGATCTCCGCCGACGACATGCTCCCCGCCTGATGCTCGGCCCGCGGGACATCGCCCAGCAGGTCAGTCAGGCGGCGGAGCGGGCCGAGCAGGCACTCGCGGACCGCGTGCGGGCTGCGGCGGACTTAGCCCAGAAGGTCGCGGCCGCCGAGAGCGCGCGACGCGTCGGCGCGGGTCGAGACGAGGAGCGCGAGCGCGTGGTCGCGGAGGAAGCGCACGAGACGGCGCTCGCTGCCGAGGCGAGCGCGCGGGCACGCCTCGCTGAGATCAAGCGCGCGTTCGTGGAGGCCTTCGACGATCCCGACGACCCCGACAACCTCTTCGGCTTCGTCGGCCGCGAACGGGTGCTCACCTTGCTGCCGGTCCGCATCGAGACGCGGTTCGGCGACGACGAGCTGCTCGTCCGCGTCTACCCCGACGCGATTCACTCGGACACGCACGAGGGGGAGCTGACCGCGGAGGAGGTCGAGTGGGGCACGCAGTACTGGGCCGTCGAGGGGGACGCGACCTCGACGGCGACGGAGCGCCGCCTGGCCTGGGTGACGCTCGCACAGCGGTTCGGCGCGCCACGGGCAGCGTGGATCACGCTCGTCCTCGACCCCGCTCGCGCGGCCGCCCCGGCTCCCAGCCGCGCCGCCCGCTGGACGCGCGCGCCTCGCACACGAGTGCTCCCCGACCGCTGGGTCGTACGCGTCTACCTTGCCGGCGCGGATGTCGTCACCCGCTTGGGCGAGCCCATCCCCGACTCACTGGCCACCGGCCCCGATCCCTCCGACGACGGGCAGACGATCGATCCACTCCTCCCGCCGCTCGACGACGGGATGCGCTGGATGGTCAGCTTCGCAGCCGCCGAGCAGGTCGGTATGGCGTTGCGCATCCCGCTTCCACCGGAAACGGAGGCGGTAGAGCGGCTCCTCGTTCTCGGCGTCAAAGCGTCGCTGGATTCCGCCGGTTCGGCCACACGGCTCCAAGAGCTGCTCGAGGCCCATCACTACACCGACGGGCTGGTGCTCCTCCCGCCCGGCGAGGCGACGAACAACACGAGTGCCGCGGGCGCCGCCGTCGTGCGGGACGACGCTCTGGCCGAGCGCAGCTACACGGTCGAGCGTGGCGGGCCGCTTGTCATCGACGGCGACGGCTCCGACGGCGACCGCCTCGCGCGGGCTCTCAGGATCTCGATCTCGTCGTTCGAGCACGTCGCGAACGCCGAGCGCCCCGGTGCCGACGACGCGGCCGCGATGAAGGCGGCGCTGTGGCCGTCCTCCTGGGGCTACTACCTCGCGCACATGCTCGAAGGGCAGCCGGTGGAGACGGCGGAGATCGCACGCCGGTGGTTCGTGGACTGGGTTCGAGCCGACGGGCCGCTTCCGGTTCTCACTGCGGGGTCGATGCCCTACGGCGTGCTTCCGGTCACGTCACTCGATCGTTATCGGGGCGTCCCGACCGGTGGCTTGAGCCCGGTCGTCGGTCCGTCGGACGGGCAGTCCTTCGGCGGCGCCCTCGCCGGCCTGCTTCGGCGGCTCCGCGACGTGTGGCGCGAGTCGCTCGCAAACGTCCCTCGCGTCGGGCGGACGGCCGACCCCGACCGCGATCTGGTGGAGATCCTCGGCCAGGAACCGGTCTCGAGCAGCTTTGCGGCACGCGGCGTGCTCGGCCTCGACTACTGGGCGAACCTGTGGTGGTTCTTCGGGTGGGGCGGCTGGGACCCGTGGTACGAGGCGTTCCGCGAGTCAGCGCAGCTCGCGCTCCGGCGCCTGGGTTTGCCGCAGGAGTCGCAGATCGCACGTCTCCTCTACTGGGCGGCGATGGAGCTGAATGGACCGCGCGTCGTCGGCGGTGACTTCACCACTGAGACGGAGCCGCTGTCTGCGACGGAGCCGCTCCAGGACGACTACATCGCGTGGTTGCTGGGATCGGACGCGACGACGATCCGCGAGGAGCTCTATCCCGGCGGAACGCCGCCGAACGCGCTGCTCTACCTGCTCCTGCGGCACTCGATGCTCGTCGCGCAGGCGAACGTCGCCGCGACGACAGCCTTCACGTCGGTGGAGCGCGGGGACGAGGCAACCCCGTTGGCCGCTTGGCGAGAGCGCGAGCTGATCGGCTTCGACCCCGACGACTTTACGCCGACGATCTGGAACCTGCTCGACACGCCGGTCGGCGACAACGGTGCGACCGCGGGCTTCCTCGCGCGGAGCGTCGTGGCGGATCAGCTCGGCGAGCCCGTGACCGTCGTGCTGCCGGAGGGCCCGGACGTCGACGCGCTGCGAGCTCTGACTGCGGGGCTCGCACACTTGCGCACCCGCCCGACCGCGGCGCTCGAGCGCACGCTCAGGGACACGCTCGACCTCGCCACGCACCGTCTGGATGCGTGGGTGACGTCCCTCGCGACGGAGCGGCTCGAGCGGCTGCGAACGACCGCGCCGAACGCCGTCTGTCTCGGCGCGTACGGCTGGGTCGAGAATCTTGTTCTCCGCAGGGGCGCGACGCCGGTCGAGATGCCCGTGGACGCCGAACCCGTCGTCGACGCCGAGAACCGCGGATTCGTCCACTCGCCCTCGGTGGGCCACGCGGCGGCGGCCGCGGTCCTGAGCGCAGGGCACATCTCACACCGCGACGCGGGCGGCGCTGATCTCGCGATCGACCTCTCCTCGGTGCGGGTGCGGCTCGCGGTCGAGCTGCTGGACGGTGTCCGTGAGGGTCAGCCGCTCGGTGCACTGCTCGGCTACCGGCTCGAGCGGGGCCTGCACGAGCGGCATGCGCCGGGGTTGGAGCTCGACCGGTTCATCTACCCGCTGCGACGGCTTGCACCGCTCCGCGCGGGCAAGCGTGACTCGGCCGACCCAGGTGCGGTTGAGGCGATCGCGCCGCGCGACGTTGTCGACGGGCTCCGGCTACTCGACCTCTGGCGGGCCGGGTCGATCAGGTTCGGCACCGCGCCGCTGCCTGCCGCTACGAACGCGCAGCGGGCCGCGATCGAGGCGGAGCTGCGGACGCTCGACGCCGCGGTCGACGCGACACGGGACGCGCTGACCGCCGAGAGCGTCTACCAGGTCGTGCAGGGAAATCCGGTTCGCGGCGGCGCCACGCTCGACGCCGTCGCAACCGGCGAGTCGCCGCCGCCCGAGCTCGAGGTCGTACGTACAGCCCGGAGCGGCGTCGGCGTCACGCACCGCATCCTCGTGCTCTGGGACGATGCCGGCCTTCCGGCTGCGATCCCGGACACAAACGTCGCGCGCGCCCGCGCCGACGCCGAGCCGGTGCTCGCGACCTGGGCGGCATCCGTGCTCGGCCCGGCTGCGAAGATCCGGGCCCGCGCCGTCTTCAGCTGGACGACCGCCGCCGGGCCGCGGACCGGGACGGTCGACCTGACGCTCGCTGGGCTGCAGCTGGAGCCGATCGACCTCGTCTATCTCGCGCGGCCCTCGCCCGAGGAGCAGCGGACGGAAGTCGAGCAGCGAATCGAGTACTTCGCGAGGCGCCAGCCGCCGGCCGGCGCGCCGGCGGACGCCGCCGTCGCAGTCGACCTCTCGCGGGCGGCGGGTTTCCTCGACGACGACCTCAGCTTCGCGGAGGCGATCGAAGTCGCGCGCGCTCTCGGGAACGCGATCGGCGGCGCACGCCCCATCGATCCCAGTGACCTCGCGCGACCCGGCGAGGCCGCCGACTGGCCGAGCGCAGCCACCCTCACGGAGTTCAGTGTCCGAGGGGTCCGTGCCGAAGGGCGGCTGACGCGCGCGCGGAACGCGATCGCCAACCCGAATCCGAACCTCGACACCCGCCGGGCGGACATTCTTGCGGCGGCCGCGCTCGGCCTGCCAGGCGCGGTTCCGGTCTCGGCGACCGGAGCGACGGCCGCGGCGGAGCAGGCCCTCAGAGCGCAGGCGGTCTCTCTGGCGGCGGAGCTGGATCGGCGCATCGCGGCGCTGACGGCCGCGCGGCAAGCGGTCATGGCGGCGCCGCAGCCGCCGGGCCCGGAGCGGCAGCTCGCCTTCGAGCTGGCTCGGTTCGAGGCCGTGCTTGGAGAGGGTTTCACCGTCCTCCCGAGGTTCGGCCTTCCCGCCGACGCCGCGGCGGAGGTGGGCGCGTCGTTCGCGCGCAGCGCCGCGCTCCAGGGCAACGACCCCACGTCGTCGGCCACTTGGTTCGTCCGCGCTGCGCGCGTCCGCGAGGGAGCCCAGCGGCTCGAGTCCGCGCTTCTCTACGGCGCGGCGCTCGGCACCTCGTCCCTCTCGTTTCGGGTCGCCCAGCTCCCGCACGACCAGACCGATCTCTGGATCGCCCTCGCGCCCGCGGCCGGCGCGCGGATCCTCGCCGGACGGCTCTCCCTTGTCGCGCATGTACCGGCCACGCTCGACGTGACCCGGCCGCTCTCCGGTCTGATCATCGACGAGTGGGTGGAAGTCGTCCCGAACGCAGAGGAGACGACCGGGCTCAGCTTCCATTTCGACGCCGCCGGCGTCGAGCCACCACAGTCGATCCTGCTCGCCGTCCATCCCGAGCCCGTCGCCCGCCGAGGGTCCGATGCGGAGGCTCCGGGCTGGGATCTCGAAACGCTGGAGGCGATCCTCCTCGAGACGCTCGAGTTGGCCAAGCTGCGGATGGTCGACGCCGACGCGCTCGGCGGACTGGGCCAGCTCCTGCCGGCGCTGTATCTCGCGACGAACTCCGAAGGCGACACGGTGTCGGCGCCGCTCGAGCGCAATCGCGTGCTACAGGAGACGCGCTAGCCGTGCCGTCGATCACCGGCTGGTGGCGGCTCGAGGGACGTGCTCGACGCGCCGACATGGAGGAAGGGCTGCGTGCGGCCGTCGCCGACCCGCTGTGGATGCTTGGCCGCCAAGAGCAGCTCGGCGCCTTCGGCGGGGAGGACGCAGCGACCCCCGTCGGCGTCGCTCTCGATGGGCGGGTCGGAAGGCTGTCGCGCTACGCGGACGGGCTCCCCGGTGCGGGCACGCCGGTCGCGTACTCCTCGACAAGGCTTCCGCTCGAGACGCTCGTCGAGCGCGAACCGCCGCCCCACACGAGCGGCCAAGACCTCCGAACTGCCGCCGAGGCCGGTCTGCGGCTCCTCGAGATGCTTCGTGCCGCCGGCTTCGCCGCGTACGCGACCGGCTATCGGAACGAGTTCCGGCTCCGCCGGCCGGCGGGTCCCCTCGACGAGGAGACCTCTCGCCTGCTCAATGTCGTCGCCGAGCGTGTCCCGGATGGTCACGCGCTGCGAGCCGCCTTCCGCCCGCCTGGCACCCCGGCCGGAGCAGTCGTCCTGCCTGCGCGGCCCCCCATCGACTCGACAGACGCGACGAACGTGCGGAACCTCGTTCTCGCATGGCTCAGGTGGTACGACGCCCTCTTCAGCCAGGCCGCGCAACAGCAGCCCGCCTGGGTGCCCGATCGGATGGAGTACGCGTTCTCGGTCGGAGCACGGGGCCGGCCCGCCACGGGCGGTCCCGACGAGACCGTGCTCGTGGCTCGCGAATACGCCGGCGGCCACCTCGACTGGTACAGCTTCGACGTCAGCCCGGGCGCGACGCTCGGCGCCGCCGCCGACCCGGAGCCGCAATCCGTTTCCCGCCGCGTGCTCGCCATACCGGCCTCGTTCGGTGGGATGCCGGCAGCGCGCTGGTTCGAGGTCGAGAACGCCCGGATCAACTTCGGGCGCGTCTCGGCCGGTCCACCCGACCTGGCGCGGCTCCTGCTCGTCGAGTACGCGGCGCTCTACGGCAACGACCACTTCCTCGTCCCGATAACCCTGGACGTCGGGTCGCTCTGCCGGGTCGACTCGATTGTCGTCGTCGACAACTTCGGCGGCCGCGCCCGCGTCGTGCCGTCCGAGCAGGCGGGCGTCGGCGACTGGAGGATGTTCCGCCTCGCCGTGGACGGAGCGGCGGGCGCCGCGAGCGCTCCGATCCTGTTCCTCCCGCCGGCGCTCGGCCCGATCCTGGAGGGGTCACCGGTCGAGGAGGTCGCACTCATCCGGGACGAGATGACGAACGTCGCCTGGGGGATCGAGCGCATCGTCGAAGGTCCGAGCGGCTCGCGCCTCGACCGCTTCGAGGCATACCAGGAAGAGCTCCGCCGCGATGAACGTGCCGCGCCGACCGAGGCGCCGCGCCCCGACGCGCCGTTGCGCTATCGCGTGCAGACGGACGTCCCACCCCACTGGTTTCCGCTCGTCCCCGTGCAGGCCGGCCGGCGACAGGTCCGTTTGCAGCTCCGCACGATGCTCGACGACGCGGGCCGGCCCGTGCTTCCGCTCGGCAGGTTCCTTCGCGGAATGAACGCGGCGCGGCTCGAGCTCTACGAAGAGGAGCTACCGCGCGCCGGCGTCCGGCTCACGCGGTCCTACCACCATGCGCGCTGGATCGACGGCTCTACCCACGTCTGGCTCGGGCGCGCCAAACGCACGGGCCGCGGGGAAGGCTCGAGCGGCTTGCGCTTCGACGTTCTCGAACGCGAGACGTAGTGCAAGAGACTCTATGTGTCCGAAGGCGAGGAGATACGAATGACCAGCGACTTTGACGCGCTTACGCAGCTGAACGTGCAGATCGGCGTTGCCGAGGCCGAGGGCGACAAGGACTCTCTCGGCCAGAAGCTGGCTCCCGTGCTGGCCTTTCGCCGTGCGGACGGAACGTGCGTGGACCGAGCCGCGTTCTTGGACGGGATCACCCGCAGTGCGTCGCGCCAGACCACCATCGAATCGATCACACTCCTCGGGGCCGATCGCGCCCTCGTCACCTGCGTCGTCTCGATGAGCATCGACGACACGCCGAAGCGGTTTCACAACGTCCGGCTCTTCGTTCGCTCGGACGATGGCGAGTGGAAGCTGCTGGGTTGGGCCAACGAACCGATCTGACGAGCTGCGGCGGCGCGTCTGGCGTGGTGACTTCTGACACCGATCGTTCTAGCATCGAAGCGACGCGTCGGGTCGGAGACGGAGGCGCACGAGTCGGATTGCCATTGCGTTGTCCGGTGGGCGACGTCGCGCGGCGCTCTTCCGGCTCGGCCTGCTGCTCTACCTCGTCGATGCCGGAAAGCAGGGCGCGGTCGCGTCGGTCGCTTCCGGAGAAGGACGATGATCCACGTCGACCGACCCCGCCCGCGGCCGAAGGCGCTCGTCGAGGAGGGCCGGATCACGGCGAAGGACGCCGAGCGCTTCTCCAGCGGGTGGCATCGCCCACGGCACGCCCTACTTCCTGCCGTGGCACCGGGCGTACCTCTACCTCTTCGAGCGCTCGATGCGCGACCGGGTTCCGGACGCGAATCTGACGTATTGGGCGTGGGGGACGATGCGTCCGGGCCAGACTCGGCATTTCCGTCGGCGTTCGCGCCCCCCGAGATCGACGGGCAGGCGAACCCTCTCTATGACACGCCGATCGACGCGCTCGCGCGGCAGCAGGCGGCGGCGCAGGCCGGTCTGAGAGCGGACGACGCGGCGTCCCAACGCCCCGGGAGTGCTGCCGCTGCCCACACGCGACGAGATCAGACGGGCGCTGCTGATCAACGACTTCCTCGACTTCAGCACCCAGATCGAGGAGCTGCACGGGCGCGTGCACGTCTGGGTCGGCGGCACCATGGCGAGCATCCTCTTTGCCGCCTTCGATCCGATCTTCTGGGCTCACCACACCATGATCTAGCGGCTCTGGCGGCTCTGGCAGCTGCGGCACCCGAACGCCCGCCCGCCCGAGTCGGTGCTCGACGATGCGCTGCCGCCGTTCCGGATGACGGTGCGCGAGACGCTCGATGTGACACAGCTCGGCTACGACTACGCCGAGACGACGCGCTCGACGGCGGTGGTCTGATGGACCGGTACGTCTCCAAGCCGCTGGAGCTGCCCGTCCTCGAGGAGGACGAGGTGGAGGCGATCTACCGCGCGGATCTTGTCTTCTACGGCGTCGACCACTCGGGCCCCTCCTTCGAGGCCCATGTCTTCCTCGACCCGCCGGACGCCGACGAGCAGTCTCCCCGCGAACTCGACGAGGGATACGCGGGGTCGTTCACCGTCTTCGGCCACGGGCTGCTACGCGGATGTCGGCCAATGCGACATCCGGGCGGGGCCGCCGAAGGATCCGTTCGACGTGCGCCCGCCGCATCCGCTGACACCGCTGACGAAGACCGTGATCGCCACGGAGGCGGTGCAGCGCGTATCCGATCCGACCTTCACGGTGACGGTCGTGCCGGTAGTGGCGGACGAGGACGGCCCGACGAGGGCGGACGTGCTCGTGCTCGACCACGTCCGGCTGGTGACCTACAGCGACTACGGCCTTGAGGCCGACTGACGGCACCGCGCGGCCGACGAGGGCGCTTCGCGTCTACGCGAGCCGGACCCAGCGCGCGACTGAAGGAATGCCGTCGCGCGTGACCGCGAAGAGCATGTACCAGCCGGGCGGGGCGACGCCACCGTGCGGTGGGGCGATCAGCGAGATCCGCTGGGTGCTCGTCCCGGGGACGATCGCCAGGCCGACGTAGCGCTGGTCCGTATTCGTCTGGTGCGTGATCGAGCTCTGGCGGATCAGGCAGACGCTGGCGATCCGAAGGGCGTCGTCGACGTCGATCGTGAATGCGGCTCCGTAGCCGACCGCTGTCGGCGCCGCGAGGATCTGCGGGCGCGCTCCGCGGAAGAGGTACGGAGGCGAGAAGAGCTCGATCCGGTACTGCGAGGTCGTGAACGGCGGGGCATTGAGGTAGCCGTCGTGGCCCGCGACTGCGACTCGGCCATCGGGGAGGAGCGCGGCGGTCGCGTGATAGAGCCGCTGAATCTGCTTGGGGCAGAGCTCGTCCCACGTCTTCGTCACCGGATCGAACAGTTCCGGGTTGTCGACGGGGGAAACAGCGCCCCAGCTCGCTCCGAAGTGAATCAGGAAGCCGCCGGAACGGCCGGTCGAGCTTCCGCCCACGACGAGCACCTTCGCGTCGGGGAGCAGCACGGCGTCGGGCATGACTCGACCGTGCTTCATCGGTGAGACGGCTGTCCAGGTGGGGAAGCGCCAGACGTCGAGCTGGGAGTAGTCGAGGATCTCCGCGGAGGCTTGCGCGGCCGTGGTTCGGTCGAGCTGGTAGGGCTCCTCGGAGGGAATCGTGGGATCCGGTTCGCCCTCGAGGCCGCCGCCGCCAATGATCATGATCCGCGCGGGTGGGTAGGTGGGAGTGCCAGGGTCGCGAGTCGGGATCAGCGGCAGGATGACGCTCATTCCCGGACCGGGTCCTGTCCGCGAGACGGCCGAATGGGTGTACTTCCAGTCGCCGGATCCGAGGATGCCCTGCCAGTGCCAGAACCAGGTGCCGGGGGCGGCCTTCCAGTTCGCCGGGTTCGTGATCGGCATGTAGTCCGCCGTCCGCCTCTTCCAGTGGACGAACACGAGGTTCCGGTCGATCACATGGGCGAACGGGTAGAGGTGGTAGAAGTGCGAACGCTGATCCAGCAGCTCGCGCTCGTCCACGCGACCGCCGTGGACGAAGAACTCGGTCGGCCGCCGGTCGGACGACGGAGGCGTCGCCGCTGCCATCGGATCGAACACCTGGAGGTTGTCCTGCGTACCGCCGGCGCCGGCGAAGATTGCGTCGTTCCCGGTCATGACGACCACCTTGCCGTCATCGAGCGTGGCAACCGTCGGGTACCAACGGCCCTCGTTCATGTCTGGTAGCCGCGTCCAGGTCCGCGTCGTCGGCGTGAACACGTGCACGTCGTGAGCCGCCCCCCGCAGGGTGGGCAGCGGAGGAACGGTCGCCGTCACTTGTCCGTCCAAGTACGGCACCGGGAACTGACCGGCAGCGACGAAGAGCCGGCCGTCGGGCAGGAACGAGTGACCGCTGCAGAAAAGGTTGCGGGGGAGCGCGACGGGCACGACGGCATTCGTCTGGGGGTTCCAGACGGCGCAACGCGCTCTCGAGGAGTTGGCGATCGTCGAGGCCGTCTCCTCGGAGGCGGGAATGCCGCCGATGAAGATCTGGCCGGTGACCGTGTCGATGACGAGGTTGGCGAGCGCGCAGACGGCGGCGCCGGCGATCGTGTTCACGTAGCAGACCCCGACGCTGACGTACGCCGCTGCGTGGCAGGCGATATGCAGGACCTCCGCCGCAGCCGAGCAGACCGACTTGCCGACCTCGCAGGCGAGCCGGCCGACGTGGCAGGCGGCGCGAGCGGCGAGCGCACCCGCCTCACAGGCACCGCGGGCGATGTGGCACGGGACGTTCCACCACTGGCAGCTCGTGAAGCTCGTGCACTGGATGGCGTCGCACGCCGCGGCGCTCGTGCATTGCGTGGCATTGCACGAGGCCACGCGCGCGTCGCGGGCTGCGTCGCACGCCGCCTTGTCGGTCGTGAGCTTCGCACCGCAGGCGGCGAGCGTCGGGGTGATCTGCGTGAGGCAGCGCATGATGGAAGCGAACGGCCCTCGCGGCCCGAGCCCCTCGTCGTAGTTGAAGAGCAGGACCTCGCCGGTGTGCAGCACGGCCATGTGCACGCCCACGACACCAGGGATCGGAGGGGACGCCTGCCAGGCGCCGCCATAACGCCGCGGGTCGAGGCCGAAGTTCGCTGGGATGCAGCTACTCGTATGAACGGGAAGCGTGATCGTTGCGGGCGCATAGCCCGGCGCGCTCGCTGTCACCTGTACGACGCCGGACGGTCCGGGAGGCGGGCCCAGCGTCGCTTCGACTTCACGGTCGCCCTCCGCGACCGTTGCCGATCCCGACGGCAACACCTGGGCGTTCGACGACGTCAGCGTGACCTGCAGGCCGCCGGTCGGGGCAGCGCAGCCGATCCGGATCCTCACGGGAACGGGGCGCCCGGGGTAGTAGACGCGATCCTCGGCGCTGAGCGAGATGACGCCCGTGCGGGCAACGGTCAGCGTCGCCGTCGACGACCCGCAGAGTGACGAGCCGGCGTAGGCACGGGCGGTGAGCTCGTACGTGACGGTCGACGCCTCGTTGGCGACCATCCTGCCCCGCATCGGCGCGTACTGCACGATCGGCTGGCCGTCGGCGGTAATAGTGATCTCGAGTCGACCGCCCGGCCCCGAGCTCGGCTGCGGGAACGTCATTCCCGGCGTGACGGATGCGGGCAGCACCGGCCGGTCGAAGCAGAGTCCTGCGTCGACGTCCCACGCGAGCGCGACGTCGGTGCAACCGTCGGCCGTCAGGCTCGTCTGTCCGTTCGCTGTGAACCTGATCGAGGGCGCGCCCACGACTGCAAGCCGAGCCTCCCGCCGGAGCAAGCTGGGCCGGCGATCAGCGGGGGGCGGCCTGTACGGGAATAGGCCGGCGCACTGCTCCGCCCGCGACTCGACGGCCTCCGCGAGAGTCTCCCCCGCGGACGGGCCACGCCAGGAGAACGACCCGCAGCCAGCCTGTGCGCCGCCCGGGAATCTGACCGTGACTCTCGAGTCGCTCCAGCCCCCCGGCGTCGGCTCGAGCCGGTAGCTCGAGCTGCCCACCGTGAGAAAGAAACCTTCGCCTTCCGCCAACGTCGGCTGCGCGCCCGGGAACCGCTGCCCCGCGGGTGGGTAGAGGCCGAGCGTGCCGTTGAAGCCTTGGCACACGGCCGGCGGTTCCACCCGGCCGACGACGAGCGGGGCGTTGCCGCTGTCCAGGACCTCGCGGGCAATCCCGCCGATCGTTCCGGAGCAATAGCCCCAGTCGAGTGTGCACGGATCCCACCGTCGCTCTGGGAACGGAATTCCCGGCCCGACGTGCTCGTGGGTAGCCGGGGTGTGCGCATGACCTGGAGGTTCGGGTACATCCACGTCGTGTCCGGCATGCGTCGACGGGTCGGCCTCCTCGAAGAGATCGGCAAAGGCCTGCTGCGACAGCTCTCGCGAGCGGACCTGGCGCGCTCCGGTGACGACTGCCTCGAGGGGAGCTGCGCGCGCGAGGTAGTAGCCGAGAGCCCGCTCCACCCATGAGTCGGAGTTGTCCTCCGAGCCAAAGATCTCGATCAGGCGCGCCGCCGCAGCGATGCCGATCGGGCTCGTCGGCCTCAGCGGGCAGGGCGGGCTGGGCTGAGGCCGGGGGTCCGGACGCTCTACACCGAGCGGCCACGACGGTGCATCGCGCAGGCGGTTGCCGAGACCGTCGATCGCGGCCGGATCGCCCGAAAGCGCCGCATCAACGAGCACGTCCAGCTCGTCGAGCTCGTCGAGCGCGACCTGCACCCAAGCGATGCGGCCGATGATCCCTGCGTGACCGGCCTCGATATGTCCTTCGGCGAGAGCCCGGTTGACGACCTCGACCAGCTGGCTGTACGCAGCGGGGGCAAGCCGTGGCGCGGGCTCTGTCAGGTCCGGAGTCCTCGGCTCCGCACTGTCCCACGCTGGACGAACCTCAGGCTCGCGCATTCAGAGGACCCAGACGATGAGGAAGACGAACCCGACCAGCGCGGCTGACAAGACCGCCAGCCCGATCGCCGTTCAGGGACACTTCCGGCGAGGGTCGCCGGGCGTCCCTTCAGGCCACGAGGGACGCTCGCGCCGCAGCCGTCTCGGATCAGCCGTGACAACCTCCTCGGATCGGAGAACCTAGGCTCTCACCCCTTCCCGGGCGCTGTCAAGGAGCGGCTATCGACGCAGCGTCTGGAAGGCGCGGAAGGCTGGCTTGCGCCGGCCGCGTACCGACACCACGCCCGACTGCCAGCCGGACAGGCGCCGCTCGTCGGGGATGAGGAACCAGACGATCATGTCGATCCGCCGCGTCTTGCGCGCGATCGCGAAACGCCCGATGCACGTACTTCGCCTGCGATGAGTACCGGACGCCGAAATGCCTGTCGGCGGCTGGGTCTGGTAGCCGTACTCAGTGATCCAGAGCCGCTTCTTCCGCCCGTAGCTGTTGAGCTTCCCGATCAGCACTCCGATGTTCCCCAGGATGACCGCCTTCTTCGACCGGGGGACGGTCGTCGGCGCCTCGAAACGATTCGTGTAGTACGGATGGTGCGCGTAGGCGTCGAAGCGCTTCAGCTCGGCACGGCGCAGCCTGGTCAGGAAGACGAGCGGTGAGGTCGAGGGTCGAGAGCTGCGCGGGCGTCATTCCCGCGGGGACCGGTCGCGCCACAGGCAACCTTCTCGCCCCTGAGGCGGGTGGAGTGCACGCCCACCCACACGGCCGAGCAGATCTTGGCGTAGTCGAAAGCGCTCTGCGGCCGCCACTTCTTCCTGACCCGCTTCCACTGCGGCTTCAGGAAGACGGGTTGTTCGGCTCGTTCCAGGCTCCCCGGAGCCGGCGCTCGCACGGGCCGGGATCGAAAAGCCCTTCCGGCCCTTCCACGACCTCCGTCACACGTCGCTGACGCACGCCGCCGCAGCGGGCAATCCGCAGATCTACGTGCAGGCGCGAGCCGGCCATTCACAGGGCTCGA
>JBKPDQ010000150.1:0-8871 GCA_046728015.1 Actinomycetota bacterium
CGATCGAGGCACGGCCAAGCGGTTCGGGGCGAATCGGGACGACCTCCGGATCTTCAACGAGCTCCGCGACGAGTGTGGGATCGCGCCCCTCTCCCTCGGGTGGCCGGGTTCCGGCGGCGACGAGGAGAGGGACTCCCTCGAGCCTTCGCGTCAGGAAGAGGAGCCAGCGCAGGGAGGGGGTGTCGGCCCAGTGCAGGTCGTCGATCGCAAGCACCGTCGGCTGCTGAACGGCCACGTTGACGGCGAGCCAGTAGAGGCCGTGGACGATCGCGAAGGAGCCGTCTGCGGGCGCATCCTGGGAAGCAGCGAGCCGCGGGGCTCCGAAGAGCGGTTCCACGAGCGCGGCGGGCCCTGAGAGCAGGTCCGCGCGGAGATCCGGAGAGGCGGACGCAAGCAGCGGCTCGAACAGCTGACGGACGATCCCGTACGCAAACGCTCCCTCGAATTCGCCGCCGCGGGCGGCGAGCACGCGCATGCCCGCCGCGCCGGCGATCGCGCGTGCCTCGGCGAGTAAGCGCGTCTTGCCGATGCCGGCACTTCCCTCGATGACGGCGAACCTCCCGCCGCCGCTCGGCGCCGCGTCGGCTAGTGCCTCAAGTGCCGCGACCTGGACTTCGCGCTCCAGGAGCGGGGTGGTTCGGTCCGAAGGAAGGACACCCGGCGCCATCACGACCAATCCGTAGAACCTCAGAATCCACAGTTTAGGGGCGCGTTTGGGGTTGGCCCCGATGCGAGCGCGCCCGTCCGAGTCCAGTCTCTACGACGAGATGATCTCGTGTCCGCGCGGGCAGTCCAAGACCCTGTGGATTGACAGGCGGCCCGGCGCTGAAGGCGGAGCGCGGCCACGTTTACGTCGGCGGGCGGGCGCGCGCAGGCGAGGCGAGCGCGTATGCCTGCAGTGGCTACCGTTCCACTTCGGGCGTCGCCGGCGTCTCAACGAGCACACCTCGAAACCGACAACCAGGAGGATGCATGGAGACGAGCGGCGACCCGCTGATCAAGTCCGCACCACGAAGTGGAGGCGACGGGCTGAATACACCCGATCCCCGGCGCTGGTGGGCGCTTGGTCTTCTCTGCGGCGCCTTCTTCATGGTGCTCCTCGACGCCACGATTGTGCTCGTGGCGCTGCCCTCGATCCAGGCGGACATCGGCTTCTCGGAGCAGGGCCTGCAGTGGGTGCTGAGCGCCTACGCGCTCGCCTTCGGCGGCCTGCTCTTGCTCGGAGGACGGGTGGCCGACCTGCTCGGGCGCCGGCGCGTGTTCGTGGTCGGTGTCCTGTTCTTCACGGCCGCGTCGCTCATGTGCGGGCTCGCCTGGTCGCCGGCTGCGCTCCTTGCGGCCCGCGTGGTCCAGGGCGTCGGCGCCGCGATCATGACCCCGACCGCCCTCTCGATCATCTCCACGACCTTCCCCGAGGGCCCCGAACGGAACAAGGCGCTCGGGATCTGGGGCGGGCTCGGCGGCATCGGCGCCACCGCGGCGTGGCTGATCGGCGGCCCGCTCGTCGACGGCCCCGGCTGGGAGTGGATCTTCTTCATCAACATCCCCCTCGGCCTGGCCGCGCTCGCGCTCTCGCCCGTGCTCCTGCGCGAGAGCCGGGCCGCGCTTGAGCGGCGAAGCTACGACCCCGCCGGGGCGCTCACCATCACTGGTGCGCTCGTCCTGCTCGTCTACGCGGTCGTCGAGGCGCCGGACGTCGGCTGGGGCGACGTGCGGACGATCCTCCTGTTCGCCGGCTCGGCCGTGCTCCTCGCCGCCTTCGCGCTGATCGAGTCGCGCCACCGCGCGCCGCTCGTGCCGCTCCGCTTCCTCCGCTCGCGCACGCTCGTCGGGGCTAACGCGGTGATGCTTCTCATGGGCGCCGGCGCGGTCGCCGTGCCGTTCGTCCTCACGCTCTACGCGCAGCAGGTGCTCGGCTACTCGGCCGTCGAGTTCGGGGTCGGCTCGGTCGTGCTCGCGGTTGGGGTGGTGGTCGGCGCGATCGTCGCTCAGGCCGCGGTCCTCAGGGTCGGCTTCCGGCCGGTCGCCGCGACGGGCATGGCGCTCATGGGCGCGGGGTCGCTCCTGCTCACGCAGGTGTCGGTCGGCGGCGGCTACTTCGGAGACATCTTCTTCGGGCTGCTCGTCGTCGGTCCCGGGATCGGCCTCGCCTTCGTGACCGCCACGGTCGCGGCGCTCGCGGGCGTCGCCGAGCACGAGTCCGGGCTCGCCTCGGGCCTCAACAACACCGCCCTCCAGATCGGCGGCGCGCTCGGCGTCGCCATCGTCACGACGGTTGCGGTCTCCCGCTCCGAGGACTACCTGGCGGCAAACGCAGGCGCGAACCCGCTCGTGGTGCTGAACGAGGGCTTCCAGTCCGCCTTCGTCGCCTGCGTCGTGCTGGCCGGGATCGGCATGGCGCTAGCGCTCCTGCTCCTCGGCCGCCCCCGGAAAGCGCCGCAGGAGCGGCTCGAGGCCGTCCCGGTTCCCATCCAGAGCGACTAGGGAGTAGACAGTGCGACGAGTCATGGTGCGGTTCAAGGTCAGGGCCGATCAGGCGGCGCAAACAACAGGTGGGCGGGTGTGACCGCACGGGCATAGAAAGGAACCAGAGATGATGCTGAAGGACAAGGTTGCGGTGATCTACGGCGCCGGGGGCGCCATCGGCAGCGCTGTCGCACGCGCCCTTGCCTCGGAGGGGGCCAATCTCTTTCTCACCGGGCGCCTCCGGGCACCGGTCGAAGCGGTCGCCAAGGAGGTCGCTTCCGCCGGCGGATCCGCCGAGGCGGCCGAGGTCGACGCTCTCGACGAGCAGGCCGTGGACGAGCATCTACAGTCCGTGGTCGATCAGGCGGGCCGCGTCGATATCTCGTTCAACGCGGTCGGGATCCCGGATACGAAGATTGTGGGTGTGCCTCTGGTCGAGCTGGATGTCGAGCAGTTCTCCCTGCCGATCACGGCCTACGCGACGTCGTACTTCCTGACCGCACGCCTAGCCGCAAGGCACATGATTCCGATCAAATCGGGGGTGATCATGACCGTCACCGCACTCCCCTCGCGGACGGGCACCCCATTGAACGGAGGCTACGGTCCGGCGCAGGCCGCCAAGGAGGCACTCACTCGAGAGCTATCCGCCGAGCTCGCACCTGAGGGCATTCGCGTGGTCGGTCTGCGACCACACGGCATGCCGGAGGCAAGCTCGCTGAAGGAAGTCTCCGACGCCAAGGCAAAAGTATCGGGCAGGACCTGGGAACAGTTCCAGGAGCTGGTCGCAAACACGAACCACGCGCGACGGGTCATGACGCTCGCGGAGATGGCAAACATGGCGGTCTTCATGGCTTCCGATAAGGCCAGTGGGATGACCGGAACCACCGTCAACTTGAGCATGGGGAGCCTGGATGACTAGGCCGGTGGGATGTTCTGGTTGCGGTGCAGGAGGTTGCCGGGGTCGTAGCGGCGCTTCAGGGCCTGGAGGCGCTCGAAGCTGTCGGGGCCGAAGGCGGCGCGCACCCGCTCGATCGGCTCGTCGGCCTGCATGTAGTTGAAGTAGCCGCCGCTAACCGCCCAGGGCCGCAGCGCGGCAGCGGTGTCGCGCGCCCACTGGATGTGCTCGTCGTCGTGCGCAGGGTCGAGCCAGCCGGCCATCGCGCTGATGTTGAAGGCGGCGCCACGGAAGCCGAGCGCGGCGGAATCCGGATCGACGTCCTTCGGACCGCCGTGCAGCGACTCGAGCAGGATCTGTCCCGGCGGGCGCGCGAGCGCCGTCATCCGCTGGACCAGCGCGTCGAGCAGCTCGTCGGGGAGCTCGCGCACGAAGTGACCCTTCCAGTAGGCGCGCTCCTCGCCGTAGGGCGGGTTGAAGACGTGCTGCTGGGCGATGTAGGAGTGCGAGCGCACACCGTCGGCGAGGAGCCCGGGAATCGAGCGCAGGGCACGGATCTCCTCCGGATCTGCTTTCGAGCCCGTGTAGCAGGGGGCGATGAGCAGGATCAGTTGCCCTGACGGATCCGTGGCGAGCAGACCCTCGCAGCTGAAGTCCCGCGGCGCCGGCGCGACGATGTCGCGGAAGCGGCGCAGCGCCTCGGCGATGCCGTCTCCTCCGTAGACGAGGCGGCCGCCGACGACGCGGTCGAGCCGGTGCAAACGGAACTCCAGCCGCGTCGCCACGCCGAAGTTGCCCCCGCCTCCGCGGAGCCCCCAGAGAAGCTGGGGGTCGCCGCCGGCGCCCGCACGGACGACGCCTTCGGCGGGCGTGACCACGTCGGCGGCGATGAGGTTGTCGCAGGTGAGACCGTGTTGGGCGGTCAGGTGGCCGATGCCGCCCCCGAAGCACAGGCCCGCGACCCCGGTTGAGCCCACGACGCCTCCGGGCGTGACGAGCCCGTGCGACTGGGTCGCTGTGTCGAACCCGAGCCAGGTAACGCCTCCCTCCGCGCGGGCGATGCGGGCGTCCGCGTCAACCTCGACCGTCAGCATCAGCGTGAGGTCAATGACCAAGCCGTCGTCGAGAACGCAATGCCCGGCCGGGTTGTGCCCGCCGCCGCGCACTGCGATCTCGAGCCCCTGCGAGCGGCCGAAGTCGAGCGCGGTCGCCACGTCGGCCGCCGTACGGCACCGCGCGATCACCGCCGGCCAGCGGTCGACGAGGGCGTTGAAGCAGCGGCGCGCGGAGTCGTACCCCGGCTCCGCAGGGGCGATGACGGCGCCCGCCAGCGACTCGCGCAGCTCGGCGAGGCTCTCCTCGGCGCGGGTCGGGCCCGTCGCTGTCACGGCCGCCAGTGTGTCATCGCGGGGCGGCCCTGTGACGCGAAGAGCGCCACGAGCACGAACGGCAGAGACCAGACGATGTAGAAGTAGAACCAGTGCTCGGCGGTGAGCTGCACGGCGATCGTCACCGCCGCCGCAAGGGCTGCCACCTGGACCGGGCTCTTGAAGCGGGGGTAGAGCGCGACGCCCAGCGCGAGCAGAACCGCAACGACCCGCGCCACGGGCTGCATGAAGTCGAGCGACGGCGCCAGGCCCCAGACGCTGAAGGGGGAGCTGCGCGTGGCCTGGTAGCCGAGCGTGCGGTCATAGAGCTCGCGCACACCTCCGTCGGGAACGAAGGGCGCGAACAACGCGATGCTGACGGCGACGAAGCACAGGGAGAAGACGAGCGCCGAGCGCCACCGTCTCTCCCCCGTCCCGGTCGCAAACAGGGGCGCCAGAGCGGCGGAGCCGAACTTCGCCGCCGCGGCGAGCGCGACGAATGCCGCCCGCGCCGGCGCGGAGGTGAGCGCGAGCATCGCACCAACACCCAGCGCCGCGACCAGCGAGTCGTTGGCGTTGGCGTTCATCGTGTAGAGCGTGAACGGGTAGGCGAGCCAGGCAAAGCACAGCGCCCAGCCGAGCGCTCGGCCCTCGGGCCCCTTTCGCAGCCGCCGCCCAAGCGCCAGCAAGCCGAGCGCACACAACAGATCGAAGGCGATCGCCGCCGCGTGTGCGGCCGGTACGTCGTCCCAGTCGCCGTCCCACGGCCAGAGCTGCTCGAACGGCACGTAGGCCAGATAGTTCGCCGGCCCGTAGACGTCGCCGCGCAGATCGAGACCCGGCGAGAACCCACCGTCATAGAGCGGTTTCGAGTCGGCGATGCGGTCCGCGCCGATCACTCCCGCGACGCCGACGTCGATCACCCGCGAGTCGGCGACGTTTAGGGCAACCCGGGCGCAGGCGAGTGCGATCGCAACGACGATCAGCGCCCTGACGCCGACCCAGGGCAACAACGGCCCCCAGCGTTCTCGCGGCCGCAGCCCGGCGGCGAGCATCCGGACTAGGACGTAGCCGAGGACCGGGTAGACGAGCGCGACCGACGTCGTCAGCTCGGCGCGGTTGAGGAAGTAGAGCGAGACGCCGAGCCCGAGCAGGACGAGCAGGTCGAGATGCAGCAGCCGGAGCGGGCGGCGAAAGTCGACGAACGGCAACAGAAACAGCAGGCAGAGCGGAATCCAGACGTAGGGAGCGTTGACCTTCTGCGCGATCGCGCCCTCGTAGCCGCGCGCCAGCTCGGTCGAGACCTGGTGGTCGCTCCAGGCCTCGAGGACCTCGCCGGTGGCGCCGTCGACCACGGCGAAGGCGACCGTCCCCCGCCCGTCGTCTGACTCGCCCACGTAGTCGACCTGCCAGCGGTCGCCGCGGGTGTAGGCGACCGGCCTCGCGCCTGGGGTTTCCTCGAGCTCGTCGCGAACCGCCTCCGCCTCGCCTGCGGCCTGCACCGCCTCCGCCGCGCTGAGCTGGAAGCCCGGCGGCGGAACCGTCTCCGAAGCCGGCCGCTCGAGCGGCGGGGGCCGTTCGCCGCCGAAGGGGGGCTGGAGCGCCGGGTCGTCAGCCTGCGCCGGGACCGCCGCCAGCGCCAGGACCAGGCCGGTCAGCGGGGCGAGCAGGGTCAGCCGGTGGCGCCACGCCCTCATCGGTAGCGGGCGAGCCTAGCGATGGGCCCTCTCCCTCGCCCGAGCCGAGCAGTCCCACGCGGAACAGCAGCGCGTCCGCATCCGCTGCGCTCAGGGGCTTGGCGAGCAGATGGCCCTGGCCCAGCTCGCAACCCAGCTCGAGCAGGCGCTGCGGCTGCTCTTGCCGCTCGATGCCCTCCGCGATCGGACGCAGGCCGAAGATCTCAGCCAGGTCGACGATCGCGCGCAGCAGGGCCGGATCCTCGTCCGCGCGACCGATCCGGTCGACGAACGCCCGCTCGATCTTGAGGCTGTCGAGCGGGAACCGCTGCAAGTAAGTGAGCGACGAGTACCCGATGCCGAAGTCGTCGACTGCGATCTGGACTCCGAGGCTCTTCAGCTCCTCGAGCCGCCGCGACGCAATCTCCACGTCCTCGATGAGCACGGTCTCGGTGATCTCGAGGGCAAGCCCCGCCGGTTCGAGCTGGGCGTCGGCGAGCGCCGCCGCGACTTCGTCCACCAGGCGCGGTTCGCGCAGCTGGACGCTGGAGATGTTCACGCTGACCTGAAGTCCGGGGAAGCCCGGGTAGCGGGCGCGCCAGAGCGCGGCGCGCTGGCACGCCTCGCGGAGCACCCACGCCCCGAGCGCGTGAATGTCGCCGCTCTCCTCGGCGAGCGGAATGAACCGAGCGGGGGGGATAACGCCTCGCGTCGGGTGTCGCCAGCGCGCGAGGGCCTCGAGCGACTCAATGGCGCCGGTGCGGAGGCTGAAGATGGGCTGGTAGGCGAGCTCGAGCTCACCGCGCTCGATCGCCCGGCGCAGATCGACCTCGAGCTCGAGCCGTTCCACGATCGCAGTGTGCAGCGCCGGTTCGTACATGGCGTAGCGGCCCTTGCCCTCGCTCTTGGCCCGGTACATCGCCAGGTCGGCGTCGCGAAGCAGCGTGTCGGGATCTGTTGTCCCGGTGGCGATGCCGATGCTCACCGTGACATAGACCTCGCGCGACGCGAGCTGGAACGGGGCGTCGAGCGCGTTCAGGATCCGCTGGGCGGCGCGCGCGGCGTCGCCGGGGCTGCGCAGCTCCTCGAGCAGGACCGCGAAGTCGTCACCCCCGAGGCGAGCGACCGTGTCGGCCGACCGCAAGCATTCGCGCAGACGATCCGCGACCGAGACCAGCAGCCGGTCGCCGGCCGAGTGACCGAGGCTGTCGTTGACGGTCTTGAAGCCGTCGAGATCGCAGAACAGAACGCCCACCTCAGCGCCCGAGCGCTCCCCGCGCTCGATCGCGTGGCCGAGACGGTCGATGAACAGCGACCGATTTGGCAGTCCGGTGAGGCCGTCGTGGAACGCCTCGTGCTGTGCCTCGTCGAGCGCGCGAGCGTGGTTGAACGCCAGGCTTGCGCACTCGGCGAAGGCGAGCAGTACCTGGTGGTCGCGGGGCCCGTACTCGCGGCGCTCGTCGCGAGAGGCAACGCCCAGGCTTCCGGCAACGGAGCCGCCGAGGTAGAAGGGGGCAGCGATCGCTGCCCGGATGCCGGCGGCCGCGAACTCCTCGTTCAGGGCGGCTGGGTCGGGGTCGCTGACGGCGTCGTGGACGACCAGCCGCTGCTCGCGCATCGCCCGAGCGCCGAGACCGTCTACGGCGCCGGCGCGGCCCTGCCGGGATGGAGCTTCCTGGCCGACGCCGATCGACGCCATGCGCTGACACGGCCCGTCGGGGTCGTCGCCACGCCACAGAACGGCAAGGTCGTCGCCGAGGAGCTCGCACGCGGACTCGACGAGAGCGTCGAGAACCTCGTTCAGGGATCGCCGATCGACGATCGATCGCTGCAGGCGCAACAGACGCTCGAGCAGCACCTGGCGTTCCCGCAGCGCTGCGAGCAGGCGATCGTTCTGCGACGCCTGCCGGTCGGAATCCACGCGATGCGCGTGCTCTGCCTGCAGCAGCCGGCTCGCGCGCAAGGCGAGCGCCAGGACCCCGCCCATGCCGCGCAGCAGGTCGAGCTCGGCCTGGTCGAACCGCTTCTCTGCCCGAGCGACGACGAGCCGCAGCGAGCGCTCCGGATCGACCGAGATCGAGACGGCCTCCATGTCGCCCAGGCCGGGCAGCTCGAGGGATCTCCGTTGCCCGGCGGCGATCGCAAGCAGCTGATCTCGGGGCCCTGCCTGCGCGCCGAATCCGATCGAGGCGCGAGGCCCGGCGGAGTCCAGCAGTGCCGCGGCTTCGGCGTCGAGAATCTCGGCTATCCACTCCAGGCCGCGACGGGCCGCCGCCGCCTCATCGGAGAATTGGGAGATCAGGGCCTCGAAGCCGTCAGTGGAAGCGGCCCGTCCCACCGCCACCCACCGATCTCTCTGACCCGACCCCATCTCTCTCCTCATGAGCAGTGCCAGCCTCCCCGCCGGCGGGTCCATGGATCCGGCGAGTTTACGCGCCTGACACCTTCGAGTCCAGATCCCGGATAG
>JBKPDQ010000151.1:0-45211 GCA_046728015.1 Actinomycetota bacterium
GATGGCGAACACCACCGCGGCCGAAGCGACGATCGCCGGGGTGAGCAGGGGTAAGAGGACGCGCGTCAGCGCACGGAACGGCGAGGCCCCGAGGTCGGCGGCGGCCTCCTCGTACTGCCTGCCGATCGAGAACAGCCGACCGCGCACGATCACGACCACGAAGGAGATCGAGAAGGTCACGTGGCCGAGGATCTGGGCGGTGGTTCCCGTCTCGATGAATGTGAAGACGTGGCTGAAGACGAGGAGGAGCGACACGCCCATGACGATCTCGGGCGTGACCAACGGAAAAAGCATGATGAAGTTGGCGGTCCCGGAGCCGCGACCACGCCAGCGGGCGAGACCGAGGGCGAGCAAAACCCCGATCGGAACAGCGATGAGAACGTCCGCTATCGCCAGCTTGAAGCTCTGAACAAGAGCATGCGAAAGGGCCGGATCGTGCAGGACCGAGTCCACCGGATCCCCCCAGTACCAGCGATCCGAGAAGCCGGCCCAGACCGTGCGCGAGCGGGTCGCATTGAAGGAGAACTGCACGGCGATCAGCACGGGCACGATCGACCACAAGATGTAGATCCAGGTGACGACCTTCAGGGCGCGCGGCTTTCCCCATGGGTTGCGGAACCAGCCGCGCAAGCGGGTCAAGGTCGAGGGCTGCGGCCTCGCTCGCGGCTCGGCGACGGTCGTCACAGCGCCCCCACGGTCCCGGCCTCGCGTTGGGCGCGATGGATGGTCCGCATGTAATAGAGCATGAGGATCGTCAGGAAGGCGGCAAGCACGATCGTGAGCGCGGCGCCGATCGTCGGCTGCGGCCCTCCGTGGAAGTAGAGGTCGATCTGGTTGCCGATCATCGACGTGCTCGGCGCGCCGGAGACGATGTTCGGCGTGTAGTAGTCGCCGAACATCGGCAGCGTGATGAGGACGGCGCCCCCCAGGATGCCCGTCTTCGAGAGAGGGAGCGTCACCCTGCGAAACGCGGACCAGGGGCTCGCACCGAGATCACGAGCCGCTTCCAGGTGGCTGCGGTCGATGCGATCGAGCGCGGCGAAGAGTGGCAGGATCAGGAACGGGATGTAGCCGTAGACCAGGGCCAAGATGACGGTCAAGTGGCTCCCACCGAGCCAGTCCTGCGGCTCGCTGAGCACGTGGGTGAACATCAGGAACTCATTCACCCAGCCGTCCTCCTGCAGGAGATTCACCCAGGCGAGCATCCGCATCATGTAGCTGATCCAGAGGGGCAGGATGATCAGGATGAGAATGAGGCCCTTCCACCGTCCCGCGTGTCGAGCCGTGTAGTAGGCGACCGGGTACCCGATCAGTAGGGAGAGGGCCAGGGCAATGACGACGTAAGCGATCGTCCTGATCCCGACTTCAAACCAGATTCCTCCCGGCGCTAGCCGACTGAGGACCTCGTTGAGCCAACCCACGTTCCATTCGAGCGGGTTCCAGATGGGCTCCGGCTGGAAGAGGATCGGGTCGACCGTTCCCAACGCGACCGCGAGGACCGCATAGAACGGAACGACGAAGAGGAGAACGAGCCAGAGAACGCCCGGAAGCGCACTGGCGGGCCACAACCAGCGCCGGTACACGACGTCCTAACGCTCGCGCCCCGGAGCCGTCAACTCCCTCCTCCGGCGAGGAAGTTCGAGTAGCCGTCCTGCCACAGCTGCTGTCCCTGAGACGTGAGCGTCCCGTACTGCAGCGAGTCGGGCCCGAGATCATCGTTCGTCAGAACGCTGTTCTCCAGGTGCTCGGGCACGACTCCCTTCTGCACCAGGGTGCCCGGATCGATCTCGTTCAGCGGGGGCTGATACCCGTTGAAGTCGACGAAGTTCTCGTAGGCAACCCCGTTGTCGAGAAGGTAGTTGAGGAAGAGATGCGAGAGCACCGGCTTCTTCGTGGTCGAGCAAACCGCGAAGCAGTCGTTCTGGACCGGCACCTTGCCGTGGGGTGCCCTCCAGAAGCCGAGGGCGCTCGCCGGCGTTCCCTTCGGGAGGTAGTAGATGTAGCCCGCGATCATGTCCCCCGACCAGGCCTGGTGGAGCCAACTCGACCCCTCCGGGACCGTCTGATACTGGAGGTCGTCCACCTTGACGTTGCAGATCTCGTAGAGCTCCTGGAGGTCGGACACCGCCTGGTTCACGAGCTCGGGGTCCTCCGTGTTGATGTCCGTGATCCCCTTGCGCAGGAGCGCCATGCCGATCGTCTCCCGGTTCTCGGAGAGGAGCCCCACCTTGCCCTTGTACGCCTGAGACTCCCAGAAGATGTCCCACGGCTGGTCCATGCCGGCGATGTCCTCCGTGACCTTGTCCGTCCGCCATGCGACGCCGGTGGCGTAGCAGGTATAGGGAACGGTGTAGCGCGACTCGCCGTCGTAGAACGGATCGACGAGCTGCGGCCAGATGTTCTTCTGGAGGTTCGGGATGTAGTCGGGGTTGAGCGGTTTGATCAGCTCGCCGGCAACGCCGATATCGAGCGTGTCCGGCGTGATCTCCATCACGTCGGGCGTGACCCCTCCGGAGGCAAGCCGCTGGAGTCCGGAGTTGATGTTGTCGAACGGCGTGACCTGGACTTCGACGCCGTACTTGGCCCCGAACTCATTGAGGAGCTTCTTGTAGAAGTAGGCGGGATAGTTGAAGACGGTGAACGTGCCGCCGGTCTCCGGCTCGAGCCCCGACTCGATGGGATCCTCCCAACGCGGCAGGGTCACGCGCTTGTCGGGCCTCGCGAGCGGCAGGCCTCCCGGCCCTTCGCCGCCCGAGCCGTTGCTCTCGCTCGTCGTGCTGCCGCAGGCGGCGAGGAGGGGGCCGGCACCGGACAAGGCCACGGCGGCACCTGCGCCTCGTTGCAGGAAAACGCGCCTGCTCAGGGAGTACGGCCTTTCCTTCGGGTGGTGCGTCATTCGAGTCCTCTCCTGAGTTCGGTGTCCGCGAGGTGGGGCACGGCCTCACGGACGGCGTTTCTTGCTGCCTTCGATCCATCCCCCGCAGCGGCTCCGTAGTCCGCCGCCCCCAACTCACAGTCGAGGAGCGATTCGGCCATCTCGAGCACGCAGCGAAGCATCCGCTCCTCCTGATAGTCGTCGAGCAGGTAGATCCGCCCGGCCGCCTCCTCGTTGCCGAGGTCGTCCCAGGAGCCGGTCATGTTGTCGAGGATGTCCGCCCGGTAGCCGATCCCGGTGATGTAGAGCGAGTAGGGCACCGAGTGCGAGGAGTCGGGGTCGTACCAGGGGTCGTCGAAGTAGCTGTAGATGTTGTCGAGGTTGTTGAGCTTGTCGCGCGGAATCCGCAGCAGCTGCTCCTCTTGGACGAGGCGCTGCACGTACTCGGCGGTTGGGAACATCACGTCGTACGCGTTGCCCGCCCGAAGCTTCGCCATCATCCCCTCCATCGAGTCGAAGTACGACTGGATTACGCGCACGTCGTAGGTCTTCTCGAACTCCTTCACGAGCCCGGGATTGATGTACTGGGAGTAGTTGAAGTAGTAGAGGTCGCCGTCCACCTTCGGCTCGATCCTTCGGTTGACGTCCCCCTGAATGCCGCGGCCGATCCCGCAGCCCGCGAGCGCGGCGCCCACCGCCACGCCGGCGTCGGCGGCCATGAGGTCGCGACGCGTCAGGCGCCGATCTTCGAGGCCGCTCACGCCCGCTCCGCCACCTTCTCCTCGGCGTCCACCGCCGTCGCGCGCAGGTCGACCTCGAGCAGGCGCTCGGCCGTGATGATGCAGGTCTCCAGCATCTGGCCGCTGGTGATCAGCGGGTCGCGCAGGGTCACCTGGAGCGCGAGGCCGTCGATCAGCGTCGCGAGCGTGAGCGCCACCTGAGTGGGGTTGTGGGTGCGCGCGAATTCGCCGTTCGCCTGCCCGGCGCGAATCACGGACGCGAGCAACTCGCGCCAGCGGTCGTCGGATCGCTGGCGCGCCGCTCGGGTCGCATCGTCATGGAGCGCCCGGCTCCAGACCTCGATCCACAGGGTCCAGTCGTACTCGTCGACGCAGGCCTCGAAGAGCATCAGCAGCTTCGCCGACGGGCTGCGCAACGTGACCAGCCGCTGGGTGGCGTACTCGTTGAACCTCTCCTCGTCGACCGTCAGCGCCTCGGCCAAGAGCTCGTCCTTGGTCGCGAACCAGTAGAGAACGCCCGAGGCGCTCGTTCCCGCGCGCTCCGCGATGTCGGAGATTCGCGTCGCGGCCAGGCCGCGCTCGGTGATCACCTCAGCAGCAGCCGCGAGGATCTGCGGCTTGCGAATGTGCTCGATTTGTGGGCGGGGGCTCACTGCCCCGGTTCTACCTCTCGCATCCCTGTTACCTGAACTGCGGTTCAAACTACCACTCGAGTTCTTTCGCGTCCACCCCGAGTTCGGCGGCGAGCAGGCGCGCGATCGTCGTCCGCGCTCGAGCCACGTCCATGCTCGGGTCGCCGAGCATCGCCCTGATCCCAAACCCGTCGAGCAGGGCCATCGCGTGGTCGGCGACGGCGTCTGGATCGCAGGGCCGATACTCACCTGAGTCGACCCCGGCCTGGATTCCCGAAGCCAACCAGGACCGGTAGCGCTCGTAGAGCTGCGCCGCGACCGACCGCAACGATGGGTCGCGCACGGCGCGCAGCCACAGCTCGACCCACAGCACCCAGTCTCGCTCGCGGCTGCCCGGCGCCGGCAGGCATTCCTCGATCATCCGAGCCAGACCGCGGCTCGCGGTCCGCTCACCGGCGGGCTCGTCGCTGAAGCGCTCTTCGCCCGCGAGCTCGAAGGAATGCAGCAGGGCCTGCTCGAGCAGCTCCTCGCGGGTCGAGAAGTAGTGGTGCACGAGCGCCGTTGAGGCTCCGGCTCGCATCGCCACCCTGGCGATCCTGACCTCGTCGATGCCCTCCCCGGCGATCAGCTCGCAGGCGGCCTCGAGGATCCGGTCCCGGGCGTCTTGAGCCGCAGGGGCGAGCTTGTTCACGAGTCACCTGCGGCCGCCGGCTGGCGCAGGGCCTCCAGATAGCGCTCGCCGACCATCGAGTCGAAGGCGTGCACGTCTCCCTCGTGCGTCGTGTAGCGGCCTGCCGTGTAGCCGCGCGAGCGCATTCCCTTCTGGGCGAGCTCGCAGACGTGCCAGTCCTCGCGGTTGACCTGGTCCCAGAAGTCGACGGCGTCGGAGGGGTCGAAGTCGGGCGCTGAAACGGTCTGCGGCTCGAAGAACCACTCGCAGGTGACATCCGTGCGGCCGGGCTCGCGAGGCCACAGGGTGTGCAGCATCACGTAGTCGGGGTGAAGGGAGACGAGTGCGTTCGGGAACAGGACGAAGTAGTAGACCGAGGTCAGCTCGGAAGCGGGTACCCCGGTGATCGGTGGCCTCACGGCCCTGCCGCCGTTGCGCGCCATGGTCTCTGCCCCCTCGTTCAGGGTCATCGATCCCCCGCACCAGGCGCCTGCGCCCGCAAAGGTCTCGCCGCTCCCGTAGTCGGAGAGGGCGTTCAGCTCCGGGTGGACCCCAGGGCAGTGAAGGCACTCGTTGTAGTTCTCGGCGATCGCCTTCCAGTTCGCTTCGACCTCGTAGATGCGACTCTCGCCGCGGACCAGATCGCCGACCCGGTAGAGCTGCAGCCGCTCGATGAGGTCGCCGACGTGCTCGTCGATGCCGGGGGCATTGCCGCCGAGATCGACGAGGACGAGGCCCCCGATCACCTCGGTTCGAAGCGGCGCCAGCCCGTAGCAAGCTCGGTCGAAATCCTCGATTCCGTCGGTCTTCGGCGCCGCGCGCAGCGCGCCGTCGAACCCGTACGCCCAGGCGTGATACGGGCAGCGGATCAACCGCCGGATACGGCCTTCGGCATCCTCGGCGAGCCGCGATCCCCGGTGCCGGCAAACGTTGTGGAACGCCCGTGGGCGCCCGTCTTCGCCACCGACGACGAGGAAGCTCTGATCGCCTACTTCACGCATCACGTACGCGCCGGGCTCGGCGACCCTCGACACGTGACCGGCGCAGATCCAACCCCGGCCGAAGAGCTGCTCGAGCTCCCAGTCGAGGACAGTGCGATCGGTGAACGCCTTGGGAGGAAGCATCGTCGCCCGCTCGAGCGGCTGGAGCGTCGCCTCGATCTCGCCGGGCTTGAGTCGCAGCTGGACGCTCACGCGGCAACTCCTCCGAGGTCGGCGCGGATCCGGTCCGCGAACCAGCCAACGGCGCCCTCCTTTGCCGCCAGCGGTCCGGGCTCATACCCATGGGTCCGAATCCCGCGCTGCACCGCGGCGACGAGGTCGATGTCCTCATCGAGGACCCCGCTGTTGACGTGGGTGTTGAGGCGCTGCGCGAGCCGGGTGAGCGGCCCGCGGCGCTCGGGTCCGAAGCAGCCCCACACGTCCTTGGTCCGGTCGAGCCCCGCAGGGACCAGCTGCCAGACCGTTACCTGATCGGGATGCAGGTCGATGGTCGTGTTCGGATAGATGAAGGCGTAGCGCCACACGTTCCGATCCTCCGGCTCGAGGCCCGGCATCGGGCGCACGACTCGCTGGTAGAGGCGCTCGAGGCGGTTGCCTGAGGGCGTGTCGCGCAGTGGCGCCTCGAACCACGCCCAGGCGTCGTGAAGCTCGAAGCGGTAGCGCCTGTAGTCGTAGAGCCGCATCAGTCCGGGGTGAGCGATCGGCACGTGGTAGCCCTCGAGATAATTCTCGGCGACCAGCTTCCAGTTCGCGGGCTGGCTGGTCTCGCCGAAATCGGAGAAGCGCTTGAGCTCGGCCAAGCGGTACCGCGCCAGGCGCTCGCCGAGCTCGCCCGTTTGGGAGGCGAGCGCCGGCGCGTCCGGATCGAGATTGACGAACAGCAGTCCGGCGAGCGTCTCCACGCGCGCCCGCATCAGGCCGAGTCGTGACTTGTCGAGCTCGGCGTAGCCGCGATGCTCGGGGACGCCGAGCAGGCGCCCCTCGGTCGCGTCGTAGGTCCAGCCGTGGTAGCGACAGCGGATCGCCTTCCTGCAACGCCCGCTTCCGGTCAGCAGCTGCGAGCCGCGATGGCGGCAGACGTTCCGAAAGGCGCGAATCTCGCCGTCGTCTCCCCGCAGGACCAGCACGGGCTGATCGCCCGCCGTCGCCGTGAGGTAGTTGCCCGGCTCCGGCAGGTCGCGCACGTGCCCGGCGTACTGCCAGCTGCGCGAGAAGATTGTCTCCAGCTCGCGGTCGAGGACGTCCCGGGCTAGGTAATAGCGAGGGCTGAGCGCGCGTGAAGTGCCCGGCGCGCTCGCCGCCTCTGCCCCGTTTTGCCCGCTGTCCGGCGTCGAGACTGACTTTGTAGTCAAATGCATCAGCGGATGGTATCGTACCGGCGCGTGAGGAACCCAACTGACCGGCACCTGCTTCTTTCGCCGTTAGAGCGGCTCACCGACAGCACCTGGCTTTCGCTCACCCCGGAGCCCGAGGACCAGCTGCCCCTTGCGATCGCGGCACTGCGCGCGGGCGCAGCCCCGTCCCCCGAGGCCGTCGCAACGGAGCGCCACAGGGTCGAACGGCTGATCCTCCGCGGTCGGCGTCGCGCCTGGCGCCGCTGGATCAGCGAAACCCGTGAGCTCGCGGAGCGCGGAGCCGGACGCCAGCCCCATGAGGCACAGGTCGCCTTGGACGTAGTCGAAAACCACGATGCCCTCTGCCTCGGTCTCGCTCGGCGTGGCCGCGGAATGGGCCGAGGAAGGGGAACGAGATGACGATCGCAACTGAGCCCGCTGCCGCTGGGCGGCTGGCACTCCCGCTCGAGCTCGAGCCCCAGCAGGCCGAGCTACGCGACCGCGCGCGGAGGTTCATCGACGAAGTCGTGATCCCGCTGGAGCAGAAGGCCGAGCAGCACGGAGGCAGGTTGCCGGCGGAGGACATCGAGACCGTCAAGCGCGAGGGCGTCGCCGCCAGGCTCAACGGCGGCCTGCACTCACCCGAATACGGCGGCCAGGGATGGACCCGCCTGGAGTGGGCGCTGGTGGAGGAGCAGTTCGGCCGCTCGACCAACGGGATCTACTGGCACATCCCCAACGCCTACAACGTCTGGGATCACGCTTCCCCCGAGCAGTGCGAGCGCTACCTGCGCCCGGCGTTGCGCGGCGAGCTCAAGGACTCCTACGCGGTCACCGAGCGCGACGCGGGGTCGGATCCCTCTCGGATCGCGACGACGGCCGAGCGAACGGACGGCGGCTACCGGATCAGCGGCGAGAAGTGGTTCGTGACCTCGGGCGACGTCGCCTCCGTGCACATCGTGATGGCGAACGTGATGGACGGCTCGGATCGCCTGCCAACGCTGTTCCTCGTCGACAACGACCTGGACGGGATCGAGGTGGTCGCCGATCCGCAGTTCACCCATAGCTATCCGGAGGGACACCCGACGATCCGCTTCACCGACGTGGAGGTGCCCGAGGACGCAGTGGTCGGGGACGTCGGCGGCGGAGACGAGATGCAACGCGCCTGGTTCACGGAGGAGCGGATCGCGATCGCGGCCCGCGGCGTCGGCGCGATGTGGCGGCTGCTCGACGAGACGGTCGCTTGGGCGACCGGACGCGAGCAGGGCGGCTCGCGCATCTATGACTACCAGGGCGTCTCGTTTCCGCTCGCCGACTCGGCCGCCGACGCGGCCGCCGGTCGGCTGCTGGCGCTCAGTGTCGCGGCGATGGTCGACGCGGGCGCCGACCGCAAGCTCGTCCACCACAAGGCGTCGATGGCGAAGCTGTTCGTGAGCGAGGCCGCGTGGCGCTGCGCCGACCGCTGCGTTCAGGCCTTCGGCGGCCGCGGCTACATGCGCGAGAACGTCGCCGAGCGGCTGCTGCGCGAGATCCGCGTCGACCGGATCTGGGAGGGAACGAGCGAGATCCAGCGGCTGATCGTCGCTCGGGGGCTGGAGCGCCGCGGCGTCGACCGGATCCTGCACTGAAGCCTCTACCCTCGGTGACAGGGTGAACCTCACCCCGCTGCTCGAGCCAGGTTCGATCGCGGTCGTCGGGGCCAGCGACCGCCTGGACTCCTACGCGGGCAACGTGCTGCGGAACCTCGAGCGCTGGGGCTTCGAGGGTCCCGTCTGGGGCGTCAACCCGAAGCGCGAGGAGGTGCTCGGCCGCCCGTGCGTGCCGAGCCTCTCCGATCTGCCCGAGCCCGTCGACGCCGTCGTCGTCGCGATCCCCGCGGCAGTGGTTCCCGCCGTGGTCTCCGAGGCCGGCGCGAGTGGCTGCGGCGGCGCGGTCGTGCTCTCGGCAGGGTTCGGCGAGATCGAGTCGGGGCGCGAGCTCGAGCGCGAGCTCCACGCCGCAGCCGCGGAGCACCAGCTCCCGCTGTGCGGGCCGAACGGCAATGGGATCGTCGCGGTTGCCGCGCGGGCGGCGATGTGGGGCGACTCGGTTGCCCCGATGGAGCCCGCGGGCGTCGCGATGGTCTCCCAGAGCGGCAACGTCGCCGTGAACGCGCTTGGATCGCGGCGCGGGATCGGCTACCACACGATCGTTTCGACGGGCAACCAGGCGGTGCTCGACGCGGCCGATTGGCTCGAGGCCGTCGCCGCACTCGACGGGGTGCGGTCGGTAGCGTTGTTCCTGGAGGCCGACGGCGACGGCGCGCGTCTGTCCGAGGCGCTTGCGCGCTGCGCCGAGCTTGGGGTCGGCGTGGCTGTGTTGAAGGTCGGCCAGTCCGCCGCCGGCGCCAAGGCGGCGTCCGCGCACACCGGCGCGGTGGCCGGAGACCAGCGGGTGTTCCGCGCCCTCGTCGCCGAGGCGGGAGGGGCCTGGGCCTCCGATCCCCACGAGATGCTGGAGTTCGCCCGTACGCTGGCCGAGCCGCGCGCGCGGCCGCGCGGCAACGGCGGTCTCGCGATCCTCACCTGCTCCGGCGGCGACTCCGGCGTGGCCGCCGACGAAGCGCAGCGGGTGGGCGCCACCCTCCCGGAGCTCGCTCCGCGAACCCGGGACCGGCTGGCGAAGTTGCTTCCCGAGGCGGCGACGATCGGCAACCCGCTCGACTACACGGCGCTGATTTGGGGCCAGACCGAACTGCTGCGCGAGATCGTGGCCACCGTCGGCGACGACCCGGCCGTCGACCAGCTGCTGATGCTCTACGACCATCCGCACGGCCTCGCCGCCGGCTCGGCGGGGAGCTGGGCGGCCGTGCGCGCTGGACTGATCGCCGGCGCGTCGGAGACGGAAGCCGCCTCGCTCGTGGCGTCGACCCTCCCCGACCTGATCGACGAGGAGGCCAGCAGGGAGCTGACGGCGCGCGGCGTGCCCGCGATCGCGGGTCTGCGAACCGCGCTCGCGTGCGCGCAGGCGCTGCGTAGGCCGGCCGGAGAGCCGGATCGCCTTCGGGCGATTGCCGCGTGCGCGGCGTCGGTGCGGCCGGACCCCGGCACGCCGGCTGCGGACGGCTGGCTCGACGAGATCGATGCCAAGCGGGTGCTGGCTGAAGGCGGTGTGGCGGTGCCTCGCGGGGCGGTCGCCGACGGCGCGGACGAATGCGTCCGCGTGGCTCGCGCTCTGGGCGGCCCGGTGGCGCTGAAGCTCTCGAGCCCGGCGATTCAGCACAAGAGCGACTCAGGCGGGCTGGCGCTCGGGCTGCGCTCCGAGTCGGAGGTCAGAGAGGCTCACGCCAGGTTGCTCGACGCCGCGGCGGCGAAGGACGCGCGCGTCCTGGTGGAGCGGATGGTGGAGCCGGGTGTCGAGGTGCTGGTCGCAGCCCGGGCGGACGCCGTGGTGCCGGCGCTGGTGGTGGGGCTGGGAGGAATCTGGACGGAGGTTCTGGACGACGTCGCGATCGTGCCTCTGCCCGCCGATGCCAGCCGCGTGGAGCAGGCGATCCGCTCGCTGCGCGGCGCGACGCTGCTGACCGGCGGCCGCGGTCGCCCGCCTCTCGACGTCGGCGCCCTCGCCACCACCGCGGCCCGGGTCGGCGAACTGCTGCTCGATCACCGGCTCGCGCTGCTCGAGCTCAACCCCGTGGTTGTCCACGCGAACGGATGCGTGGCGCTCGACGCCCTCGGTCGCCGCGGATGAGTTCCGAGATCGACACCGTCGGGATCGTCGGCGCCGGGTTCATGGGCTCCGGGATCGCAGAGGCGGTGGCTCGGGCGGGCCTGGAAGTCCGGCTGCACGAGCCGACGGAGGAGCCCCTGGCGGGCTCGCGCGAGCGAGTCGGTGTCTCGGTCGCGCGCGCGGTCGAGGGGGAGAAGCTGACCGGTGATGAGGCGGAGGCGCTGAAGGGTCGGATCAGCTGGACGACGCAGATCGAGGATCTTGCCGGATGTCAACTCGTCGTCGAGGCCGTGACCGAGGACCCGGAGGTGAAGACGACCGTCTTCTGGCGTCTTGGCGAGCTGCTCGATTCAGAGGCGCTGATCGCGTCGAACACGTCCTCGATCCCGATCGCCCAGCTCGCCGCCGTGACGCCGGGCCGCGAGCGCGTGCTCGGACTGCACTTCTTCAGTCCGGCTCAGGTGATGCGCTTGGTCGAGGTCGTCGTCGGGATCGACACGTCCAAGGAATCGGTGGAGCGCGCCGAGGCCTTCTGCGATGAGATCGGGAAGACCCCGATCCGGACCAAGGACCGGTCGGGCTTCATCGTGAACATGCTGCTCGTGCCCTACCTGATGGCGGGCGTGCGGATGTACGAGGAGGGCTTCGCTACCCGGGAGGCGATCGACGAGGGCATGCGGCTCGGCTGCGGCCACCCCATGGGGCCGCTGGAGCTCGCCGACTTCATCGGCCTCGACGTCCTCTACGCGGTCTGCGACTCCCTGTACGAGGAGTTCAAGCGCTCCGAGTACGCGCCGCCGCCGCTGCTCAAGCGGATGGTCGTCTCGGGGCACCTCGGCCGCAAGAGCGGCCGCGGGTTCTACGAGTACGACTGACCGGTACTAGGACTCCCGGCCCGTCGAAGGCGCCTTGTCTGCCTCCAGCTCGTCGCCGTGGCGGTGCACGATCTTCCACTCGCCGTCTTCGCGGCGGTAGACGTGCGTCACGCGGAGGCGGTGGGGCCGCATAGGGCCTCCATCGCGCGAGACCACCGAATGCTCGAACCCCACGGTGTAAGCGAGGTCGCCGCTGACCCCGGCCGCAATCAGCTCTAGCCGGAACCCCTCGCACTCGGAGAACTGGGACGCGACCCAGCGGAACGTCTCCCGGGCCTCTGCCCAGCCGCTCGCGGCCATACCGAATGCCCCCAGTACGGTGACGGGGTCCTCGTGCGACCAAAGCTGCGTCCGCGGCTCGGGATCGCCGTTGTGCAGCGCTTCGTCCGCTGCCTCCTGGCGGGGAACGAACGTCTCCAGGAACTCCTCAATCTCGCCCATCTGAAGGCCTCCCTCATTTGGCGCATCCGCGGTCACAGCCCAACCTATCCGCTCCCGCCCGGAGGGACCGCGGATAGACTCCGCGCCCGTGGACTTCAAGCTCGAGTTGATCCCGGTCCCGGTCTCGGACGTCGACCGGGCAAAGGCGTTCTACGCCGAGAAGGCCGGCTTCGCCGTCGACAACGACGTGACCGTGGAGGAAGGCCTGCGATTCATTCAGCTGACGCCGCCGGGCTCCGGCTGCTCGATCTCCATCGGCGAGGGCATCACCGAGATGGAGCCTGGCTCGCTCCAGGGTCTCCAGGTCGTGGTCGATGACATCGAGGCCGCGCGGGGCGAGCTTGACGGGCGCGGGCTCCAGGTCTCCGACATCCAGGACTTTCCCTGGGGTCGATTCGTCTTCTTCAGCGATCCGGACGGCAACGGGTGGGCCGTCCAGCAGATCCCCGACTACGGCGAGGGGCGCACCCAGCCCGAGGGCGTGTAACCGTTCGCGGCGCGGCCGGGCCAGAATGGCGGGGTGGCCAAGTACACGGTCAACGAGGCGGGCGTCGCGCACGCCCGGAAGCTGATCGAGACGCGCCAGTACGTGCTCGACAGCGACTGGGGAGAGGTTCAGCCCAGGGCCGCCGAGGAGAACGCGTTCCTCGAGTCGCACGGCTGGGGGGAGTACGCGAAGTGGCACCTCGGGCTCACCGAGAGGGCGGCCGAGGAGACGAAGGCGAGGTACGCGTTCTCCTACGGCGACTTTCGCCGCCTGCACCGCAGCGGGATCATCGCCTGCCACTACCGAGCGGCCGAGTGGCGCCACAAGGAGATCGAGCTCGCAGCGCACGAGCTGCTCCAGGTCCTCGACAAGGCGAGCGCGTGAGCCTGGCCGACCGGTTCAAGCGCCTGTGGGGCGGGGTCGGCGGCGAGCGCCACCCCGACGGTCTCGACGAGCTGGCGGTCGGCGACCCGCGCTTCGACGACTGGGAGGTGGTGCAGGACTTCTCGGAGCTCGAGACCGCCCGGGCGTTCCGCCAGTCCCTCGCAGACCGAGGGGTGGAGGCAGTGCTGACCGCCGACTGGCCGCTCGACGAGTTCGGGCGCGGGGAGATCGCGCTCCGCGTGCCGCCCGGCCGCTGGAGCGAGGCCGAGGAGCTGCTCGACGCCGACTGACGCCTTCGTCACGCATAGCGTGACTTTCGCGTCGGGCCCAGCGCCGTCCGCTGTCAGGCGCTGGCGGTCGCCACCGGCGGGCGCTCGTCCACTCGGGCGGCTGCCACTTCCAGGCCGGCGCGCAGGATCTCGGCGATCTCCTCGAACAGCTCCGGTTCGGCGACCAGCGGGGGCGCGATCTGGACGATCGGGTCGGCGCGGTCGTCGAGGCGGCAGATCAGGCCGCGATCCCAGAGCTCGGCCGAGAGTACGTCCTTGAGCAGCCACTCGGCGGCAGGGCCCTCGAAGGTCCGCTTGGTCTGCTGATCGCGCACCAGCTCGATCGCCCAGAAGTGACCGAGCCCGCGCACGTCGCCCACGATCGGGATGTCGCGCAGCGAGTCGAGCAGCGTGCGGGCGATCGGCTCGTTGCGGCGAACGTTTGCGAGCACGTCCTCGCGCTCGAGCACCTCGAGCGCGGCGAGCCCGATCGCGGCCCCCACCGGGTGGCCGCCGAACGTGAACCCGTTCAGGTAGCTCGCGCGGCCATCGAGGAAGGGAGCGGCAGCGCGGTCGGAGATCAGCAGCCCGCCAAGCGCGAAGTGTGCACCGGTGAGGCCCTTTGCGAAGGTGAGCAGGTCCGGCAGGTAGTCAAACCGCTGGGCACCGAACCAGGCGCCGAGGCGGCCAAAGGCGCAGATCACCTCGTCGGAACACAGCAGGATGCCGTGGCGGTCGCAGATCTCCCGCAGGCCCTGCCAGTAACCGCGTGGCGGGACGAGGCAGCCGCCGGCGTTCTGCACCGGCTCGGCGATCAGCATCGCGATCGTCTCCGGCCCCTCGAAGACGACGGTCTCCTCGATTTCAGCGAGGAGGGCGGCGCAGAACGCGCCCTCGTCGGCGCCGTCGGGGTGACGGTAGGCGTTGGTGTTCGAGACGTGGCGAGTTGGGATCGCCAGCGGCTCGAACGCGGTGCGGCAGACCGGGATGCCGGTGAAGGAGAGCGCGCCCAACGTGACGCCGTGATACGCGTCGCGGCGGGCGATCGCCTTGCGGCGTTGCGGCTCGCCGTTCGCGGCATGCCACTGGACCGCGAGCTTCCACGCCGACTCCACGGCCTCAGAGCCGCCCGAGCAGAAGAACACGCGCTCAAGACCCGGCGGCGCCAATTCGGCGATCCGCGTCGCGAGCTCGACCGACGGCGGGTGCGCGACTGTCCAGTTGCTCGTGTACGGCAGGGTGCGCATCTGCTCGGCGGCCGCGGCGCCGATCTCCTCGCCGTGCGAGTGCCCGAGGTTCGCGCAGTAGAGGCCGGAGAGTCCGTCGATGTAGCGCTGACCGGCGTCGTCGTAGACGTGGCAGCCCTCCCCGCGGGCGATGATCGGGATCGGCCGCTCGGCGTACGCGGCCATGTCCGAGAAGTGCAGGAGGAGATGCCGGCGGGCCAGATCCTGGAGTCGATCCGTGCTCTCTCGTGCGTGATCCGTGCCCATCGTTGACCTTGTAGTCAATTGTACATGACTGTGCTAGAGTGCCCCGCATCGAGGCAACGACGACCACCAAGCCACCGCCCCCGATCCCCTCCGCCCCCGCGCAGTTCAAGCGCTCGTTCGACGCGATCGTCGTCGGCGGCGGGCACAACGGGCTCACCACCGCGGCCTACCTCGCGCGGGCGGGGCTCGAGGTCTGCGTGCTGGAGCGGCGGCCGATCCTCGGCGGGGCCTGCGTCACCGAGGAGGTCTGGCCGGGCGCCCGCGTCTCGCGTGCCTCCTACGTCGTCTCGATGCTCCAGCCGAAGGTGATCGAGGACCTGCGCCTGCGCGACTACGGCTTCAAGGCAGTCCCGCTCGACCCGGCGTACGCGGCGTTGACCCCCGACGGCCCGATCTTCTTCTTCGACGACGCCAAGCGCACGGCAGAGTCGATCGCGACCCAGTCGGCGCACGACGCGGCGGGGTACGAGTCCTTTGAGGAGCTGCTCTTCAGGGCGGCCGACTTCGTGCGCCCGATGATGCTGCGTGAGCCCCCCGCCCTGGGGTCCAAGGCGCCGGCCGACCTCGCCTCCCTGCTGCGCGAGGCCGGACGCATCGCCGGGCTCAGCCGTCGCGAGGTCCACGAGCTGGTTCGCGTGTTCACGCTGTCGGTTGGAGACCTGCTGGACGACTACTTCGAGCTGGATGGGCTCAAGGGGTCGATCGCCTCGACCGGGGTGGTCGGCGTCTGGGCCGGCCCGCGAAGCCCGGGCACGGCTTACAACCTGCTGCACCACGCCCTCGGGGAGCTCGACGGAGTGCCAGGCGCCTGGGGACACGTGATGGGAGGGATGGGAGCGATCAGCCAGGCCATCGCGCGCTCCGCCGAAACGGCCGGCGCCGTGATCCGCACCGACGCCGAAGTGGTCTCCATCGACGTGACCAACGGCCGCGCGACCGGCGTCACGCTCGCCAACGGCGAGCAGCTCGAGGCGCCGATCGTCGCCTCGGGGGCGCACCCGAAGACCACCGTCCTCGATCTCGCCGGAGCAGATCAGTTCCCGGAGGAGGTCGTCGCCGACATGCGCCGCTACCGCACTCGCGGGGGCTCGGTGAAGATCAACATGATTCTGTCGGAGCCGCCGCGCTACGAGGGCGTCTCCGAGGATCAGGCGAAGATGCTCCTGACCACTGGGGTCAACCTCTGTCCCTCGATCGACTATTTGGAGCGCGCCTGGCAGGACGCGACGCTCGGCAAGCCGGCGGCGAACCCGTACGTGGAGTGCGAGCTGCCGTCGTCGATCGACCCGAGCCTCACCGACGACGATCGGTGGGTGATGACCATGTTCACCCAGTACGGGCCCCCGGGCGACGGAGCCTGGGAGGGCGACGCTCGCGAGCGCTATGCGGACGCGTGCGTCGAGCATCTCGCCCGGTATGCGCCCAACGTGCCGGACGCGATCGTCGAGCGCGAGGTGCTGGCCCCGCCCGACATCGAGCGCATCTTCGGCCTCGTCGACGGCTCGATCTTCCAGGGCGAGCAGGATCTGGCGCAGATGGCTTTCATGCGCCCCTCACCCCTGCTGGCGAATTACTCGACGCCCGTGCACGGGCTGTACCTGTGCGGCGCCGGCACCCATCCCGGCGGAGGCGTGATGGCCGCATCGGGCCACAACGCCGCGCGGCGCATCCTCCGCGATCGGCGCTTCGGCCGGCTCCGGCGACGGCGCGCCACGGCCTAGCTCCCCGGGACCCTTGTGGCCTCAGTCCCTCGCGGAGACCGGTACGCGTCAGCCGCTTCGCGAATCGCGACGTCGCTCTCGAGCCCGGCGCCGAGGGCACCGCCGACGGTGGCCAGTGAGCTGGCGAGCCAGACCAGGCGGAGGTAGTCGGCCAGACCCACGCTGGAGCCGACGGCGGCCTCGAAGGTCTCGGAAGTTCAGTGGTTGCGATCGCGATCACGGTCGGATCGGTGATCGCCGTGCACGGGCTCTGGGAGCGTGCCGCGGGCGGCCGGGTGCGCGATCAGGTGGCGCAATCGCGGCAGCTGGCGTTGCTCCTCGGTGCTCGGGTCTAGCCGGCGCCCGCCCACCGCTAGCCTGAATAGCCAAATGCACCTGCTTCTTTCGCGCGCCTAAGGGCGCTCACCTCAGAATCGCCAACGACACATGCCTCTTTCACGGCTAAAGCCGCTCCCCTGAACTTATGGACGTCGTGGTTGCCGGAGTCGCCGTGCTTGCCTTCGCTGCGACCGTCGTCGTGCTCGCCGGCGCCGGCCGACGACTCCAGCGCAGCCCCGCGCGCACCGTGATGGAGCCCTCCGGCGACGAGTGGCTGACGATCGGGCAGGTCGCGACGCTCCTGGACGTACCCGAAGACGACGTGGCCGGGCTCGTCGAGCGCGACGCGATCCCGTTCTACGTGGTTGCGGGCGGGAGCCACACCCGCCCCGCCGACTACCGCTTCCGCCGCGACGAGATCGACGCCTGGACCATCGGTTAGCGGCGCGCGGTTGCCGATCGCCATCATGGATGGATGGACCTCGCGCTCAGACTGAGCGGGCTGACCAAGCGCTACGACGACGGCACGCTGGCGCTGGACACGCTCGATCTCGAGGTGCCGGCGGGGAGCTTCTTCGGACTCCTGGGGCCCAACGGCGCCGGCAAGACCACGCTGATCAGCGCCGTCTGCAACCTGATCCGGCCCACCGGCGGCGAGATCGCGGTCTTCGGCCTGCCCGGCGCGAGCCTCGAGGCGCGCCGGCTGATCGGGATCGCCGAGCAGGAGCCCAACCTCGATCGCTTCCTGACCGTGCGCGAGACCCTGATCTACCACGGCGGCTACTACGGGATGGCGCGCGAGGCAGCGACCGAGCGGGCCGAGCAGATGATCGACGTCTTCGACCTGCGCGCCAAACGCGACGTTCGCGCCCCGAAGCTGTCGGGCGGCCAGCGCCGCCGCCTGCTGCTGGCTCGGGCGCTGCTGCACGAGCCGCGGCTGGTGATCCTCGACGAGCCGACCGCCGGCGTGGACATCGAGCTGCGCCGCGAGCTCTGGCGCTACATCCGCCGGCTGCACGAGCGCGGCACCACGATCCTGCTGACGACGCATTACCTCGAGGAGGCCGAGGCGCTGTGCGAGGAGATCGCGCTGATCAGCGGCGGCCGCATCGTCGCTCGCGACACGGCGGAAGGGCTCAAGCGCCAGTACGGCGTTCAGACCCTCGAGCAGGTCTACCTGAAGTCGGTGGCCACCGGGAGGCTTGCGCACGAGCGGGTCGAGGCCGAGGCTGAGGCCGAGGCGGCGCTGTGACCGACGGTGACCTGATCGCGATCGGCGTCGATCGGCCGCAGCCGTGGCGCGGGTTCGCCTGGCTTGCGCTGCGTGAGTGTCATCGCGTCCTCCGGCTGTGGACCCAGACGACGCTCGCGCCGGTGATCTCCTCGCTGCTGTTCATCGTCGTCTTCGGCCTCTCCCTGGGCGGCCGGATCTCGACCATCGACGGGTTCGACTACGAGATCTTCATCGTCCCGGGCCTGATCGCGATGGCGATGGCGCAGGCCATCTACTCGAACAACTCGAGCACCATCTTCCAGGCGCGCAACGACCGCTACATCGACGACGTGCTCGCGGCGCCGATGCACAGCTGGCAGATGAACCTCGGCTTCGGCGTGGGCGGCGTCTTCCGGTCGGTCGTGATCGGAGTGGCGCTGACCGCCCTGGCCGTGCCGCTGACCGGAGCGCCGGTCGAGCACCCGTTGGTCCTGCTCGCCGCGGTCGCCCTGCTGATGGCGGGCTTCGGCGCCCTCGGCATCGTGGTCGGCGTTTACGCGCAGACCTTCGACCACATCTCCTTCGTCAACAACATCGTGATCCTGCCGCTGACGTTCCTCGGTGGCGTCTTCTACTCGGTCGATCGCCTCGGCAGCCCCTGGGAGCAGATCTCCCACGCGAACCCGCTGTTCTACGTGGTCGAGGCGATCCGCTACGGCTTTCTCGGCAGCTCCGACGTCAGCCCATGGATCGCCTTCGGCGTGATCGCGGCGATCGCGGCGGCTCTGATCGCCTGGTCACAGTACCTGTTCGCGACCGGCCATCGCCTGAAGCCGTAGGGCGCGCTCCCGCGTCAACCGCGCCCACCGAGAGTCGGATAACGGGACACAATGGGACGAAACCGGACGTTCGGCGCCCGGGACCGGCCGCCGGGAGTCGGATTTCGACGAGCTGTTTGGCGAAATCCGACATTGGGTGAACTGGGCGGGTCGGGCTCAGGCCCCGCTGCGCGACAAAACCAGCCAGCGCGGGCGGAAGCCGCGACGCTCGTACAGGCGCTGGGCGCCGTCGTTGCCAGGGATGATGCCAACGATCACCTCGGCGATCCCCTGCCGCTCCAGTTCATCCTCCACCGCGTCGAGCAGCCGCGTACCCAGGCCTGAGTTCCGCAGCGCCGGGAGCACCACCAGGGTCTCCACCTCGGCCATCGTCGGCGGCATCTGCCACGAGTCCCTCCACTCCGGCCCGGTCTCCATCACTCGCGCCACCGCGTAGCCGACCGGGCGTTCCGCCTCGCGCGCGATCAGCACGAACGACCGCGGGTCGGCGAGCCATTCTCTATACGAGGCCGACCTCACCTCCCACGAGCTGTCGTCGTCGGTGAACGCCCCCGTCTCGGGCGCCACCACCTGATGGTGGTGATGCAGCGCCAGCCACAGCTCGCGCAGCGCGGGGACGTCCTCGACGCCCCCGCGCTCGATCTCGATCTGGCGCTCCAGCTGGCTCCCGACGCCCTACGGCTCGATGTTGACCATCACGTGCTTGACCTCGGTGTAGTCCTCGACCGAGTACATCGAGAGGTCCTTGCCGTAGCCGGACTGCTTGTAGCCGCCGTGCGGCATCTCCGAGGTGATCGTGATGTGGTCGTTGATCCACACCGCCCCGAAGCGCAGCGCCCGCGCGACGCGCATCGCGCGGCCGACGTCACGCGTCCAGACCGAGGAGGCGAGGCCGTAGCGAGTCCCGTTCGCCCACTCGATCGCCTTGGCCTCGTCGTCGAACCGCTGCACGGTCATCACCGGCCCGAAGATCTCGTTCTGGATCATCTCGTCGTGCTGCTCGAGGTTCGCGACCACGGTCGGCTCGTAGAAGAACCCGGGCAGGTCGGGCTCCTTGCCGCCCGTGACGACCTCCGCGTGGCCGGGCTTGCGCTCGATGAACCCCTCGACGCGCTCGCGCTGGCGTGAGGAGATCACCGGGCCGAGGGTGGTGTCCTCGTCGCGCAGATCGCCCATCTTGTAGCCCTTCGCCTCGTCGGCCAGGCCATTGACAACGTCGTCGTAAACGTCGCCCGCCGCCAGGATTCGCGTCGCGGCAGTGCAGTCCTGGCCGGCGTTGTAAAGCGCCGTCGCCGCGATCGTCTCCAGCGTTCCGCTCATGTCCGGGGCGTCGTCGAAGACGATCACCGGCGCCTTGCCGCCCAGCTCGAGGTGGACCCTCTTCAGCGTGTCCGACGCCGCCTTGGCGATCCACTTGCCGGTCTCGGGCGAACCCGTCAGCGACACCATGTCCACGTCGGGATGCGTGACGAGCGCGGCCCCCGCGGGGTCGCCGTGCCCGCCGACGACGTTGAGGACGCCGGGCGGCAGGATGTCGGCCGCGAGCTCGGCGAGCTTGAAGGCGGAGATCGGCGTGTTCTCGGCGGGCTTCAGCACGCTCGTGCATCCAGCCGCCAACGCCGGGCCGATCTTCCAGATCGCCATCATCAGCGGGTAGTTCCACGGCGTGATCTGGCCCACGACCCCGGTCGCCTCGCGGCGAACGAACGATGTGCGGTTCTCGACATACTCGCCAGCGGACTTCCCCTCGAGCAAGCGCGCGGCGCCGGCGAAGAACCGCAGGTTGTCGGCGCAGGCGGGGATCTCGTCCTCGATGAAGGCCTTGCGGGGCTTGCCGGCGTCGGCCGATTCGAGGTCGGCGAGCTCGTCCGCGTGCTCCTCAATCGCGTCGGCGAGCCTGAGCAGCCCCGATGCGCGCTCGCCCGGCGGGATGACCGACCACGATTCGAAGGCCTTGCGCGCGGCCGCGACCGCGCGGTCGATGTCCTCGGCGGTCGACAGCGGCGCCTCTGCGATCACCTCGCCGGTTGACGGGTTGACGACCTCTTCGGTCTGACCCTCCACCGGGTCGACCGACTCTCCGTTGATGAAGTTCTGCAGCTTGCTTGCCGTGGCGGTAGCCATCTCTCCTCCTGATCGATCTCTTTCGAACCTCTGTCTGTCATTTCTACTCTCAGTGAGCCCCCGGCACGGCCTTGCTGGCCGTGGCTCCCGCCCCGTCCGACGCGGCGCCGTTCTCGGCAGACGTGATCCCCAAGACCTCGTCGGGCGGCACGTATTCCAGGCCCACGCCCTCGGCAACCGCGGGATGGGTCACCTTGCCCCCCGCGACGTTGATGCCAAGCCTCAGCCCGGGGTCGCGCATGGCCGCCTCGGCTACGCCGTGGTCTGCGAGAGCGAGGACGTACGGCAGCGTCGCGTTGGTCAGCGCGTAGGTGGACGTGATCGGGACGGCGCCGGGCATGTTGGTGACGCAGTAGTGGATGATCCCGTCCACCTCGAAAGTCGGCTCGCCATGGGTGGTGGGCCTCGAGGTCTCGAAGCACCCGCCCTGGTCGATCGCGACGTCGACCAGCACCGCGTGGCGCTTCATCAGCCCCAACTGGTCGCGCTTGATCACGCGCGGCGCCCGCGCGCCGTGGACCAGCACGCCGCCGATCACCAGGTCCATGTCGGGCAACCGCTCCTCGATCGAAAGCGTCGAGCTGAACACGGTCGACGCGCGCCCGCCGAAGGCGACGTCGAGCTCGCGAAGCTTGTCGATCGAGACGTCGTAGACGAACACGTCCGCCTCCATCCCGATCGCGATGAAGGCGGCGTTCATGCCCACCGCGCCGCCCCCGATGATCATCACGTTGGCCGACGCCACGCCGGGCACGCCGCCGAGCAGGATCCCGCGCCCGCCGAGCGGCTTTTCGAGCATGAAGGCGCCGGCCTGGGTGGCGATCTTGCCGGCGATCTCGCTCATTGGGGCGAGCAGCGGCAGGCGGCCCTCACGGTCCTCGACGGTCTCATAAGCGACGCAGGTCGCACCGGAGTCGCACAGGCCCTTGGTGAGCTCCGGTGCGGGCGCCAGGTGCAGGTACGTGAACAGGGTCAGCTCGGGACGGAGCAGGTTCACCTCCGGTGCCTGGGGCTCCTTGACCTTCAGCACCAGCTCCGCCTCGCCCCACACGTCTTCGGCCGTGGGCACGATTCGGGCTCCCTGCGCCTCGAAGTCGGAGTCTGAGATCGCGCTTCCCTCTCCCGCGGCGGACTGGATCAGCACGTCGTGGCCGTGCTCCGTGAGCTCCCGCACGCCGATCGGAGTGATTGCGACTCGGTACTCGTCGGGCTTGATCTCGGTGGGAACTCCAACCTTCATGCTCGCGCCGCCTCCTCGACGTTGATCTCGAACCTACATCCGCGCCGCTCCAATTCACTGAAGATCTCACGCCGGTCCAAGCAGCGCTCCGGCGGCAGGGCGCCACGGGCCGAGATCCGGCCTCGAGCCAACAGCCGCACGGCCGCGGCCGCCGGCGCGGCCGTCGACACGACGCCGCCCCCGATCCCCCACTCCTCCATCGGCTCGGTCACGGCGCGGACCCTCGCCCGGCGGGCATTGGATGCCGCCTCCACAAGATGGACCGAAACGGTCCGCGGCGATGGCGGAAGGGCCTCGCGGGCGGCCTGCTCGATTTCCTCATCCGAGGAATCGGCCAGTGACTTCAGCCGCGCCAGCACAGCCGGCGGCAGCGAAAGGCGAAAGCTGCCCTCGCGGCAGCCAAAGCTCTCCCCGAACGTGCGCATCTCCGAGTGCAACGTGTAGATCGTCTTCGCAGGCCCGATCGGCTCGCCGAAGTCGACCGTGCCTCCCGGGCTCATCGGCTCGATCTCCGCCGGTGCGCCGCCCCTGAGCACGACCGGCGCCATCGTCAACTCGTCGACGAGCGTTCTCAGCGCGTAGGGGACGCTGAAGCCGTCGGGCGGATCGAGGTCTCGCCCGGCAGCCGAGACATCGATGGAATCGACCGGACCACCGAGCTCGTCCACCGCCCAGGCCGCCAGCAGGTTGGTCTTGCCGGGCGCCGATCCGATCCCCAGCAGGGCCAGCAGGCCGGCCGCCTCGAACTCCGCCGAGCGCTCGAGCTGGCGCCCCGCCATCCAGTACAGGCCGCCGAGGTCGAGGTAGTGGGCGCCGGCGGCGAGACAGGCGTCCATGGCCGCGAGGTTGACGCGGTAGCTGGCGGAGTTGACGAGCACGTCGCACCCTTCCAGCGCGGCGAAGAGGGAGTCCTGTGCCTCCGCCGGGGTGGTCGCGTCGGCGCGCGCAGCAGCCGCCTTTGCTTCACCGTGCTCGATTGCCACCCGTTCGGCGCGCTCGAGGTCGAGGTCGAGCAGCAGCAGGCTCTGGACCTCCTCGGAGGACGCGAGGTCGCGAACGATCGCCGGCGCGATCGTGCCTCCAGCTCCCAGAACGGCTACGCGCACACGATCACCTCACCAGCTCCCTGGCCCGCAGCGCCAGCCAGAGCTCGATCCGATCGGTCGCGCGGGACAGGTCGCGACCGGTGAGCTCCTCGATCTTGCGAATCCGGTACCGCAGCGTGTGCCGGTGGCAGTACAGCTGCCGGGCCGCCCGCTCCCAGTTGCCGTTGTTCTCGATGAAGGCCTCGAGCGAGCGCAGCAGTTCGCCGCCGTACTCTCCCTCGGTGCTCTCGATCGGCTCCAGCAGCCCGTCGCTGTAGAGCCGGAGCGCATCGTCGTCTTGAAGCGCCAGCAGGAGAGTGAAGGCGCCGAGGTCGCGATGCGAGGCGACGTCCGGGGCGTCGCCGTTGCCCAGCGACGTGGCCTCAAGCGCACAACGCGCCTCGTGAAACCCGCGGCGCAGGGACGCAACCGGCGTCGGACGGCTGGCCGCCGCGCGAATCGAGCTCCCAGCGGAGGGATGGGCCGCAACCAGTGCCTCGCGGGCCCGGCGCGCGGTCGTGACGGGGTCGTTGCCTGCCGCGTCGACCACCGCGCAAAGCAGCGGGGAGCCGCCCGCCGCGCTCGTCGCCACGAGCGCCGAGATCCCGGCTTCGGCGAGGGCCTGCTCGAGCGCCGGCTCCGCGGACGGGGGGTCCTCCAGCTCGAATACGAGCACCGCCGCTTCCGCCCCGATGCCGAACGGCCGCAACCTCCCGCGCAGCTCCTCCGACTCCAGCCGTCCGCCGAGGGCGTCGGCGAGCAGATCGCCCGCCAGTCGTCGCTCCGTCTCGCGAACCACGCGTTCGCGCATCAGCTCCAGGCCGATCACAATCGCTGCCTGGCGCGCGCAGAGGCGATCGAAGTCGGTCAGCGGCGGGCGCTCCGTGATGACCGTCAGCCACGCCACCGGCGGGACGCCGCGCCCTCCGGGAACCGGAACCGAAAGCGCCCTGCCCAGGAGTTCGTCCGTCGACGGCGCGAAGGCGGCGAGCCCGCCGGTGGATCGGCGCGCCGCCACCTCCTCGCCAAGAGCCGCGGTGGCAGCCTCCTCGGGGCCGGCGTCGTCGGGATGGCGCGCGAGCTCGCGACCACTCGCGTCCTGCACCAGCGCGGCGCCGCCAATCGCCGCCGCAACCGGGGCGAGGATCTCGTCGAGGCCGTGCCCCTCGATCACCAGCCGCTCCAGCCGTTCGTGTACCTGCGTCGAGCGCTCCAGCACGTCGTACTGCTCGTTGACCAGCTTCGCCGCCGCCCGCTCGGTGATGGCGATGAACGGCATCTCGTACGGGACCTCAAACAAAGGCAGGTCGTGCTCGCGCGCGGCTTCCACGAGGCCCTTCGGCAGCTTCTTGTGATCGAAGCCCACACCCAGGCCGAGCCCCGCGACGCCCCGATCGTCGAGCAGGGAGACGAAGCGGCGCTGGCGCGCGGGGGTCGTGAGGGTGATCCCTGTCGTGAGCAGGAGCTCGCCGCCGGAGAGCCACGGTGTCGGGTCCTCGAGCTCCGAGATGTGCACCCAGCGGACCTGCCGGTCGCCGCCGTTCGCGCCGGCGGCCAGCTCGAGTCCGCACTCGGCGACCAGGCTGCCGACCGTGAGCATCGCTCGTCCTCCGACGCCTCGTTAGCGGTCGATCCGCTCCGCGGCCTCGGTCAGCACCGGTCGGAGCACCGCCTCGATTTCCTCGAACTGCTCCGTGTCGCAGACGAGCGTCGGGGCGAGCTGGACCACCGGATCGCCGCGGTCGTCCGCCCGGCAGATCAGCCCGCGCCGGTAGAGCTCGCCGGACAGGAAGCCGCGAAGCAGCCACTCCGACTCCTCGTCGGAGAAGCTCTTCTTGGTCTCCTGGTCCTTGACCAGCTCGATCGCGTGGAAGAACCCGTCGCCGCGCACATCGCCGACGATTGGGATGTCGCGGAGCCCATCGAGCATCGCGCGAAACTCGCCCTCCTTCGAGAGGACGTGGCCGTTCAGATCCTCGCGCTCCATCAGGTCGAGGTTCGCGAGCGCGACCGCGGCGGCCACAGGATGGCCGCCGAATGTGAACCCGTGCGTGAACGACTCCTTGCCGCTCGCGAACGGTTCGTAGACCCGGTCGGAGGCGATCATCGCCCCCATCGGCGCGTAGGCCGACGTCAGCGCCTTGGCGACGGTGACAATGTCGGGCTGGAAGTCGTACTTCTGGCAGCCGAACCAGTGCCCGAGGCGGCCCCAGGCGCAGATGACCTCGTCGGAGATCAGCAGCACGTCGTGGCGATCGCAGATCTCACGGACGCGCTGGAAGTAGCCCTCCTGCGGGGGAATGCAACCGCCGGCGTTCTGCAGTGGCTCGAGGATGACCGCCGCGACGGTCTCGGGCCCCTCGAAGAGGATCTTCTCCTCGATCTGATCGGCGGCCCACAGCGGGTCGCGATCCTCTGGCCAGTGGTAGCTGTTGGTGTTCGGCGCCTTCATCCCTCCCGGGACGAGCGGCTCGAAGTCGGTCCGGAGCTGCGGAATTCCCGTCGCCTGAAGCGCGCCGAGGGTCGTGCCGTGGTAGGCGATCTCGCGGGTCAGGAACTTGTACTTGCGCGGGTTTCCGGTGCGCTGGTGGAACGCGCGCGCGAGCTTGATCGCGGACTCGACCGCCTCGGATCCGCCGGAGGTGAAGAAGACCCGGTTGAGGTCACCGGGGGTCAGCGAGGCGATGCGCTCGGCGAGCTCGATCGCCCGCGGATGTGCGTAGCTCCAGATGATGTAGAAGTCGAGCTCCTCGACCTGACGCGCGGCGGCCTCGCCCAGCTCCGTCCGGCCGTGCCCGGCGTTGACGCAGAAGAGGGCCGAGAGCCCGTCGAGATAGCGATTGCCGTGCTCGTCGTAGACGTACGGGCCCTCGCCACGAGCGATGATCGGCACGTCGTGATCGGCGTACGCGCCCATCCGCGTGAAGTGCATCCAGAGGTGGCGCTTGGCGAGCTCCTGCAGGCCGCTCGCCGTCTCGGGCTTCGTGACCGTCGGTGTGGTCGCCATTTCGCGCTCCTTCCCTCGCTAGGACTCCCGGTCGACCCGGTATCGACTTTCCGTACAACCGTAGCTGGCCAAAGCTGAACGCACAACCGGATTTCGGTTCAACGTCCGCAGATGCTTTTATACGGAAAGGTGTAGCTTGTTTGGACGTTTTGGGGCTTTCGCACCTTGCGCGTGCTCCCTGGGCGACTTAGCCTGAATGGCGACTCAGGGCAGGAGCTGTTGTCTGACGAGGAGAGAACAAACTTGAACGAGCCGTCCGTGCGGCTGCAGGGCGTGACCAAGGCCTTTGGCGATCTCGTCGCCGTCGACGATCTCGATCTCGACGTCGCCGAGGGCGAGTTCTTCACCCTGCTCGGCCCCAGCGGATGCGGCAAGACCACCACGCTCCGCATGGTCGCGGGCTTCGAGGAGCCGACCGCGGGCACGGTGCTGATCGACGGGCAGGACGTGGTCAACCTGCCGGCCCACAAGCGCCCCACCAACACCGTCTTTCAGAGCTACGCGCTGTTCCCCCACCTCACCGTTGGCGAGAACGTTGCCTTCGGCCTTCGCCGCAAGAAGGTTCCGAAGGATGAGATCGATCGTCGCGTTGCGACCGAGCTCGAGCGCGTCGGCCTAGCCCGGGAGTCGAACCGACGTCCCGCGCAACTGTCCGGCGGCCAGCAGCAGCGCGTCGCCCTCGCCCGGGCGCTGGTGAACCTGCCGAAGGTCCTGCTGCTCGACGAACCGTTGGGCGCGCTCGACCTCAAGCTCCGCAAGGGCCTGCAGATCCAGCTCAAGCAGATCCAGCGCGACGTCGGGATCACCTTCGTCTACGTCACGCATGATCAGGAGGAGGCGCTGACGATGTCCGACCAGATCGCGGTCATGCAGGCGGGCCGGATCGAGCAGATGGGGGCCCCGGAAGAGGTCTACGAGCGGCCGGAGACCACCTTCGTCGCCGGGTTCATCGGTGTCTCCAACCTGATGCCAGGGACGGCGACCAGCGTGGACGGCGACCGGGCGCGGGTGAAGCTCGACAGTGGGGTCGAGCTGCACGCGCCCGCCAACGGTGTCACCACCGGGGAGCGCGTCCATGCGGTCGTGCGGCCCGAGAAGCTTCAGATTCAGACGGCTAACGGCTCGGGGCCGACCGATGGCCCCAGCGTCGAGGGCATCGTCGAGGCATCGGTGTTCCTTGGGACCGCCACCCAGATCGTCGTCGCACTTGCGGAGGACGTGAAGATGACGGTGCTGGTCCCCAACGCCTCAGAGGCTGAGCGGGCCCGGCTCCCCGGGGGCGGGGCACGCGTGCATCTCAGCTGGGCACCGGAGCACATACACGTAGTCAGAGAGTCGGCGGCAGCGCCGAGTCAAGGAGGCGAGTGAGGATGTGGAGCAGGATTTCGATCGGGCTGGTGATGCTGCTGGTCGCGCTGGGAGTCGCGGCCTGCGGCGACGACGACACGGTCGGCGGTGCGGCAGAGGGCGACATCGAGGTCGCCGAGTCCGGCCCCGTCGAGGGCCAACTCACGGTGTCCCAGTGGCCGGGCTACATTGACCCGGGCAATGACAAAAACCCCGGCACCGTCAAGGAGTACGAGCAGAAGACGGGCGTCAGCGTCGATTGGATCGAGGACATCAACAGCAACCTGCAGTTCTTCGGCAAGATGCAGCCGCTGCTCGATCAGGGGGAATCGGGCGGACGCGACATCATCGTCGTCACCGACTGGATGGCGAGGCGGATGTACGACCTCGGCTACCTGCAGGAGATCAACCCCGACGACATCCCCACCGTCCTCGAGAACCTGTCGCCGCAATTCCAATCCGAAGGCTCTTACGACCCCGACCACAAGTTCTCGATCCCATGGCAGGGCGGGATGACCGGAATCTGGGTCAACACCGCCGATCCCGATGCCGACCAGATCACCTCGATCACCGACCTCTTCGACCCGAAGTTCGAGGGTCGGGTGACGGTCCTGGACGAGATGCGCGACACGATTCCGCTGGTAATGCGCGCGGATGGCGTCAACATGGACGAGGCGACGAAGGAGGACTGGATGGCGGCGATCGACAAGGTCGGTGAGGCCGTCGACTCCGGCCAGATCCGCAAGGTCACCGGCAACGACTACACCGAGGACCTGACCAGCGGTAACGTCGTCGCCTCGATCGGCTGGTCTGGGGACGCTTACCTGATCGGCATCGACACCGCCGAGTGGCGGCGCCCCGACGAGGGCTGCAACCTCTGGTTCGACATGATGGCGATCCCGGCCGGCGCTCCCAACACGGCGGCGGCGCTCGACTTCATGAACTTCAGCTACGAGCCAGAGGTTCAGGCCGACATCGCGGCGTTCGTCAACTACGTGACACCGGTTGCCGGGGTGAAGGAGATCCTCGCCAAGGAGGATCCGAAGCTCGCGCAGAACGATCTCATCTTCCCCGACGAGAACTACATCGCCGATTGCGTGCCGTTCACGGAGCCGCCGGGAGATGCCGAGGACGTCCAGGAGGTCGAGGAGGCCTGGAACGACGTGATCGGAGGCTGACCGCAAGGATCGGCGCCGGCGGAGGTCCAGTCGAGATGCTCAGCGAACCGCGATGAGCCTCCGCCGGCGCCTGGTTCCCTACGGGCTGCTCGGTCCGGGCGCGATCTGGCTCGCGCTGTTCTTCGTCGTGCCCATGTACTTCATGGGCGAGCTGGCGCTGCGCTCCGGCACCTTCACCGAGGGCTTCACGTTCAACTGGGAGTTCGCGAACTTTCCGGACGCGCTGGACGGACGGGGCGAGCAGATCGGTCGCACCTTCGTCTATACGGGCGTGGCCACGGCGCTGGCGCTGCTGATCGCGTACCCGCTCGCCTACGCGATCGCGGTCAAGGCCAGCCCCCGGTGGAAGCTGCTGCTCCTGTTCGCGGTCATCGCCCCGTTCTTCACGACCTATCTGATCCGGACCATCGCCTGGAAGACGATCCTCGCCGATTCGAGCCCGATCGTCGACGTGCTCCAGTTCCTCGCCATCATCCCCGACGACGGACGCGTGCTGGCCACGTCGGGGGCCGTGATCGCCGGGCTCACCTACAACTTCCTGCCCTTCATGATCCTGCCGATCTACGCGAGCCTCGAGCGGATCGACCTGAGCCTGATCGAGGCGGCCAAGGACCTGTACGCCTCCGCCCGCCAGGCCTTCCTGAAAGTGACGCTGCCGCTGACCGCGCCCGGCGTCGTCGCCGGGGTCCTCTTGACCTTCATCCCGGCGTTCGGCGACTACGTCAACGCTGGGCTTCTGGGCAGCCCGAACCAGTTCATGATCGGCAACCGCATCCAGTCGCTGTACCTCAGTGATCGCAACTACCCCGAGGCCGCGGCGCTCTCCTTCCTGATGATGGCGGCGATCCTGATCGTGGTCCTCATCTATATCCGCGCCGCCGGCACCGAGGCGTTCATCGGCGAAGAGGAGGAGGCCCGCTAGTGCTCGCCTGGCTCAAGCGCAACGCGTTGATGATTTACGCGGGGCTCGCCGTCGCCTACATGCTGGTCCCGATCGTCGTGATTGCCGTGTTCTCGTTCGGCGAGACGCCCAGGGACAGGCTCAACTTCTCGCTCGACGGGGGCTTCACGCTCGAGTACTGGAAGAACGCGTTCGGCGATCCCGAGCTCAACGACGCGTTGCTGGTTTCGCTCGAGCTGGCGGCACTGACGACGCTGATCGCCACCGCGATCGGCACCTTGATGGCGATTGCGCTGGTGCGTCACAAGTTCTTCGGCCGCCGGGCGACCAACCTGCTGATCATCCTGCCGATGGCCACCCCGGAGATCGTCATCGGCGCTGCGCTGCTGTCGCTGTTCGTGGTCTATGGAGTCGCATTGGGTTTCACCACACTGCTGATCGCACACGTGATGTTCTCGATCAGCTTCGTGGTTGTGGTCGTGCGCTCGCGACTGATCGGCTTCGACCGCGCGATCGAGGAGGCGGCCGCGGACCTCGGCGCCTCGCCCCTGCAGACCTTCCGCTTCGTGACGCTTCCCCTGTTGGCGCCGGGGGTCCTGGCCGCGGGCCTGCTCGCCTTCGCGCTGTCGATCGACGACTTCGTGATCTCCAACTTCAACTCCGGGACGACCGTCACCTTTCCTCTATATATCTGGGGCGTTGCGCTCCGCGGCATCCCGCTGCAGGTGAACGTCCTGGCCACGATGCTGTTCTTGTTGGTCGTCGTCGCAGTCGCCTTGGTCATCTGGCAGCAGCGTCGCGCCGAGCGCATGGCCGCGGTCCGATCGGAAGAGGAGCCCGAAACGTTCATCGGCACGCCTGTCGCACCACCGCCCGCGCCCGGCGCAGCGGGCGGCTGAGCGTCAGTCGCGGTCGCGAAGCTCGCGGATCAGCGGCGCGACGAACCAGATCCAGGTGATCAGAATTACCACGCTCGCCGTCGTCGCCGCCGCCACTTCGGTGTCGTAGACGACGCTCGCGACCAGCAGCAGCGCCCCGGTAATAGCCAGGCCGAGGAGACCAAGCCCGGCGATCGTGAGCCTGTTGGCCGTCTGGACCACCCACTCCTTGTCGAGCTCGCGGAACCGGATCCGATGCCGCGCCGTGGGCGCGATCAGGCAGATCGACGCGGCGGCAGTGAGCAGCAGCGTCACGTAGTAGACGGTCTGCTCGAAGTCGGTCACGGCCGCCCAGCCCTGCTGGAACGGGACCACCAGCAGAAACGCGAACAGGACCTGGATCCCGGGCAGCGCGACGCGCAGCTCCTGCAGCAGCTCCATGAGGTTGCGGTCGAGGCGCTCCTCCTCGGTCTCACCCCGCTGGCGAGCGCCTTCGGAGACTGTCTGCCCGCCCGCCGACCGCTCGCCGGCCCGATCCTCTGTCATGGGCTCCCAACCTACCCGCTCCCGGAGCTCCGGAATCGCCAATCGTTTCCCTGCTTGCCCAGAGGGGTAGGGTCAGTCCCTCGATGCGCTTCCCCGACGAGAGCGCGGTCAAGGAGCTGCTTGTGTGGCGACCGCCGCTCGCCGTCATCTCGGTCTATCTGGACCTGAAGCCGGAGGATCGGGGCGAGGCCTGGCGGATCGAGCTCGAGCACGGGCTCGCCGCCGCCGTCAAGAACGGCGTCGCCAGGCACCGCAAGCACAAGGACCCACTCGAGCAAACCGCGAAGCGAATCCACGCGAGGTTCCCGACGCAGCCGGCCGGGCGCGAGGGCCGCACACACGTCGGCTTCGTGGAGGTGGCGAGCAAGCCGGGGCGCGAAGAGTGGTTCGAGCTCCAGCTGCCGCTCGACGCCCCGGCTGTGTTCATCAACAACCGGCCCGTGGTGATGCCGCTGCTGACCTTGATCGACGACGGTGCCGCGCGAGCCGTGGCCGTCGTATCCTCGGAGCGCGTGCGCCTGTTCGTGTGGGCCTTCGGCCACCTGGAGGAGGTCGCGGACACCGAGCTCGAGATCACGAGCCTCGACTGGCGCGAGCGCAAGGCGCAGCGCCCGGGCGACCCCGCACGAGTTCAAGGAGCCAAGGCCGCCGGCCGTGACCAATACGGGCAGCGTCTGGAGGCCAACCGGGAGCGCTTCCTGCGGGAGGTCGGCGAGCTCGCCCTCGGCGAGCTGCGCGAGCGCGAGATCGACGAGCTGCTGGTGTTCGGCGACCCGGCGCACGCCCGCGAGCTCTCCGACGCAGTCGGCAGCAGGGCGAAGGTGCGCGCGGTCGGCGAGCAGAACCTGATCGCGGCGGGGCGGGGCGAGATCGAGGCGCACGCCACGGCGGCCGTCGAGAGCCTGAACCGAGAGCGCGAGCTCGAGCTCGTCTCGAGAGTTTTCGACGAGGCGAAGGGGGGAACCCGCGGGGCGCTCGGCGCCCAGGAGACGTCGCAGGCCCTGGCGGAGGGACGGGTCGAGCACCTGCTGTTCGATCCCGAGCGCGACTACGACGACGCGCCGATCGTGGCGCTCGACGGCGATGACGAGGACGTCCCGGTTCCCGACCGGCTGGTGGCCGCGGCTCTCGCGACGAGCGCCCGGGTGACGCCGGTCGAGGGCGAGGCGGCCGAGCGCCTGTCGTCGACCGAAGGCCTCGCCGCCCTGCTCCGATACTGAGCGGCGGTAGCATCGCGGCCCATGGCTGGCCCTGAGACGCGTCTGCTGATCGGCGGCGAGGCGGTTGCCGGCGACGGGGCGTCGCTGGAGGTCGAGAACCCCTACACGGAGGAGACCGTCGCCAGCGTCCCGACGCCCTCGGGGGAGCAGATCGATGCCGCCGTGGCGGCCGCGCGGGAGGTGCAGCGCGGCTGGGAGCGCACGCCCGCCGTGGAGCGCGGCGAGATGCTGCACGAGGTCGCGCGCCGGCTCCGCGAGCGCAGCGACAAGCTCGCTGAGCTGATGACGCTCGAAGGCGGCAAGCCGCGCATCGAGAACTCCGACGAGGTCGGCTGGACGGCGGCGGCCTTCGACTACTACGCCGAGATCGGTCGTGACTCGGCCGGCCGGGTGATCCCCTCGATCGAGGCGACGCAGCTCTCCCTCGTGGTCAAGGACCCTGTCGGCGTGGTCGCCTGCGTCGTGCCATGGAACTACCCTTTGCTGCTGCTGTCGTGGAAGCTCGCGCCGGCGCTCGCCGCCGGGAACGCCACCGTGTCCAAGCCGTCCGAGCTGACGCCGCTGTCGACGCTCGCGCTCGCCCCATGCTTCGACCACCTGCCCGCCGGGGTAGTCAACCTCCTCGCCGGCGGCCCTGACGTCGGCGCCGAGATCGTCGGCGACGAGCGGGTGACCTGCGTCGCGTTCACGGGCTCGGTCGAGACGGGCAAGAAGATCGCCGCCGCCTGCGCCGAGCGAGTCGCTCGCGTGAACCTCGAGATGGGCGGCAAGGACCCGTTCATCGTCTGCTCGGACGTTGCCGAGCAGGTCGGGGTGGCCGCGAAGGGCGGCGCCTGGGCGGCCTTCCTGAACGCGGGCCAGGTGTGCACGTCCGCGGAGCGCTTCTACGTGATGGACGACGTCTACGACGACTACCTGTCCGCCTTCGTCGGCTACACCGGCAGCCTGCGCATCGGCGACCCCCTCGATCCCAGCACGGACGTCGGGCCGATGGTCTCCGCCGACCAGCGCCGGAAGGTCCGCGACCAGGTCGAGGCCGCCGTGGCCGCGGGGGCGGAGGTGGTGTTGGGCGGGGACTCGGCAGGGCACGATCGCGGCCACTTCTTCTCGCCGGCGGTAGTGACCGGCGCGCCGGCCGACACCGATCTGCTGCGCGAGGAGACCTTCGGGCCGGTCGCGCCGCTGGTGCGGGTCCGGTCGCTGGACCAGGCCATCGAGCTCGCCAACTCAACCCGCTTCGGCCTCGGCGCCAACGTCTACACGGGTGACCTGAAGACGATGGTGCGCTGCATGCGCGAGCTGAAGGCGGGCACCGTGTGGTTCAACGACCCGCTGACCGACAACGACGCCGGGCCGTTCGGCGGCTTCAAGCAGTCGGGCATGGGTCGCGAGCTGGGACGGGAGGGGCTGGAGGCCTTCCAGGAGACCAAGCACGTCCACGTCGAGACCGAGATCGCGCCAAAGGAGTGGTGGTACCCCTACGCCGGCGGCGAGAAGCCCCACGATGGAGCGGGCGCGTGAGCGGGATCGCCGCGCAACTGGAGGTCGGCCTCGCCGAGCCGGTGAGCGCCCTCGCCGCTCGCGACTGGGACGCGGTCGTGATCGGCGGCGGGCACAACGGGCTCGCGGCGGCCGCCTACCTGGCGCGCGAGGGCCAGAGCGTCCTGGTGCTCGAGCGGCGCGAGCGCCTCGGCGGCGCCTGCACCCTCGAGCCGTCGTTCGGCGGCGCGTACGAGGTCAGCCCCTGCGCGTACGTCGTCGGGCTCCTCGATCCGGGAGTGGTCGCCGAGCTGGAGCTCGAGCGTCGGGGAGTCCAGATCCGGGTCGCCGATCCCGAGCTCTGGATCCCGTTCGAAGACGGGACGGCCTTCGCGCAGTGGGTCGACCAAGACCGCACCGACGCGGCCTTGCGCGAGATGGGGGCCCCGGAATCCGACGTCCAGGGATTGCGCGAGTACAACGAGACCTTCGACCGGATCAGGCGCCTGCTGCGCGAGGGCGAGCGCGACGCGTGGACGGGCGATTCGCCGACACGGGCCGAAATCGAGGAGATGCTGGGTGGAGACCAGCGGCTGATCGACATCGTGTTCGAGGCCTCGATCGCCGACGTCCTCGACGATCACTTCACCGACCAGCGCGTCAAGGACGCCCTGTACATCCAGGGCCTGATCGCCGCGTTCGGCGGGCCCCGCGAGCCTGGCACCGCCCTGATCCACCTCATGCACCACATGAGCTCGATCGTCGGGCACCCCGGATGCTGGGGCTACGTCACCGGCGGCATGGGCGCCATCAGTCTCGCGCTCGCGGACGCGGCCCGCGAGGCCGGCGCGACGATCGCGGCCAGCGTCCCTGTGGCGGCAGTCGAGCCCGGGGTCGGCGTCGAGCTGGAGGACGGGACGCGGATCCGCGCGCGCTCGATCCTCTGCAACGCCGATCCGAAGGTTGCCATGCGCCTTCTGGATGGTCAGGACGTTCCCGACGAGTTCACCGAGCGGCTGCGCAACTGGAAGGTGCGAAGCCCGGTGCTCAAGTTCAACGCCGCGCTGTCGGAGCTGCCCCGCTGGACCGCCGCGGGCAGCGAGACCTGGCCATGCCTCGGCACGGTCGACGTCACCGACGGGCTGGAGGCCGCCCAGGACGCCTTCGAGGCCTGCGAGCGTGGCGAGCTGCGGGTCGCGTACGCGGAGATCTACTCGCAGACGGCTGCCGACCCGACCCCCGCCCCGGCGGGCAAGCACCTGCTAAGCGCCTTCTGCCAGTACGCGCCCGCCGAGCCACCCAACGGGGACTGGAACGCGACGCTCGCCGACGGCGGGCGCCAGGTGATCGAGATGATCGAGCGCTTCGCACCCGGATTCCAGGCCTCGATCGAGGACCACGAGGTGCTCGGGCCGCCCGAGGTCGAGGCGAAGATCGGCCTCACCGGCGGCAACATCTTCCAGGGCGAGTGCATCCCGGAGCAGATGTGGGAGCACCGGCTTTCGGCCCGCACGCCGATCGAGGGCTTCTACTTCTGCGGCGCGTCGACTCACCCGGGGGGCGGCGTGATGGCCCTCAACGGGCGCAACGCGGCGATGGCGTGCCTCGACGACATCGCCGTCGGCGCGCGCTGATGGCGCTGCGAGAGGCGGAGGGCCCGCCCGGCGCTCCCTGGGAGCGGCCCCTGCACGGGGCGCTCGACCGGCTGGTGGTCGAGTCGGAGCTGCTGGCCGACAACCCGCTTGGCGACCCGGCGCGCCGGCCGCTCTGGGTCTACCGGCCGCCGGGCGTGGAGCTCGACCACCCGCGCGCGCTGCCCAGCGTGTACGTCATCCAGGGCTACACCGGCCAGCTCGATCGCTGGGCGAACCGCGAGCCCTTCGAGCCGACGATGTTCGAGCGCCTCGACGCGATGTTCGCCGAGGGCGATTGCCCGGACGCGATCGTCGTCTTCGTCGATGCCTGGACCGCCTACGGTGGCTCCCAGTTCCTCAACTCGACCTCGACCGGGCGGTACCAGGACTACCTCTGCGACGAGGTCGTCGCCTTCATCGACGACCGCTACCCCACTGCGGCCGATCGTGACCACCGCGGGCTCACCGGCAAGTCATCCGGCGGATACGGAGCGATGGTCGTGCCGATGATGCGCGCGGACGTCTTCGGCGCCCTGGCTTCGCACGCCGGAGACGCCCTGTTCGAATGCTGTTACGCAAGGGACTTTCCGGTCGTCGGAAGAGCGCTTCGAGACGACTTCGAGGGCTCCTACGACGTCTACTTCCAGCGGCTCGCGGAGGCCGATCGCTTCGACTACTCCAGGCTCGGGAAGCCGATCGAGGTCTACGGATACGCCGCCGCCTACTCGCCCGACCCCGAGCAGCCGGGAAAGGCCCTCCTCCCCTTCGAGCTCGAGACGGGACGAGTCGTCGACGAGGTGTGGGCTTCGTGGCTTGAGCTCGACCCGGTTCGGATGGCCCCGTCCCGCGGGTCCGAGTTGCGCTCGATGCGGCGTATCTACCTCGACGCCGGGCGCGGGGACGAGTACTTCCTGGACCTCGGGGCCACCGCGTTCTCGCGGGAGCTGGAGAAGCTGGGGGTCGAGCACAGCCTCGACCTCTTCGAGGGCAAGCACGGCGGCCTCACCTACCGTTACCCGGGCGCGATCCGGGAGCTGGTGCTGGCGCTCGACGCGGGTTAGGCAGCCGGAAGCAGGCTGAGCGCGTGCGCCGTGTCGCCATCGGCAGCGCGTTCAGGCAGGTCGAAGCCAGCCACGCGCACGCCGAGCAGGCGCACGGGGTGCTCGGGCCGGTTTTCCCGCAACAGCTGAAGCGCGACGCCGGCGATCGTTGCCGGATCGTTGGTCGGCCGGTCGATGCTGCGCACCCGGGTGTAGGTGGAGAAGTCGTCGGTGCGGACCTTGATCCCGATCGTGCGACCGGCGAGGTCGCGCTCGCGGAGGTGCGTGGCGAGCCGTCCGGCCTGCTCGGCGACGATCTGCTCCATTTGGGCCAGATCGCCGATGTCCATGTCGAAGGTCGACTCGACGGATCGCGACTTCGTTTCGCGCTCCTCGGAGACGCGCGAGTCTGAGCGGAAGTGCGCGCGCTCGTGCAGGGCGCGGCCGTGCGTCTCGCCGAAGCGCTCGATCAGGCCCGGAACGGTGCAGCGCTGGAGCTGGCCGAGGGTCTCGACGCCCTCTCTTCTCAGCCGTTCAGCGGTCTTCGGGCCGATCCCCGGGATCAGACGGACAGACGCTGCGGCGAAGCGCTGGAACGCCTGCTCGCGCGTGAGGACGACGAAGCCGCACGGCTTCTCTGCGTCGGAGGCGACCTTGGCAACGAGCTTGTTCGGGCCGATCCCGACCGACGCGTCCAGCTTCGTCTGCTCGCGGATCCGCCCCACGAGCGCGCTCATCCGCGCGACGGGGTCCCCCAGCTCGCTGAGGTCGATGTAGACCTCGTCCAGCGACAGCTGCTCGGTCGGCGCGTCGAGCTCAGCGACCAGCGCCATGACCTCGCGTGACCGCTCGCGGTAGTGCTCGATGTCGACGGGCAAGTGGACGAGCTCGGGACACGCTCGCTTCGCGCGGGCGACGGGCATCGCCGAGCCGACCCCGAAGGGACGTGCCTCATAAGAGGCGGTGGTGACGACGGCCCGCGGGCCGGTGCCGGCGACGATCACCGGTCGCCCGCGAAGCTCGGGGCGGCGCAGCAGTTCGACTGCGACGTAGAACGCGTCCATGTCCAGGTGCGCGATCGTCCGATGGCCCACCGGGCGATCGTACGACCGCTCCCGGCGGTCCCCGGAAGCGGCGTCGCCTATAGGCTGCAAATCACTTGGAACGACACCTGTCTCTTTCGCGGCTAGGGCCGCTCACCTGAAAATCACTTGGAACGACACCTGTCTCTTTCGCGGCTAGGGCCGCTCACCTGAATACATGGGCATCCTCGGCTGGATCCTCCTCGGCCTCTTCGCCGGCGCCATCGCGCGGGCGCTCACGCCCGGGCGTACCGAGCCCGGTGGCTGCATCGGGACCACCGCAATCGGCATCCTCGGCGCCCTGATCGGAGGCGCGCTCGCGACTGCGCTCGACATCGGCGAGATCGACGATTTCTTCGATCTCGGCACGTGGCTGATCGCCATCGGCGGCTCGGTCCTGCTGCTGCTCGTGCTCCGCGCGGTCTCGGGCGGGCGCGGCTACTAGCGCCCGACGTGGATTCCGATTCGCTCCGGAATTCCGGCAACGAACGAGCTCAGCGCGCCGGGCCGCTCGTCGAGCTCCTCGGCTGACTCGCGGCGCACCATCGCTCGACGTACGATCGCGCCGCCGACGTAACGGAACGGCTCCGGCGGCACCTTGACCGTGGGCGGATCGACGATCGGCAGCCGCGTGGGCTCGTCGCGGCGGTCGAGCGCCAGCGAGGCGAGGATCCTCCCCGCGAGCTGGCATGGTCCGACACCGTTGCCGGTGTACCCGAACGCGTAGTGCAGGCCGGGCGAAGGCGAGCCGACGATCGGAAGGCGGGTGGGTGAGACATCGATAGGCCCGCCCCATGCGTGGTCGATCCGGCGCCCTCGGAGCTGCGGGAAGAAGCGGACGAGATGGTCGGCCACCTCGCCCGCGAGGCTGCGATCGAGCTCGGCGCGGCCGTTGAGCCTCGTGCCCGGAACCACTCGTCCGCCTCCCCAGCCGAAGGCGATTCGTCCGTCCGGCGTCGTGCGGAAGTAATGCAATAGCGCCCGCGAGTCGGTGATGCACTCGCCGCCGGTCCACCCCACCTCCTCGAGCAGATCGGGAACGGGCTCGGTGATCACCATGTGACTCGAAGTGACGGTCAGGCGTCGACGCAGCCCTCCCACCAGAGTTCCCGCACGAGCGCCTGCCGCGAGGACAACGTGGGGCGCCCGCGCGGTGCCGCCGCCAGCGTCGACTGCGGTCGCCCCAACCTCTTGACGCAGGGCGAGCGCCGGAGAGTTCTCGTGGATCGCAACGCCCGCGTCGAGCGCTCGCAGGCGAAGCCCCTGAGCGAGGCGGGCAGGGTGGACCGTCGCGGAGCCCGGATACAGCGCGCCAGCTCGGAAGATCGGCGAGGCGCACCGGGACCGGATCTCCTCGGGGCTCAGCGGCACGCACGCATCGGGCTCGCCGAGCTCGCGGCAAGCCTGCGCGTACGGCTCCCACGAGCCGTCGTATGCCGGCGCCGTCGAGACCTGGAGGTAGCCCCCGAGCCGAAACCAGGCGTCGACCTCCTGCTCCTCGCAGAAGCGCCCGACTTCGTGGACGGAAGCTTGAGCCGCACGAGCGAACTCGGTCCCGGCGTGGTCGCCGAAGCGCTCGCGGATCGCCGGCAGGTGGAACCACATCGAGTTGCAAAAGCCGGCGTTACGGCCGCTCGGTCCCTCCCCGCAGCTCTCCGCCTCGAGCAGGACCACCCGCGCCTCTGGCTCGAGCCGCTTGACGTGCCACGCCGTCCACAGACCGGTGTAGCCACCGCCGATCACCACCACGTCGGCGTCTTGGTCGCCGTCGAGCGGTGCCGCTGCCTTGGGGCGACCTGCCTCGCGCAGCCAGTATCCGTGGGCGTCGTGCCGGCTGATCATGGATCCAGGAGGCTAATGGCCCCACGCGGCCCGCTTTGCCGGACGGCTCCAGCGACGTTTCGGCGAACCCGCGGGGCGGGCGGCTAGAGCGCCGCGCCCTCCGAGGCCCGAGCCTGGTGGCGCTCGATCAGCTCGCGCTGCACGTTTCTGGGCTCGCCATCGGGCTGGCGGCGGGTCCAGGTCCCGTCCGAGCCCAGCTCCCAGGCGTTGGTGTTATCGGCCAGGCTGCGATCGAGCACGTCGATCAGCTCCGCGCGCAGCCTGGCGTCCTCGACCGGGACAACGAGCTCGACGCGGTTGTAGAGGTTGCGCGGCATCCAGTCGGCCGAGCCGATGTACACACGCTCGGGCTCATCTGGACGCTCGAAGCAGAAGATCCGGGAGTGCTCCAGGAACCGGTCGACGACCGAGACCACGCCCACGTTCTCGGAGACGCCCTCGACCCCGGGACGAAGGGCGCAGATCCCGCGCACGTTGAGCTCGATCTTCACGCCTGCCTGAGAGGCGCGGTAGAGCGCTCGGATTGAGACCGGATCGAGCATCGCATTCATCTTCAGCCGGATCCTTGCGGGGTGCTCATCGGAGTGGGCTTCGATGGTGCGATCGATCTCCTCGAGGAGGCTCGGCTGGAGGTTGAAGGGCGCGACGAGCACCTCGCGGTGATCCCGGGGCCGCGCGTAGCCCGTCAGGTAGTTGAACATCTCGGCGATGTCCGAGCCCATGTCGGGATCGCAAGTGAACAGCCCCAGGTCGGTGTAGATGCGCGCGGTCTTCGGGTTGTAGTTGCCCGTGCCGACGTGCACGTAGTGGCGCACGCCGTCGCCCTCGCGCCTCACCACGAGCACGCACTTGCAGTGCGTCTTCAGAGCCGGGATGCCGTAGACGACGTGCACGCCGGCCTCCTCCAGCTTCTTCGCCCACTGGATGTTCGCTCGCTCGTCGAAGCGAGCCTTGAGTTCCACCAGGCACACCGCCTGCTTGCCGCGCTCGGCCGCTTCGATCAGGCCCGGGACCAGCGGCGAGTCGGCGCTGGTGCGGTAGACGGTCTGCTTGATCGCCAGCACCTGCGGGTCGTCGACCGCCTGCTTGACGAACCGCTCGACCGAGCTCGTAAAGGAGTCGTAGGGGTGGTGGACCAGGATGTCGCCCTCGCGCATGGCGGCAAAGACGTCTGCCTCCTTCCCGTCCTCCCCCATCAGGCGCGGCTGGGTGACCGGCGAGTGCGGGGGGTCGCGCAGGTCGGCGTAGCCCTTGATCCCGTCCAGATCCCAGAGGTCGGAGAGATCGAGGTGCCCGCTCACCTCATACACCTGGTTCGAGGCGGTAGGCAGCGCCTCCACCAGCTGGTCTCGGAGCCGCGGGTTCATGCTCTCGTCGACCTCGATGCGTACCACCTCGCCGAATCGGCGGCGCCGCAGCTCCTCCTCCACCGCCTGGAGCAGGTCGTCCGCCTCGTCGGAAACGTCGTAGTCGGTGTCGCGAGTGACCCGGAAGAAGGCGTACTCGACAACCTCCATGCCTGGAAACAGCGAGCCGATGTTGGCCGCGATCAGGTCGTCGAGAGGGACGAAGACGGTCTCGTCGTCTCCCACCTGCAGGAAGCGCCCCAGCAGCTCCTTCGGCACCTTCACCCGGGCCAGGACCTCGGTGTCCTGGTCGGGATCGTGCAGCACGACCGCCAGGCTCAGCGAGAGATTGGAGATGTAGGGGAACGGCCTGCCGAGCCCGATCACCAACGGCGTCAGGACCGGAAACACCTGGTTGCGAAACAGGCGCTCGAGCTCCTGCCGTTCAGCGGGAGTGCACGAGTCGGGAGAGACCAGGCGGATGCCTCGCTCGGCCAGCGCCGGTCGCAGGTCGCGCTCGAACGTGCCCCCCAGCCGGTCGCGCTGGCCCTGGACTCGCTCGCGGATCGCCATGAGCTGCTCGCGAGGCGACATCCCGTCCGCGCCGGTGACGCCAAGCCCGGCTTCGAGCTGGTCGTGCAGGTTCGCGACCCGGACCATGAAGAACTCGTCGAGGTTCGACTCCCAGATGGCGCAGAACTTGGCCCGCTCGAGCAGCGGCACCGACGTGTCCTCGGCGAGCTGAAGCACCCGGTCGTTGAAGTCAAGCCAGGAGAGCTCGCGGTTGAAGTAGAGCGACGGATCCTCGAGATCGACGCCCGTCTCCGCTCGGGCTGCCTCAACCACGGCAGGGGTTTCGGTGATCGAGGTGGCTGCGGTGTCGGGGGGTTCCACGCGGGTGCGACTCTCCACCCCTACAGGCTAACGGCGCGCCGTACTCACGCGGCCTCGGCCACCGGCGCGGGCTTGGGCTTGCGGCCTGCCTGCGACAGAGCTCGCTCGTACCCCGCGGCGAGCTGATCGAAGGCCGACTCCCAGCTCCGCTCCCGCACCTCCGCGAGGGCCGCGCGCGAGATCCGCTCGCGCAAGAAGCTCGAGCCGGCGAGCTGGGCGACCGCGGCCGCCAGCACCTGCGAGTCCGCCTCGCAGAGCCAGCCGGTCTGACGGTCGCGGATCAGGGAGAGCGGTCCGCCCTCGGCGACTGCCACCACCGGCAGCCCACTCGCCTGCGCCTCGACCACGACCTGGCCATAGGTGTCCGTGCGCGAGGGGAACAGAAAGACGTCGGCGCTCGCGTAGGCGCGCGCGAGCTCCTTGCGGTCGAGCCAACCGAGGAACGTTGCGTGCTCGCCAAGCCGCTCACGCAGAATGCCCTCCTCCGGGCCGCCGCCGGCGAGCAGCAGGTGCAGGCGCGGGTCGCGCTGCCTGGCGTCGAGAAAGGTCTCTGCCAGCACCTCAGCACCCTTCTCCTTGGAGAGCCGCCCGGCGTAGAGCACTTTCAGCTCGCCGGGGTAAGCGTCGGGGTCGCGATTGGCCGGGCTGTAGAGGTCCAGGTCCACGCCCCGACCCCAGCGGCCGATCCGCTCGCGATGCACGCCCAGCTCCAGCAGCGACTCGTCGGATGCCGGACTCGGGGAGAGCACCACCTCGCACTGCCGATAAAACAGCGACAGGGCGGCCCGCATGCCGGTCTCCAGGGCGCGGTCGCCGCTTCGAAGCGCGGCGTAGGCGGCGAGCTCGGTGTGATAGCTGCCGATCAGCGGGAGTCCGGCCACCCGTGCAACGAGGGCCGCGCCCACGCCGGCCGGTCCGGGGGCCACCAGGTGGATCAGGTCGTAGCGACCGTCGGTGAGCGTCTCGACCAGTTCCGGAACGCTGGGGATCCCGATCGTCATTCCGGCGTAGAACGGGATCTCGACCTCGGCCACGGCGGGCAGGCGGCGATCAACCCGCGCGTCGGTGCCCACCACCTCGACGTCCCATCCGGCGACCCCGTGCTCCCGAATGCGCTCGATCGTGTGCGTCACGCCGTGCATCGAGGAGGCGCCGTCCACCACCAGCGCGACGCGGTGTGGATCGCCGTCGCGGCTGGTGAGCTTTGCCTTCTCCTTGCCCAGGATCGTCATCGACGCCGCGTAGGGCACTGCGGGCACGCAGGAGTCGAAGAGCGCTCGCGTGGCCTCGCCGTAGCCCGAGCGCTCGGCAGCCGCCTTGCTGACGCCGTTGACGGCGTTGCGCAGCCGGCGCTCGTGGATGCGCCGAACACGCCGGTAGAGGTCGGCGTGGCTGAAGTCGTCGGCCTTCATCGTCTCGATCAGCGCCTCCGGGCCGGCCGCGAGGTCGATGCTGTCGAGCCACGCGCGCAGGAGCGCCCGCGCCTCGTCGGGGCCGAGGTGGTCGGTGGCGACGCCGCCCCGCGCGCCCCCGTCGCTGACCACGCGCTCGGCGATCTCGAGTAGGACGCGAGGGTCAACGGGGCCCGAATCAATGCCCGCCGCGTCCTCCGCTACGCGTCCGGGCGCGGCGGGGTCCGAGCCACCACGCCTGTCGCGGATCAGCGAGCGGACCGCCAATGCCATCGCCGAGTGTGCCCACTTGGCGGCGCTGCCCTGGTCACCAGCGCTGGTCGCGCGCCCGGCGCGCACGTGCGCGAGAAACTCTTCCGGCGTCGACGCAGGGGGCGTCTCCGTGTGGGTCCGCCCGATGTCGACGCCGGCGTGGTCGTCCGAGCCACCGATCCCAGTCCCCCCGTGGGTCTCGATGTAGACGGCTGCGGGCATGTTCAGCTCCCGCGCCCGGGAGCCGTTGCGCGTCTCCCAGATGCCGAACAGCTCCGCAAGGCGCCGTCGATGCCGCGCCTTGAGCGGCGCGCCGACGGCGAAGAACGGATGTGCGAGGGCGGCAGTGATTTCGCGCTCGTGCAGGTAGGCCGCGCAGGTCTCGAGGTCGCTCGCGTGCGCCTGCAGGAACTCGTGGTCTGCGCCCGTGATTCCATAGCAGAGCACATGCACCGCTTGCGGCTCGCCGGCGAACTGAGCCGTTAGCTCCTCAGAGATGAAGACGTCGGGCCGATCGGCGATCTCCAGGCCACCGTCGATCGTGTCGTGGTCGGTGATCGTGACGAAGTCCATCCCGCGGGCCTTGGCCAGCTCGTACACCTCTTCCGGCGGCGTGGCGCACTCCGGCAGCCCGACGCTGCGCTGGATTCCGAGCTTCGCCAGCTCCGAAGCCGTGGAGTGACAGTGCATGTCGGCCCTTGCCGACCCCCCGGCGGCCGTCGCTTGAGACTGACTGGGAATCATCGTTGCTCCCTCATTGGCGTTTATTTGCAGGCACACTTTCGCGCCGGCGATCGGTGGAGACGTGAAAAAGCAGGTAAGCCGGCGTGAATGCCCGGTGAAAGCGTGCCGTCGACAGGCGCCCGGGGTTTACTGGATGGAAACCGGGCCCGGCGCTGCGGCCGCGAACCTTGGGGGGATGCCCGTGTCGGTGGAGCAGACGACTCGGGCGGTCACCTTGAACCGGGCAGGACTGGAGGTCGAGGTCGCCCTCAAGCCGCTTCGGATCGCGGTGACTCGCCGAGGTCGGCGGTTGATCGCAGACCTGCAGCTCTTCACGCAGCCCGGATCCGGCCACGACCGGTTCATCCAGCTCACCGAGGGGGTGATCGTGGAGGAAGAGCGTGGCTCACCGGCGCCGATCGAGACCGCCAGCGCCGTCGAGACCGGGCCGGGCGGCCTCGAGCTCGAAGCCGAGACGCCCGAAGGGCCGGCTCGAGTCGCCGTGCGCCTCGGCGGACCCGACCGCGTCGAGATCCGCCTCCACCCGGCGTCACCAAGCTTTCGGATCGGGGCAACCTGGTCCAGGGAAGCCGCGGAGCGCCTCGGCGGCCTGGGGGCGCGGCACTGCGAGGCGGTGGACCCGGACGGACGGGTTGTCGGCCTCGGCTCCGACCGGCGCTATACCGGCCCCGACTGTCCCGCCGACATGCTCGAGGAGGGCGGGATCCCGCAGGGCGACTACGTACCGGTGCCGTGGCTCATCTCGAACGCCGGCTGGAGCGCTTGGGTGGAGACCTGGGGGCCAGGGCTCGAGTTCGATCTGCGCAGCGCGGTCGTCCTCTCCCAACGCGCCGCGGCGGGGCCGCTGCGCCTGCACCTGATCTGCAATCCGACCCCCGCCGCGCGACTGCGCCACTACCTGCGCCTGACCGGGTTCCCGGGCCTCCTCCCCGAATGGGCCTACGGCCACTGGAAGAGCCG
>JBKPDQ010000152.1:0-11465 GCA_046728015.1 Actinomycetota bacterium
GAGCGCGGCCTGCCAGGCGCCGGCAAGCAGGGCGGCGAGCACCGGGAGCAGCGCGACGACCTCGACCGTCGCCTGACCGGACTGCCCGCCGGATTGCGGCCGCACGAGAGTGCGGCGGCCGCTGAATCGTGGCTGCGCGAGCGCGCGACGAGGTCTGAGCCGGGCAAGGGCGTGGAGCGCCATACCGTCAAAACCCTCGCGCGGAGCGCGACACGGAACTACGCCCAGATGTTGCGATTCTGTGCCGGAATCGCCACAAGACCGGAAATCCGGCCATCGGCTCTAGTTACCTGGCCGTAACCAAGTAGGGTGAGGTCATGGGCACGGAACGCCTGGCAGTTGAACTGGAGCGCAGAGACGGCGGAATCGTGGTACTGCGCGTGAGCGGCAGGCTCGAGCACGCGACGGCGGCGCTGCTCGAGGGAGTCCTCCACTCGCTCCGCAGCGACCCGTCGACGATCGTCGTGGACCTCAGCGATGTCGACCACATCGACTCGCACGGACTGGACGTACTCCTCGAGGCCGAGGCGGACGCACGGCGGCGCAAGGCGTCGGTCGAGGTGATCGGCGTTCGCGAGAGCCTGCGCTCGCGCCGCTCGCCGCTCGAGGAATGACAGTCCCGTATCGTCGCCGGGCATGCCCCCGCGGCTCGACCTCGCCGGCTACCTCCGGAGACTCGCCATCCCCGACCCCGGCCCGCCGAGCCCGGAAGGGATGCGCGCGCTGCACGCCGCCCATGTCGAGCGGATCCCGTACGAGGCGATCGAGATCCAGCTCGGGCGGCCGACGACGGTCGATCCGTACGAGTCGGCCGAGCGCATCGTCGCCCGCCACCGGGGCGGCTACTGCTACCACCTCAACGGAGCGTTCTCGCTGCTGCTCGAGGCGCTCGGCTACGACGTCACGTGGCACCGCGGCGGCGTCCAGAACCGCTCGGAGCCGCGCCCGGTCGGCGCCATCGGCAACCACCTGGCGCTCACCGTCGACGGCCTCCCGGACGACCGCTGTCCCGACGGCGTCTGGCTGGTCGACGCCGGCCTCGGCGACGCCCTGCACGAGCCGCTCCCGCTCGCCGAGGGCCGCTACCACCAGGGGCCGTTCGTCTACGAGCTGCGGCGGTCGGAGGTCGAGCCCGGCGGCTGGCGGTTCGAGCACGACCCGACCGGGAGCTTCACCGGCATGGACTTCCGGCCCCAGCGCGCGACGACCGACGCCTTCCAGGAGCGCCACCGCTTCCTGTCGAGCTCTCCAGACTCGCAGTTCGTGCGCACCTGCTCGGTCCAGCGCCGCGACGCGGGCGGGATCGACATCCTGACCGGCTGCGTCCTCAAGCGCATCGGCCAGGACTCCACGAGCCCGCGCACGCTCGAGACGCAGAACGAGTGGTTCGAGGCGCTCGCGGACGTGTTCGATCTCCCGCTCACAGACGTGAGCAGGCGTGAGCGCGAGACGCTGTGGGCGCGCGTCCACGACGCCCACGAGGCGTGGCTGGCCGCTCAGTACTCGCGGTACGCGCGCCAGACGTAGTAGAGGCCCCAGATCGCGAGCACCATGAACGCGAGCCAGAGCATCGCGCCCAGCCCGCCCTCGTCCCACATCCGGCTGGTGGCCACGAGCGTGATCGCCCCGAGCGCGATCGCCGCGTAGAGGATCCCGCGATTGCGCTCCTCGAGCCCGAAGATCGTCTCGCGGTGCTCCAGGTACATCCGGTAGCCGAAGAACAGCAGGCCGCCGATGAAGATGATGCTGAGCAGGTTGGAGATCGTGACGCTCGCGGTGCCGCCGCCCGGCACGAGCCAGACGGCCAGCGCGAGCCCCACGATGATCGCGATGTTGCGCAGGTGCTTGCCGCGGTCCGATCCCACGGTCCCCAACGATACCCGTGTCGCTCGAGTGAGCCCGGTCGCGCTGCCGCCTAGGCGGACGCCACGACGGTCTCGGCAGCGTCTTCGACGGCCTCCGCCGCCGCAGGCTGCCGCGCCGCCGTCACCTCGGGCGCGGCGCCGGCGTCGACCGGCTCGGCCGCGAACCTATACCCGATCCCGAAGTGCGTGTGGATGTACCGCCAGCCCGGCGAGGCGCGCTCGAGCTTCTGGCGGAGCTTGCGTACGAACACGTCGACCGAGCGGTCGCCGTGCACCATCGCGTAACCCCACACGCGCTCGTAGATCTCCTCGCGCTGGAGCACCTGCCCCTCGGCCTCGGCCAGGAGCTGGATGAGCTCGAACTCGCGACGCGTGAGGTCGACCGACTGGCCGCCGGCGAACGCCTGGAACTGGTCGGCCCGGATCTCGACCTCGCCGACCGCGACCGGCGACGAAGCGACCCGCGCGTCCGCCCGCTTGCGGCGCCGCACGACGGCCTCCACGCGGGCGATCAGCTCCTCGGGATGGCACGGCTTGGTCACCCAGTCGTCCGCCCCCAGGCGCAGGCCCCGCACGCGCTGGGCCACGCTCGACTGACCGGTGCACACGACCACCCCGAGGTGCGGGAGCCGCGCGCACAGCTTCTCCAGGTATGTCCAGGCCTGCGGACCGAGGACCGCAAGGTCGAGGACCACCGCGTTGAGCCGCATCGCCACGAGCGCGTCGAGCGGCACCGGCGAGGCGAGCACACGGTGCTGCCAGCCGGCCGTCCCCAGGCGCTTCGTCAGCACCTGCAGGAACCCGCTGTCGGAGTCGAGGATGGCGAGGCGAACCGCCGGCTGCGTCGTCGTCGTCATCGCGCCACCAGCATAGGGGGAACGGAAGACACGCACGCGATCCCCTGAAGTCCCGGTAACAGGATGGTCACAACCGGTTCACCCCGCAACCAATGATCCCGCATCGTGCGGAATCACGAATCACACGTGGGAAGCGTCAGAGAACTCTCTGAAGAGGCCGGTGACCACGAACGCCACCTGCTCGCCGATGTCGACGGCGTTGTCGCCGATTCGCTCGAGCGCGCGCGCCACGAGCATCATCGTCATCGCCCACTCGCGCCGATCCTCGTCGGTGCCGATCTCCACCGCGCGGCGGAACACCTCGCGGTTGAGGTGGTTGATCTCCTCGTCCTGGCGGACGAGATCCTGCGCGAGCGACACGTCGCGCAGCACGAACGCCTGCTTGGCCTGGGCGACCTCGGAACGGGCCAGCTTGCCCATCCTGAAGATGCGCTCGAGCATCGCGTCGTCGGACGGCGGCTCGTGGCCGACCAGCGGCAGCACCTTGGCGATGTTCACGCACTGGTCGCCCATCCGCTCGGCGTGCTTGATCACGTGCAGGAGCGCGGCGACGGTGCGGAGGTCGCCCGCCACGGGCGCCTGCAGCGCGAGCAGCGAGAGGATCCCCTGGTGGACCTCCAGGAAGCGCCCGTCGATCCGGTCGTCGTCGTTGACGACGATCGCAGCCAGCTCGATGTCCTGGTGCTCGAGCGCCTCGAGCGTGCGGTCGAGCGTCGTGACGACGAGGTCCAGGGCGCCGAGCGCCTGCTCCTCCAGGCCGCGAAGCTCGTCCTGGAAGTGAACCCTCGCCTGCTCGGCCATTAGCCCACCTTGCCGGTCACGTAGTCCTCGGTCCGCTTGTCGTCCGGGTTGGTGAAGATCTTGTCGGTCGGCGCGTATTCGACCACGCGACCGGTGCGGTGCTTCTCGCCGGCGTCGAGCTCGACCGTGAAGAACGCCGTCATGTCCGAGACGCGGGCGGCCTGCTGCATGTTGTGGGTGACGATAACGATCGAGTAGTTCTTCTTGAGCTCGAGCATCAGGTCCTCGATGCGCCCGGTCGAGATCGGGTCGAGCGCCGAGCACGGCTCGTCCATCAGCAGCACGTCCGGCTCGGTCGCCAGCGCGCGGGCGATGCACAGGCGCTGCTGCTGGCCGCCGGACATCCCGAAGGCGTTCGTCTTCAGCCGGTCCTTGACGTCGTCCCACAGCGCCGCACGCTTGAGCGCGCCCTCGACGATCTCGTCCATGTCCCCCTTCATCCCCATCACGCGCGGGCCGAAGGCGATGTTGTCGTAGATCGACTTCGGGAACGGGTTCGGCTTCTGGAACACCATCCCGATCCGCTTGCGGACCTGGACCGGATCGATCTTGTCGTCGTACAGGTCCTGGTCGTGGTAGATGACCGCGCCCTCGACGCGAGCGGTGGGGATGAGGTCGTTCATCCGGTTCAGGCAGCGGATGAACGTCGACTTCCCACAGCCGGACGGCCCGATCAGCGCCGTGATCTGGTAGCGCGCGAGATTGACGGTGATGTCCGTGACCGCGCGATGGTCGCCGTAGAACACCGCGACGTCGCGCACGTCGAAGATCGGCTTCGCGGTCGCCTCGGCGGGAACTTCGTGGGCGTGCGCCGCGGCCTGAGTCGAGACGAACCGGCGATCCTCCTGCGGCTGCGCCTCGGGCTCGATCGCGGTCTCGTCTCTCACGTTCTCGGGCATGTCGGGTTCCTCTACCACTTCTGCTCGTATCGATTGCGGAGCCAGATGGCGATGGAGTTCATGAGCAGCAGCATGATCATGAGAACGCAGATGGCGCCTGCCGCCCGCGCGACGAACTCCTGGTTCGGATCCTGCGTCCAGGCGAAGATCTGGATCGGCAGCGCCGTGAAGGCGCTATCGAAGCTCTCGGGGTTGAACCGTAGCGATACACCCGCTCCCACGACCAGCAGTGGCGCCGTCTCGCCGATCGCGCGTGAGAGCGCGAGGATGACGCCGGTGGTGATACCGGCGATCGAGCCGGGAAGCACCTGCTTCCAGATCGTCTGCCACTGCGTTGCGCCGAGCGCTAGCGACCCCTCGCGGATCGACGGCGGCACGGCACGGATCGCCTCGCGCGACACGATGATCACGACGGGCAGCACGAGGAGAGCGAGCGTGATGCCGCCCGCGAGCAGGACCGGCCCCATCGAGAGCGGGCCGCGGACGATGAAGGCGAGACCGAGGATGCCGTAGACGACCGACGGCACGCCCGCGAGATTCTGGATGTTGACCTCGATCAGACGGTTGAACCAGCGGTTCCCGTCGGCGTACTCCTCGAGGTAGATGGCCGTCATCACGCCGAGCGGGATCACGAGCACGGCGCAGATGATCATCAGGTAGATGGTCCCGACGATCGCGGACTCGATGCCGGAGTTCGCCGGGATCACACGCGACGGGAAGCTCGTGAGGAAGTCCCAGCTGAGGACCTCGATGCCGTCGCTCGCGAAGTCCCAGATGATCGCGCCGAGGCCGACGAACGCGACTCCCACGGCCCCGTACATGAGCAAGCTGAAGAACCTGCTCGAGGCGGCCTCACCGCCCGACCGGCGAGGGATCACGGTGTCCTGCGTCCGCGCAGCGGACGCGATCTGCGCGCCGGTCATTCGTACACCTGCCGGTACTTGCGGACGAGCCGGATCGAGACGAAGTTGAGGATCAGCGTGATCACGAACAGCGTGAAGCCGACGGCGAAGATCGTCAGGTACTCGACCGAGCCGGCGGGGATGTCACCGCGGGCCTGTGCCGCGATGTAGGCCGCCATCGTCTGGAAGCTCTCGCGCGGATCGAGCCCGAGGTTGGCGGTCTGGCCGCCGGCGATAAGCACCAGCACGGTCTCACCGACCGCGCGCGACGCGCCCAGGATGAGCGCGGCGACGATGCCCGACAGTGCGGCCGGGAACACGATCCGCAGCGACACCTGGAGCTTCGACGCGCCGAGCCCGAACGCGCCCTCGCGAAGCGAGGCGGGCACGGCGGACATCGCGTCCTCGGCCACCGACGCGATCGTCGGCAACACGAGCAGCCCCATGATCAGACCCGCGCCGAGACCGTTGAACACGCCCACCCCGATGCCGAGGAGGTCATTCAGGATCGTGGGCGAGAAGTACGTGAGCGCGAAGTAGCCGAACACGATCGTCGGCACGCCGGCGAGCAGCTCGAGCACCGGCTTGACTACCAGGCGCAGACGCCGGGGCGCGTACTCGGAGAGGTAGACCGCGCACAGCAGGCCGAGCGGGATCGCGACGGCCAGCCCGATCAACGAGAGGTAGATCGTGCCCCAGACCAGCGGGAGCACGCCGAACGACTGCTGGGGACCGGCGAACTGCGGTGTCCACTTGGTGCCGAAGATGAAGTCGCCGATCGGCACCTCGCCGAAGAACTCGATCGACTCGAACAGCAGCGACCCCACGATCAGCAGGGTCGTCACGACCGACAGGGCGGCCGCCGCCATCAGCGCGATCTTGACGACCGTCTCGAACCGAGAACGGGCTGTGGGGGTCCGGGTCAGGTTGACCCGAACCCCCTGCGCGCCGGGCGCTGCCGCAAGGCGCGGCTCGGCCATGAGGCTAGGCGCCTCCCTCCAGCGAGGAGAGCTCGGACTGGGCCTTGGAGGCCTGCTCCTCAGTCAGCGGCACGATCTGCGCCGCCTCCGCGATCGCCTGCTGATTGGCGATGACGAAGTCCATGAACGCCTTCACCTCGGGCTTCGCGATCGCGTCCTTGGAGGGGTACATGAACAGCGGGCGGGAGAGCGGCGTGTAGGAGCCGTCCTGGACGGTCTCGGAGGTCGGCGCGACGCAGCCGCCGCCTCCGTCGACCTGCACCTCGTTGAGCTTGTCCGTGTTCTGCTCGTAGTACGAGAGGCCGAAGTAGCCGAGGCCGCCCTCGGTGCCGGCGACGCCGGTCACCAGCTGGTTGTCGTCCTCGGACGCCTCATAGTCCTCGCGCGACGCGCCCTCTTCGCCGTTGATGACGTCGGTGAAGAAGTCGAACGTGCCCGAGTCGGTGCCGGGGCCGAACAGCTTGACCTGGGTGTCCGGGAAGCTCGGGTCGATGTCGCTGTAGCTCTTGACGTTGGACTTGGGCTCCCAGAGCGCCTTGAGCTGGTCGACGGTCATGCAGTCGATCGTGAGGTTCTTGTTGGTCGCGACGGCGATGCCGTCGTTGGCGACCTGCACCTCGCCGTAGTCGACGGCGTTCTTCTCGCAGATCGGAACCTCCTCCTCCTCGTCGATCGGACGCGAGGCGTCGGAGATGTCGGTCTCGCCGGCGCAGAACTTCTCGAAGCCGCCGCCGGTGCCGGACTGGCCAACGGTGATCTTGACGCCGGACTGCTCCTCGTTGAACAGCTCGGCCGCGGCCTGGGCGAACGGGAAGACCGTCGACGAGCCGTCGATCCGGATCGAGCCGGACAGCTCCTCGCCGCCCGAGGACTCCTCGGTCGAGGAGCCGCTCGCGCTGTTCCCCCCGTCATCGTCGTCGTCGCCGCATGCGGCGACAACGAACGCCAGCGACGCCACCATGGCGAGCACCAGCAGCAGACGTTCGATTTTCATGACCCTTCCTTCTCCGTGGATGTCGGCGCCGAGGCTCGCAGCGGCGGGGTCCCCACCCTGTTACCGAGTCGTAGCCGTGTTGTGAAAACGCTGTGAAAGCTCCGGCTGGAACCGGTAGCCGAAGCCGAAGTGCGTATGGATGAACCGCCATTCCGGTAGGGCGGTCGCGAGCTTGGAGCGCAGCTTGTGGACATAGACGTCCACCGAGCGGTCCGACGCTCGCATCGGTGCTCCCCACACCGTCTCGTAGAGCTCCTCCCGCGGCACGATGCGCCCCTCCCGGCGCCCCAGCGCGGCCAGCAGGTCGAGCTCCCGAACCGACAACGTCAGCGCCCGGCCTCCGGCGAGCGCCAGATACTCGGACGGGCGGATCTCCAGTTCGCCCGCCTTGATGACCTCAGGGGCGTCGCGCGTCGACTGCATCGCGCCGGAAGATCGAGCAGCCCCGGCCTCGTGCGGTTACCGAGGAGTGAAGCGGTCGTGAAAGGCCTGTGAACGGCTCGCGACGCCCCCCACCGCGAGGCTACGGTGCCGCCATGTGGACCACGAAGGCGAAAGAGGACACGGAGCTCCTCGCCCTCTTCGAGGAGTCAGGCCGCAACGTCCACCGGGCTTCGTGCCTGCTCCGCGACCTGTTCGCCGAGTACCCGGAGCGGCCTGAGATCGCCGAGGAGGTGCTCGCCTGCGAGCACGAGGGCGACCGCATCGTCCACGACATCCTCAGCCGGCTCGCGGAGCGCGGAAGCCGCGCGTCGGAGCTCGAGGCCGCAGACGTGCACCGGCTCGCCGGCGCGCTCGACGACATCGTCGACCATGCCGAGGAGGCAGCCGACCAGCTCGGGCTCTACGGCGTCGAGGCGCCGATGGAGCAGGCCCAGCGGATGACCGACGTGCTGGTCGACACGGCCGACCGCGTCGCGGTGAGCCTGAGCGAGCTGAAGGCGGGCGAGGACGTCGCCGCCGAGCTGATGCAGATCCACCGGCTCGAGAACGAGGCCGACCGGATCGTCCGCGCCGCCGTCGCCTCGCTGTTCGCGGCCGGCATCGACCCGATGATGGTCATCCGCTGGAAGGACATCTACGACACGCTCGAGTCGGCGGTCGACGCGTGCGAGACCGTCGCCAACGTGCTCGAGGGCATCACTCTCAAGCGCGCGGCGAACGGCCGGCACTAGCCGGCCACCGCTTCCCATTCCTCGTACAGCGCCTGGAGCGCCTGCTTGGCCTGGTCGTGCCGGCGCGTGGACTTCGCCGCGCTGCGCGGGTCGTTCCAGGCTGCGGGGTCGGCGAGCTCGGCCTCGAGCGCCTGGAGCTCAGCCTCGGCGGCCTCGATCGCCTTCTCGAGCTCGCCCGCGCGGCGCTGCTGGTTCTTGGACGGACCCTGGGGCTTCGGCGTCTGCCTGACGACCGCCGGCTTGGAGCGCTTGGCCGTGCGCTCTGACTCCTTGCGCTCCTCGCGCACGCGCAGGTACTCGGGCCAGCCGCCCACGTAGGAGTGCAGCGTCTGGTCCTCGACCGCGATCGTGCGGCTGCCGACGGCGTCGAGCAGCGCGCGGTCGTGGGAGATGAGCAGCAGCGAGCCGGGGAACGCCTGCAGCGCCGCCTCGAGCGCCTCGCGGCTCTCGAGGTCGAGGTGGTTGGTGGGCTCGTCGAGCACGAGGACGTTCGCGCCGGAGTGCACGAGGATCGCGAGCGACAGCCGGCGCCGCTCACCCCCGGACAGGCCGTCGAGCGGCTTCTCGGCCGCCTCGCCGCTGAAGAGGAACTGCCCGAGCAGCGAGCGGGCCTCGTTCGGCTTGAGGCCGGTTGCGCGCTGTGTCGCCTCCAGAACGGTGCGGGCGCCCGGCGCGCCGAGCTCGTCGGCGTGCTGGGAGAGCAGCCCGAGCTTCACGTTGTGGCCGCGGCGCAGCTTGCCGCCGTCGAGCTCGCGCTGGCCGGCGAGGGCCTTGATCAGCGTCGTCTTCCCGGTCCCGTTCGGCCCGATCAGCGAGACGTGCTCGCCGCGCTCGAGCCACAGCTCGAAGTCGCGCAGGAGCGCCCGCTCGCCGATCGCGAGCGTCCCGTCCTCGACCTCGAACACCACGCGCCCGGACCGCTCGGGCGGCTTGAAGGCGAAGCCGAGCGCCTTGCCGTCGCGCGGATCGCGCGTGACTCGCTCCATCTTCTCCAGCTTCTTGACGCGCGACTGCGCCTGCCGCGCGCGGGTGCCGGCACGGAAGCGGTCGACGAACCGCTCGAGCCGGGCGATCTCCGCCTCCTGCTTCTCGATCGCCCGCCCGAGCGCCAGCTCGCGCGCCGCCTTCTCCTGGCGCCAGGCGTGCCAGGTGCCCTTGAAGAAGCGGCCGCGGCCCGCCTCGAGCTCGAGCACGGCGGTGCCGACGGCCTCCAGGAACCAGCGGTCGTGGGCCACCAGCACGACCGCCGCGTCGAGTGATTGCAGATGGCTCTCGAGCCACTCGAGCGACTCGATGTCGAGGTGGTTGGTCGGCTCGTCGAGCAGCAGCAGGTCGGGGTCGCCGGCCAGCGCGCGCGCCAGCGAGGCGCGCGTGAGCTCGCCGCCGCTGAACGTCTCGAGGCTGCGTTCGAGGTGCTCGTCGCGGAAGCCGAGGCCGTGCAGCGTGCTGTTCACCGTCTCGCGCCACGTGTAGCCGCCGGCGTGCTCGAGCCGCGCCTGGGCGCGCGCGTACGCGTCGAGCGTGGCGGCGTCGGTCGCGCCCTCGGCCATCGCGTGCTCGAGCTCGGCCAGGCGCGCCTCGAGGTCGAGCAGGTCCTTGGCGCCCGACAGCACGTAGTCACCGAGGCTGAGTGCGCGGTCGCGCGGCGGGCGCTGGTCGTGCAGGGCGATCCGCACGTCCTTGGCGAAGCTGAGCTCGCCGCCGTCGACCGACGTCTCTCCCGCCAGCATCCGCAGCAGCGTGGTCTTACCGGCGCCGTTGCGGCCCGACAGCGTCATGCGGTCGCGCCGCTCGAGTTGGAACGACACGTTGCGCAGAAGCGGCTCGCCCGCCATGTCCTTGGCGATGTCTGACGCGATGAGGACGGCCATGGGCCCATCGAGGGTATCCTCCGCTCAGTGCTGCGGACCACCCTGTTCACGGTCATCCTGTTCGCCCTCATGGCGCCGGTCGCGCTGGCCGGCGAGCACGACGGCGGCGAGGGCCTTTGGGGCGAGACCAACGACAAGGTGGTCACCAACGCCGGCTTCGCGCTGATCGTCGGGATCCCGATCTTCATCCTGATCATGAGCCTGATCCAGTGGCGGCTGGACAAGCGCAAGGACCGGCGGCTCGCGGCCGCCAAGGCGCGCAAGGCGCGCGCCGACCTGCGCGGCGGCTGGTAGCCGCATCTTCACACCCCCGCCCAGACCGCCCGGCACGCTGCATGTCGCGAGATCCCTCCTCGTGCCAGCGGCCCCGGCGCTCCCCGCCCGGGGCCGTTGCTTCAAAATCGAGGCCCGGATGGCCCCGTCGCCATCAAAGCGTTGCCCGGATGGCCAACGCAGGCAGACTGTTCAGCGTGAGCGTCAGGTATGAGCGGACCGGCGCCGCGGCGCTGGTGACGATCGATCGCCGGGAGCGGCGTAACGCCGTCGACGGCGAGACCGCGGCGGCGCTCCTGGAGGCATACGAGCGCTTCGCGGCCGACGACGGCGCGCGCGTGATGGTGCTGACCGGCGCCGGAGAGGATGCATTCTGCGCCGGCGCGGACCTGAAGGCGCTGGAGACGCTCGACCCGGACGCCCCGGCCGGCCCGATGGGCTTCACGCGCCTGGTCCCGGTCAAGCCGGCGATCGCCGCGATCGCCGGCTGGTGCGTGGCCGGCGGGCTCGAGCTGGCGCTGTGGTGCGACCTGCGCGTGGCCGCCGAGAACGCGCGCTTCGGCTGCCTCGAGCGGCGCTGGGGCGTACCGCTGATCGACGGCGGTACGCAGCGGCTGCCGCGCGTCGTCGGGCTCGGACGCGCGCTCGACCTGATCCTCACGGGCCGCGAGGTCGATGCCGCCGAGGCGCTCGCGATGGGCCTCGTCAACGAGGTCGTGCCGGCCGGGCGCGACGTCGACCGCGCGCTCGAGCTCGCCGAGGCGATCGCCGCGTTCCCGCAGGAGACGATGCTGTCGGACCGCGAGGCCGCACACGCCGCGCTCGCGCTGCCGCTGGCCGACGGACTC
>JBKPDQ010000153.1:0-15470 GCA_046728015.1 Actinomycetota bacterium
AGACAAGCGCGAGTGGATTCCCTCGATGACGGCGGACGCCATTCCGCTTTCCATGCAAAGCGGGTGTCTGCGACCGCTCTACCCATGCTCGTCTGAATCCGATACGTGGCGCGATTTGATCCCGCGACCTCCGGGTTACGAGACTCTGATGCGGCGGCTTCTCAGCAGTACGAGTCCCTCAGCCGCTCGGACGGTTCGGCGTCACTGGCGCCGACCCAAGGGCCACACGTGCACGCTCTATCTGATCGAGTTCGGCCCGCACTGCGGCAAGACGCCTGTCCGGCCCACTCGGAACACTGGCGGCCGTGAGTCCGTACGTAGCCCGCAGTCGCGAGGAGGGCCGCGCCGCGGTGGAGCAGCTGGTCGCGGCGTTTTCCGAGAACCTCGACTACTACAAGTCGCCCGAGTTCGACGAGACCTCAGCGCGCCAGAGGTTCATTGATCCCTTCTTCTCCGCGCTCGGCTGGGACGTCGCCGACCAGGCGCGCCGGGGTCCGTACGCGGATGTGATCCTGGAGTTCTCGCTCCACGACCCGGCACCGACCAAGGGTTCCGCCGAAGCGGACCAGACCGAGGAGGAGGCCGAGGACCTGCGCGTCGCCACCGCCCTTGCCGAGCGGACCGATACCGGCCCGATCGGGGTTCGCAGGCCTGACTACTCCTTCCGGATCAACGCCGAGCTCCGCTTCTTCGTGGAGGCGAAGTTGGGTGGGCCGCCGGCCCTTGGACGCGTGGCTTGCCGCACGGGACCGCGACCGCCGCAGGTGATTGAATCGCTCGCGTTACCGAAAGACCGGGAGGTGCTGCCGTGCTCAGACTCTCCGACGAGCGCAACTTCGCCAGGACCCTGGCCGGGCTGTCGCTGATCGTCGCGCCGCTCCTGCTGCTGCTTGCGACCGTGATCGGGCCGGACCTGAGCGACGACGCGGCCGAGCGTCTGGCCGAGATCGCCGACAACGAGGGCCGCTACGTCGCGAGCGGCTACCTGTTTCTCGTCGGCGCTTGGGTCTTCGTCCCCGGGCTGATCGGCCTCTGGCGCCTGTTCCGGGGCCCGCGTGTGACGCTTGGCCAGCTCGGCGCCGGCCTCGTCCTACTCGGCGTGATCACCACGATCGCCTTCTTCGGCTTCGGCGCCTATGAGTACGAGGCCGCCCAGCCCGACCTCGACCCGGCGCAGATGGCCCAGCTCGCCGACAACGTCGACGAGTCGGGGGTCACGACCCCGCTCTTCATCGTCACCTTTGTCGTCGGGATTGGGATCGGGAGCCTGATCGTCGCCTGGTCGCTGTGGCGGCGCCAGGTCGTTCCTCCCTGGGCCCCGGCGGCGATCGTGGCGGGAACGATCCTCGGCAGCGTCTCCGAGGAGAGCGTGGCGCTTGGCGCGATCGGGTTCGCCCTCCTGCTGGTCGGGTTCGGCGGCGTCGGTCTGAGGCTGCTCTCGATGTCCGACGACGAGTGGGACCTTCTCGGCCGCGCGCCCAGCCCCGCCGAGCCGCCACCGGGCCCGGCCGTGTAGGCACACGAGGACACGTTTCGGGAGGAAGGGCGGGCATCTCGGCACGACGCGCTGACCTCCCCCGCAAGGGACGAGGAACAGCCCGCGCGGGCCCGCTCATCGCTCCTCCCTTGCGCGAGAAGGAGAAGCGCAGGATTCGTATCGCTTTCCATGCAAAGCGGGCGTTTTGGGCCCCAAGCCCGTACCCCGACGGGCCGCGCGGACTCCGAGAGCGCCGAATTTCGGCCCGATTCGGCGTCTGAGGGTGCGCGCCAAGTGCGCGCCAAACGAATGTGCCCTCTACGGACTCATACGGACTCGTACGGACTCATCGACCGCTTGAACAAGCGAAAAACCGCTTGAACAAGCGGGCCGAACGGAATGCCTCTATATGTTTGCCGAGTGACCGGAGCGACCGTCGAGTGACACCGCCGGCGACCAGAACCGCGCCGAGCCGCGCCGATGCCGAGGCGGCCGTCGCCCGGCTTCAGGAGCTCTCGGCGGAGATTCGCGGCGCCGCGATCCTCGACTCCTCGGGCGGCGTCCTCGCCGCAACCGGCCAGCCCGAGCGCTGGGCCGGTCCCGCGCGCGAGCTGCTGGCGGCGGGTGACGCCGCCGCCGGCGAGCCGGCGCTCCACATACACGTCGGCACGGAGGACGGCGAGCTGTTCGCCGTGCGCCACGAGGGCCTCGCCGCGATCGCCGTGGCGGGTCGCTTCAGCCTCGCCTCGCTGATGACCTCGGATCTGCGCGCCGTGCTGCGCGAGCTCGCCCGCGGGCAGTTCGCGGGCGCGGAGGAGGCCGCCTGATGCCCAAGCCCGGCCGCGCAATGCTCGACCGCGTCACGGGCTACGCCGACGAGGCCTCGGCCTTCCTGCGCCGGCGCCGGCTCACCCGGCGGCCGTTCGCGCGCGTTCAGGCCTCCGGCGGCAAGATCACCGCCTACCCGCCTGAGACCGAGGCCGGCCGCGACCTCTTCCTCGCCGCCGCGCACGTCCTCGACGCGGCCCGCTGATGGCAGGCCCGCCGCCCCAGCCCTTGGTCGAGGCCGAGCTGGCCGAGGGGATCGTCGCCCGCGCGCTGAAGCACGGCGGCGACCTCGCCGAGCTCTTCTGCGAGGAGCGCGCCGGGCGCGGATTTCAGATCGACGAGTCGCGGGTTGAGCGCGCGCAGACCGGGGCCGAGCGCGGGGCGGGGGTACGCGTGGTCAGCGGCGACACCACCTACTTCGCCCACGTGGACGGGCTCGACGAGGCCGACCTCGAGCGCGCCGCCGAGACGGCCGCGGCGGCGCTGAGCGGCGATGCAAGGGAGCCGACGGCGCTCGGGGCACTGAACGCGCCGGCTCCCCAGGAGATCGAGATCGACCCCGATTCGATCGAGGCGGAGCAGAAGGCCGACCTGCTTCGGGCTTGCGACGAGCGCGCCCGCGCGCAGGGCGGTCAGATCGACCAGGTGCAGGCCAGCTACTCGGAGGCCCGGCGCCGGATCACCGTCGCCAACTCGGACGGGCGCTTCGCGGCCGACGAGCGCACTCGCATCCGGCTCGGCGTCCAGGTGGTGGCACGGCGCAACGGCACGGTCGAGACGGGATTCGAGACCCGCGGCGGGCACCGCGGCTTCGAGCTGCTCGCCGACGGGGCGGCCGAGGCGGTCGCCGAGAAGGCGGCCAGCACCGCGATCACGTTGCTCGACGCCGACCCGGCTCCGGCTGGAGCGATGCCCGTCGTCGTCGGCAGCGGCTTCGGCGGCGTGCTGTTTCACGAGATGACCGGGCACGGGCTGGAGGCCGACCACATCCAGAAGGGAGCCTCCGTCTACACGGGCAAGCTCGGCGAGCAGGTGGCGGCGCACTTCCTGGTCGCCTACGACGACGGCAGTCTGCCCGGCGAGTGGGGGACCGACGGCGTCGACGACGAGGGCACCCCCACCCAGCGGACCGCGGTGATCGAGGAGGGCAAGATCACCTCCTACCTCTACGACCTGTTGACGGCCCACAAGGACGACACGGCGTCGACGGGCAACGGCCGCCGCGAGAGCTTTCGCCACCTCCCGATCCCGCGGATGACCAACACTTTCATCGCGCCCGGGGAGGGCACGCCCGAGCACCTGATCTCAGAGGTCGACAACGGCTTCTACGCGGTCTCCTTCGCCGGCGGCCAGGTCGACCCGACCACCGGCGACTTCGTCTTCGGCGTCTCGGAGGGCTATCTGATCGAGTCCGGCACGGTCACCAAGCCCTGCCGCGGCGCGACCTTGATCGGCAACTGCCTCGACGCGCTCGGCAAGATCGACGCGGTCGCCGACGACTTCGAGATGAAGACCGGCTTCTGTGGCAAGGGCGGCCAGCGCGCCCCGGTCGGCACCGGCCAGGGGCACGTCCGGATCGCCGAGCTCACGATCGGGGGGACGGCGGTCGGATGAGCGACGAGCTTCAGGTTCTCGCCGAGCGCGCGGTCGCCGCCGCGCTCGACGCCGGCGCGGCCGACGCCGAGGCGTTCGTGCAGGACTCGACGGGCCTTGAGGTGCGGGTGTTTGATCGCGACGTCGAGAGCCTCACCGAGGCCGGGCAGCGAGGGCTGGGCCTTCGCTGCTGGATCGAGGGTCGCTCCGGCTACGCCTTCGGCACCGACCTCTCCGAGTCGGGCATCGCCGACATCGCCGCCGGGGCGGTGGAGGCGACACGCATCACCGACCCCGACGAGTTCGCCGCCGCGCCCGACCCCGCGGGCGACCCGACGCCGATCGAGGGCCTCGCCGATCCGGCGGCGTCCGACTGGTCGGTCGACCGGAAGGTCGAGCTGACCAAGGCCGTGGAGGCGGCAGCGCGAGACGCCGACCCTCGCGTGGTGGCGGTCGAGACCGCGATCTACGTGGACGAGCGCTCCGGCGCCGCGCTGGCGAACTCACGCGGCGTCGCCGGCGCCTACGAGGCGACCTTCGCCTACGCCTATCTCCAGGCGATCGCCGAGGAGGACGGCGATCGCCAGACCGGCCTCGGCTTCGGCATGGGGCGCTCGCCCGCGGCGCTCGACCCGGAGGCGATCGGTCGCGAGGCGGCCGATCGCTCCACCTCGCTGCTCGGCGCCTCCAAGCCGCAGTCGCGCACCTGCCCGGTGGTGCTCGACTCCACCGTCGCCGCCAGCTTCGCTGGCTTCATCGGCGGCGTGCTGTGCGCCGACGCCGTGCAGCGCGGGCGCTCGCCGTTTGCCGACCGCCTCAGCGACGAGATCGCCTCCGCCGCCCTCACCCTGGCCGACGACGGGCACGACCCGGCCGGACTCAACTCCTCTCCGTTCGACGGCGAGGGCACCCCTTCCGGCCGCACGCCGCTGATCGAGGGCGGGACCCTGCGGGCCTACCTGTACGACACCTATACGGCCCGGCGCCAGGGCGACGGCCAGGCCTCCACCGCCAACGCCTCGCGCGCGGGCTATCGCTCGCCGCCCTCGGTCTCGACCACGAACCTCCTGGTCGAGCCCGGAAGCAAGTCCTTCGAGGCGCTGCTCGCCGAGGCGGGGGAGGGCATGTACATCACCGACGTCGCCGGCCTTCACTCGGGCGTCAACCCGGTCTCCGGCCAGTTCTCGGTGGGCGCCACCGGCCGCGCGATCTCCGGCGGCGAGCTCTCGGACCCCGCCGACGAGTTCACGGTCGCATCCGACCTGCAGTCGATGCTCAAGGCCGTCGCCGCCGCCGGCTCCGAGCCGCGCTGGGTGCCGTTCGGCGGCTCGGTCAACACTCCCGCGCTCCTGATCGGCGAGATGACGATCGGGGGCGCCTAGCCAACCGGCTGACCTACGCCGCCGCCGACAGCCGGCGCCGCTCGGCGGCCCGGCCGTCCTCGGTCAGCTCGGCGTAGACCCTGGCGTAGCGGGCGCCCACCCGCGCCGCGCTGAAGCGGGCGGCGTATCGGCGCGCGGCGTCGAGGTCCACCTCGAGCGATCCGTCGACCGCCCGCCCGATCGCGCGCGCCAGCGCCGCGGGATCCTCGGGCGGCACCAGCACGCCGCGGCCCTCTGCGAGGGTCAGCGGCAGTCCCTCGACCGCGGTCCCGATCACGGGCACGCCGTAGGCCATCGCGGTGACGGCGGTCTGCGACCAGGCCTCGTGGCGCGACGGCACCACGCAGGCCGTCGCGTCGGCGAGCCACGCGCCGATCGGGGCCTGCCAGCCGACGAACTGGACGGCGGGATCGAGGCCGAGCTCGCTGACGCGGCGCCGAAGCTCCGCTGCCATCGGCCCGGCGCCGAGCACGCAGGTCGGCGGCGGTCGGCGCATCGACCCGAGCGCCTCGATCAGCAGGTCCGGCCCCTTCTCTCGGTGCAGCCGTCCGGCGAAGACCAGCCGCGGGTTGGGCACCCCCCGGCGCGGCGGCGCCGTCGGCAACTCGATCGCCGAGCTGCCATCGCGCAGGCGCTCGGGAGGCAGGCCCAGGCGCAGGACCTGGGCCTTGGTCGCCGGCCCGTGGCCGAAGAAGACGTCGACGCGCCGCAGGGCGCGCGCCATCTCTCGCTCGCGGGGTCCGTCCGGCCACCGGATCTCGTTGTGCTCGCTGGCGATCAGCGGCGCGCCGTCCGCGATCGCCTCGCTCGCCGCCCACCATGCGCCGAACATGTGGGCGTGGACGAGGTCCGCATCCGCGAGCCGCGGTCGCAGCCAGCTCGCGAATCCGTCCGAGCACGAGTACTGCAGCCCGCCGGCGCGCCCCCAGACCTCGAGCTCGACGCCGGCGTTGCGAAACAGCCTCGCCCCATGGAGCGTGGCCTCCCCAGCCAGCACCCTGGTTGCGATCCCGCGCTCGCGCAGGGAGTGAGTGAGTCGCAGCGCCCCCAGCTGCGCTCCGCCGGGCTCGAGCTTCGCGATGACCCTTGCGACCTGCATCCGTGTCGGTGACTCGAAATACCTGCAAATCAAGGTTAGAGACGAACCGGCCGAGGATGTGACGATGCGGTAACCGAGGGCCTCCGCGCAGACGGTACGCTCAATCCATGCCCGAGGGCAACGTCGACACCGTGCGCCGCAGCTTCCAGCTGATCTGCGACGTCGACCTCGACGGCCTGCTGGAGCTCTATGACCCGGAGATCGAGTTCCTCCCCGTGACCGGAACCCGGGTGGAGAGCGGCGGCTACCACGGCCACCAGGGTGTTCGCGACTACTTCGAGGAGGTCGCGCCGATCTGGGAGGCGATGAGGCCCTACGGGACGCACTTCGAGGAGATCGGCGACGCGGTGGTCGTCTACGGCGGCTGCGTGGTCCGGGGCCGAGGCAGCGGCGCGGAGACGGACTCGCCGATGGCCTGGGTCGTCACCCTCAAGGACGGAAAGATCGTCTCCCACCGGGGTTTCAGGGACCCCGAGTCGGCTCTGGCCGCGGCGGAGGCGGCCGCCGTCCCGGACTGAGCGGGGCGTACCCTCGGTGCCGTGGGCACCGAGATCGAGCGCAAGTTCAGGCTCTCCGAGGCCCCGGAGTGGCTCTCGGACTGCCATTCCAGCCGGATCGAGCAGGGGTACGTGACGATGGGGCGAGGCGACGGCATCGAGGTGCGGGTGCGGCGCTACGGAGACGACGCGTGGCTTACGGTCAAGCGCGGCAGCGGCAAGACGCGCGAGGAGACCGAGATCGAGCTCTCGGAGGGCCAGTACGAGATCCTGTGGCCGCTCACCGAGGGCCGGCGCATCAACAAGGTCCGCTACATCGTGCCGCATGACACGTTGGAGATCGAGGTCGATGTGTTCGAAGGCGATCTCGGGGAACTTGTTACAGGTGAAGTCGAGTTCGATTCGGAGGCTGCCAGCGATGAGTTCAAGCCGCCGGACTGGCTCGGCGAGGAAGTGACCGGCGACCCTCGCTACGCGAACGAGACGCTCGCCGCAGAGGGGATGCCCGAGGAAGGAGGCTCCTGATGGACCGCACCACCAAGATCGCCGCCGGAACGGTCGCCGGTGCCGGCGCTGCCCTCGCTGCCGCCAAGGCCGCGCTGGATCGGCGCAACGGTCACGACGCCGACGAGCCCTCGCGCAAGTACCGGCTGCGGCGCAAGGAGACGCCGGTCCAGGGCCTGCGACGGATCGCCCAGGGGCGCACGCGTGACGCGCTCCAGCAACTCCGGCAGGAGAGCGAGGAGGACACCGCCGCCGCCGTGCACGAGGCGCGCAAGGACCTCAAGAAGCTGCGCTCGGTGCTGCGCCTGGTTCGGGACGAGCTCGGCGACGACGTCTACCGGCGCGAGAACACCCGCTTCCGCGACGCCGGCCGCGAGCTGGCGGGCGCCCGAGACGCCGAGGTCAAGCTCGAGACGCTGCAGTCGCTGATCGCGCGCTTCGACGGCCGCCTCACGGAGGACGCCCTGGCGCCGTTCGCCAAGGCGCTCGAGGAGGAGCGCCAGCGCGAGAGTCGGCTCGACGACCGAGGCGTGCTGGAGCGCGCCGTGGCCGAGATCGAGGCCGGCGAGGCCGCGGTCGACGACTGGCCGCTTCGCGCCGACGATTGGTCGCTGATCGAGCCGGGGCTCGAGCGCGCCTATCGCCGCGGTCGCGACCGCTTCGCTGACGTTCGCAAGGAGGCGAGCGACGAGGCGGTCCACGAGTGGCGCAAGCGCGTCAAGGATCTCTGGTACCAGCTGCGGATCGTGCGCAACGCCTGGCCCGAGGTCCTCGACGAGACCGCCGACCAAGCGCACGAGCTCTCCGACCTGCTCGGCGACCACCACGACCTCGCCGTGCTGCGCGACGACGCGCTGGAGCGCCGCGAGCTGCTCGCCGACGGGGAGCTGGAGCGCGTGCTCGCCGCGATCTCAGAGCGCCAGGACGAGCTCGCCGACAAGGCGATCTCCCTCGGGCACCGCATCTACGCTGAGAAGCCGAAGGCCTTTGTCCGGCGTCTGCAGTCGTACTGGCAGGCCTGGCGATAGGACAGCCACTCGCGCGACGGACCGGCGGCCGCCGGCGTCTTTAGTCTGCCGCCGGTGGCGGCGCCGAGCTCAGCGGTTGAGATCCGCCGGGTCGTCAAGCGGTACGGCAAGGTCCTCGGCTCGACGCGCTCGAACTCTCACCGATACAGCTTCGCGGTCGAGAATCGGACCGCGGCGATCACTAGCCGACCTTCGCGTTGATGGATGCGATTGCGTCAGCGATGGCCGACGCGGACCGATCCACGTCGGCTTCAGACGTCGACCAGTTCGCGAACGAGATCCGCATCACCTGTCGACCCTGCCATGTCGTACCTCCAAGCCAGCAGGTGCCGCCTTGCCGTACAGCGGCGATCGCCGCCCGATTGGCTTCGTCCCCTCCCGATAACCCGACCAGCACCTGGTTGAGTACGACGTCGTTCAGAATCTCCACGCCGGGCAGCTCCGAGAGATGAGCGGCCATCCGACGCGCGTTGGCGCAACTGCGTTCGACGAGCGCGGCGATCCCACTACGGCCGAGCGAGCGCAACGCAGCGTAGACCGGAACGGCGCGCGCCCTGCGAGAGGATTCGGGCACCCAGTTGCTCGAGTCTCGCTGCTCGGTACCTGCGACTAGGTAGGCCGCCGCCAGCTTCATCGCCGCGAGGTGGGACGCGCGGTCGGCGACGATTGCCATCCCGCTGTCGTGCGGCACGTTCAGCCACTTGTGGGCGTCGACGGCCCATGAGTCGGCGCGCTCGACGCCATGTAGCAGTTCGCGCTTGGACGGTGCGACGGCCGCCCATAGGCCAAAGGCACCATCGACGTGAAGCCAGGCGCCGTGCGTGGCACACGCGTCCGCGATCGCCTCGAATGGGTCAAAGCAGCCCGTGGCGACGTTGCCGGCCTGTGCGCAGACAATGGTCGGCCCGCGACAGTCCCCCAGCGCCTCCCGAAGGGCGTCTGCCCGCATGCGACCCTGGTCATCAGCTCGGACGCGAATCGCGGTGTCCTCTCCGAGGCCGAGAAACCTCAGGGACCTGAAGACGGTCGTGTGGGCTTGTTCCCCGCACACTATGTTCACACGGGGCGCACCGCAGAGGCCGTCGCGACCCACGTTCCAGCCGATCCGCGCGAGCACTGCGTGGCGCGCTGCGGCAAGCCCCGTCATGTTCGCGGCCTGCCCGCCGGTTACAAAACCGACACTCGCTGAAGCCGGCAGGCCTAGCAGTTCGAGTATCCAGTCGCTGGTGATCTCCTCGATCGCCGCCGCCGCTGGCGAAAGGGAGTGGAAGGCAGCGCACTGATCCCAGGCGGAGACGAGCCAATCGCTGGCTAGGGCGGCAGGTAGCGTGCCGGTGACCACAAAGCCGAAGTGGCGGGGCCCGGCGGAAGCGACCAGGCCATCGTCAGCCGCCACCGCCAAGGCTTCGATCACGGCCTCCGGTGACTCAGGTTGAGTGGGCAAACGCTCGCCAAGCCGGCGGCGGATCGCTGACGCATCCGAACGCGCGGCAACCGGTCTCTCATCGAGCTCACGCAGAAACCGTTCAGCGTGTGTAGCGGCGAGTTCAAGTCCGCGGATCCGCTCAGACATGCGGGTCACTCCACGGGGCCTCCGGGCGCCCCAAGGGCCAAAAGAGGCCCCCGATCGCCGCCGACCGGGTCACCCGCGCCGTCCGGTCGTGCTCGAGGACTCAGACCATGCTAGATCGGAGAGAGGAGACGCCGCACCCGGGAGCACGCGTTCCCATTGCCGCGCTAGCTCGTCGAGCTCGCTCTCTGAGAAGCGCTCGAGAAAGCGCCTCCGAATGCCGGCGAGGTGTGTGGGGGCGGCTTCGACGAGGCGCTCTCGCCCTGAGTCAGTCAAGACGGCATAGAGCGCCCGGCCGTCCGCCGGCGACGACTCCTTGCGGACTAGACCCTGTGCCTGCAGACGTTCGACCAATCGGGTAATGCCGCTGGGGCTGAGCAGCACGGAGTCGGCGAGCTGGGCCATCCGCAACCGTCGCCTCGGAGCTTCGTTCAGAAAGAGCAGGACCTCATACGACGAGAGGGGCAGATCATGCAGCGCCTGGAGCTCGGCGTCCAGCTCCCGCACCATGGTCGCGTGGACGCGCAGGAAGCCACGCCACGCAGCCAGCTCCGTGGGGGAGAGCGGACCGGTCGAGGTCTTACGAGTGGTCGCCAAGATAACGTCCAAGGCTACGCCGCACGTGAGCGGTCGGCCTCGCTCATCGTGGCCACACAGTGTGCGTGCAGAGCCGCGAGAAACTCTCGAAGCCCGTCGCGTATCCCTGCATCCGCGAGTCGCCGGTCGGGGCCGAACTTGGAGTACGCCTCGCCGACAAACACTTCGGGTTCCTCGAGCACGGACGCATTCGGGTAGCGCAGGGCCTGCCTCAGTTGCTCCTGGGCACGACGGGTACCGCCGTGACCGGTCGATGCGCCCATCAGCCCGACGGGCTTGTTGGCAAGCGGGGATCGGAATGGAGGACGCGACGCCCAGTCGAGGGCGTTTTTGAGGACGCCCGGGACTCCGAAGTTGTACTCGGGCGTTGAGATCAGCAAGGCATCAGAGCCCCGGATCGCTTGTTTCAGATCGACAACCGGCGGCGGGTCGCCAACGGCTTCCACATCGCCGTTGTACGCGGGGATCCGGTCGAGCGGAAAGGTCACGATCTCGACGGCGGCCGGCGCCAGATCACAAGCCGCTTGTAACAGGGCGCGATTGTAGGACGCCCTCCGGAGGCTGCCCGCGATCCCGAGGACGCGCACCCCAGGGCGCTCGCTCACAAGCGCGGGGTGGACGTCATCGCGTGTCGACCTTCTTCGCGGAGACATTGAGTGACAGGCTTACGGCTACCTCGCCCCAATCGAGTTGACCGGCTGCCTTGAGGACGACACGCTCATCACCCTTCGCGGTGACGCCGCCGCCCAGGACGCTGCCTTCGAGGGACACGGCTCGCGCCTCGTCCTTGATCGTCAGGGTCCCTCGGGCACGAAACCGCCCATCCTCGAGGGCCTCGATGGCATCCGACTCGAACCGCATCTCGGGATAGGAGTCGGCTTCGAAGTAATCCGTAGAGCGGAGATGCTCGTCGCGCTCCTGCTCACTTGTATCGACACTGGCGACCTGGATCACACCGGTTGCACCAACCGACCCGTGCTTCTGCTCGAGGGTTCCATCGAAATCGCGGAAGCGGCCTCGGATGGTTCCGAGAATGTCGGTGGTGTCGACGACCTCAAAGGAAAGGTCGGAGTGCACGGGGTCGATCTTCCACGTGCCGGCGGGAATGATGGCGGTCTCTGGACTCATGAAAGCCTTTCGTTGTATAAACAAGGACAGTAGTTGCATACTAGAATAATCAACTGCGTGGGGCCCGCCGCCTGCGGCTTACAAGCGCCGACCTATCGACGATCCCGCCGGCAATCCCGTCGAGCTCTTCCAGCCCGCGGCGCCTGAGCACTTGTCCTTCGAACCCGGACTCTGAAAGGAGCTCAAACCGATGCCATCCGTGCCGAACCTCACCACCAACGTCCTGCTGCGCAGCGAAGAGACCGGCGGCCACGTGTCGGTGACCGAGATCGTGGTCGGGCCGCACAACGCCGGTCCCCCGCTGCACAGGCACGACTTCGATGAGGCCTTCTACCTGCTCGAGGGCGAGCTGATGTTCCAGGTCGAGCAGGCGGTCGTGACCAAGGGCGCGGGCGAGCTTTCCTTCGCCCCGCGCAACGCAGCCCACACGCTGGCCAATCACAGCGACGCGCCCGCGCGCTATCTGCTGATCTGCACGCCCGCGGGCTTCGAGCGCCACTGGGCGCGCATCGCCGCCGAGGCGGCCGGGATCGAGCCGCCGCCGTGGGCGCTGCAGCCGATCCCCGAGATCACGGTCCTCGGCCCGCCGATCGCGGCGCAGGCGTTGCGGGCCAGCTAGAGGTCGTAGCGGGCGAGGTCGGAGTCGAGGCGCTCGGCGTCGTCCGGGCTGAGAGCGTCGCCGGGCGGCGGTTGTGACCGGTCGCCGCTTCGCCGCCAGCGCCGCAGGCCGACGAAAATCATCCCTCCCGCGAAAAGAATCGCGGCGCCGGGAACCAGCCACGCCACCAGGTCGAATCCTTCGGCCTCGGGGATCGCCAGCACCTCGTCGCCGAACTCGGCGACCAGGGCGTCCTTGATCTGCTCCTTCGACTGGCCGTCGTCGATGCGGTCGCGAATGAACCCGCGCATCTGCTCGGCCTGGGGGGCCTCCGTGGCGAGCTCGAGGGGCACGCCGCAGACCGGGCACATCACCTCGTCCTCGACGTCGGGCAGAGACGTTTGAGATTCTTGGGCAAGTGCGGGGGAGGCCAGGGCGACGCACGCCGCCGCGGCGGCGAGAACGGTGAGCGCCTTTCGTGTGCTCACGATCTGGCTCCGATCAGCGGCTCGACCTCCTCGCGCAAATACTCTTCGGTCACCGGGCCGGGGCGGTGGAGGGCAAGCTCACCCTCCGGGTCGACCAGGAAATTCTCCGGCACGCCGGTGGTCTCGAGCTCGTCCTTGTACTCGCCGGGTCCGTCGTGGAGCTGCGGGTAGGTGAGCTCGAACTCGTCCACGAACTCGAGGCCGGCGTCCGTCGTGTCCTCGGTGTCGACGCCGAGCACGGTGAAGCCGTCGCCCGCGTGGCGCTCGTGGAAGGCCTGGAGTGCAGGGGACTCATCGCGGCACGGGCTGCACCACGACGCCCACACGTTGACGAGCACCCAATCCCCGCGATAATCAGCCAGCGATCCGCTGCCCGAACCGCCGAGGAGGGGCAGCTCGGGATCGGGAACGGGCTCGCCGACGGCGAGCGCATCGGAGTCCTTGGTGGTCAAACCAAAGGCAAGGAGGCCGATAAGTGCAAGGACCGCAAGCGTGATTGCGAACGAGCGAGCGCCCACGCCGGCAAGGGTAGAGGCCGGCGGTCTGGTGGCCGGATTCGTCCGCTGGGCTCCGTTCGCCCTGCTGGGGCTGGGAATCGCGGCGCTGATCGCCGAGCGTGCCGACCTGATCTCCGCCTCGGTCGCGATCGCGCTGCTTGCGGCTGCTGCGCCCCTGCTGCTGTGGTCGCTGGGCGACGTGGTGACGCAACGCGTGCGCGCTCTCACCCAGGAGCGCGACCAGCTCGCCCAGCGCCTGGAGCGCGTCTCCGAACGCGACCCGCTCACCGGGCTTCCGAACCGCCGCCGGCTCGACGAGGAGGTGCGCCGCCAGCTCGCCCTCACCCAGCGCTACGGCGCCCAGATGGCGGTGCTGATGGTCGACCTGGACGGGATCGAGGACATCAGCGCGCGGCACGGCAGCGTCGCGGCCGACGAGTTCCTGCTGGCCACCGCGGAGGCGCTCATGACCGAGCTGCGGATGACCGACATCGTCGCCCGCACCGACCAGGACGAGTTCGTCGTGCTGCTGCCGCAGACCGACGAGGAGGCGGCGCGCATCGTCGCCGGGAAGCTGATCCGCGCGCTGCGGGCCGTAAAGCGCGGCCGACCCGGCGGCGAGCTGATCGAGCTCCCGGCGCCGAGCATCGGCCTGGCGCTCTCGGGGATGGAGAGGCGCGAGGACGACGCGTCCGGGCTGCTCGAGCGGGCGCGGACGGCGCTGGCCGAAGCCAAGGAGGCGGGCGGCGATCGCTTCACGGTTGCGGAACGCGTGGCCTTAGACTGAGACCTCCTCGCGGACGTAGCTCACCTGGTAGAGCGCGAGCTTCCCAAGCTCGAGGTAGCGGGTTCGAGTCCCGTCGTCCGCTCTCGGGAATACCTCCGTCAGATCGTGACAAGGCGCGAATAGCTTCCGCTGGGCGGCTCGAACGGCACCGATTCGTATCTCGGCCTGTAGCACGGCACGACGAGTCCGGAGCCGCCTACGTGTCGCTTCTGATCCTCGCGCAAAGGGGAGCAGGGGCCGCCCGCCACGGCGTCAGCGCCGTCGCGCGGTGATCAACCAGGCGCGCGAATCGAGCGTCACGCCCTGATCGTCGCGTTGGTGCGCCGCGAGCGTTTCGCGCAGCCGCTCCACGGCGCGGGCTGCATCGCTGTCGCCCATGCTCGCTAGCGCGGCGCTCACGTTCTGAAAGCCGCGCACGAAATCCAGCGCTGCGCCTACGTCGTGTCCGTAGAGGACAGGCTCGTGGACGTCTTCGAATCGCAGCTCAGCGAACCCGGCGCGCTCGAGGATGGCCGTGGTGGCTTGTGCGTCGCCGAGCGAGAACGGGTCCGCGCCCGGCGGCGCGGGTAGCTGGGCCGATTCGCCGACCGCGGCGTCGATCGCCCGGGCCCATTGGTTGAGCTCGAGGTGTTGCCACACGAGCAGCACGAGGCGTCCCCTGGGGCCGAGGGCAGAGGCGATGTTGGCGAAGGCGGCAACCGGATCGGTGAAGAACATCGTCCCGAAGCGACTGATCGCGAGGTCGAAGCGCGCAGGGTCGAAGCGATGAACCTGGGCGTCGCCGAGCTCGAAGGTCACGTTGTCGAGCCGCTCGACCTCGGTGAGCTGGCGGGCGCGCTCGAGCATTCGCTCGGAGACGTCGACGCCGACCACGCGGCCCGGCGCCGCGGCGCGCGCCGCCTCACGAGTGGTTAGTCCGGTTCCGCAGCCGATGTCGAGGACCTCATCACCCGGGCTGATCTCGTAGGCGGCGCGAAGGTGCTCGTGGTGAGCGCGGAGCTCGGCGTCGTAGAAGTCCAGAGCGATGCGCGAGGGCACCGGCGCGATGCTATGGAACGAACTCAGCCGGCGACCGAACCCGGTTCGTCTATGGACAGCAGAGGTCTGGTAGACGCCGGGCGTCAGGGGCGGGTCTCGTCCGGCTGCGGGCGGTCGTCCGGGGTATCGCTGAAGATCTCGATGGTCACCCCGAGGTCGCGGTCCGTTCCGAGGTACGCGACCCTGGCGCCGCCGAACTCACCGCTGAGAATCACGCCGTTCCTGCGGTCGGCCTGCGCAACAACTCGTCGAAGTTCGGGGTGGCGACGGCGACATGCTGGACGCCCTGTCTCTTATACACATCTGACGCTGCCGACGAATGTGTCAATGTGTAGATCTCGGTGGTCGCCGTATCATTA
>JBKPDQ010000154.1:0-24412 GCA_046728015.1 Actinomycetota bacterium
CTAGTCGGGCGGGTGCCGGATGGCGCCGACGAGCGCGAGGACGAGCATGAGGATGATCGCGAGCGCCGCGAACGTGAGCACGTCCACGCCGTACTCGATCGCAACGGTGACGGTCATGAGCGCGAAGAGGCCGCAGAAGACGAGGCCGCCGAACAGCAGGGCGGTGCGCAGACTCGGGTCCATCAGCGGGCCCGAGTCATCAGGTGAGCGGCCGCGAAACCGACATGTGTCGTTGGTGATTTTTAGTAGACCGGATACGGGGGCTCGACGGGTCGGTCGCGGTAGCGGTTGGCGAACAGCTTGATCGCGGCCAGCCCGAAGACAAAGCCGCCGAGGTGCGCCCAGTACGCCACTCCGCCCTCGCCAGCGATGTCCGGAATCGCGGTCTGCCCGATCGCCGGGATGAACTGGAGCACGAACCAGATCCCGAGGATGATGTACGCGGGCACCTCGATCAGCGTCACGAAGAAGACGATGAAGATCAGGCTCAGCACCCGCGCCTGCGGGTGCAGCAGCGCATAGCCGCCTAAGACGCCGGCGACGGCGCCGCTGGCGCCGATCGTCGGCACGGTCGCACTCGTGTCGAGCAGGGACTGCGCGTAGACGGCGATCAGCCCAGCGACTAGGTAGAAGAGGATGAACCTGACACGGCTCATCGAGTCCTCGATGTTGTTGCCGAAGATCCACAGAAAGAGCATGTTCCCCGCCAGGTGCAGGACGCCTCCGTGCATGAACATCGAGGTGAAAAGGGTCACCCACCACGCGGCCTGATCAAGGGGCAGCGGCTCTGGCACCACCCCCTGCTCGGACGCCGTCTCGGCCTCCTGCAGCTGGGAGGTTCCCTCGCACAGGACTTCGGCCTGGAGCTGCTGGGCGTTGCGGTCCGGAACGGCGCCGATGAAGCACTCGTCCCTGTCCGGGTGCGTCACCCGGTAGGGGATGGCCCCGTACTCGAGCGCGCTCTGGTCGATCGACGAGAACCCGATCTGGTCGAGCTGCCGATCGGTCGGAAACTGCGTCTGCCAGATGAAGACGGCGACGTTGAGGACGATCAGGATCACCGTCAGGACGGGGAATCGATCGGTGGGGATGTTGTCCTTGAGCGGGATCAAGGGCGGCGAAGGTTATGGGCGGAGCGGCCCGCGGGTATACGGTCAGCTGAGTGGCTCACGGACCGTGGGCCACGACTCCGATGGAATGGAGGACCGATGTACGCAAGCGTCCGCAAGTACAACGTCGACGCCGACCGCGTGGACGAGTTGATTCACCGCGTCGACGAAAAGTTCGTCTCCCGGCTCGAGGAAATGCCGGGCTTCGTCGCGTACCAGGTGATCGACGCCGGCGCCGACAGGTCCGGAGAGACCAGGCTATTCGCGATCACGATCTGCAGCGATCGCGAGGCGGCCGACAGATCCGCCGAGATCGCCGCCGAGTTCGTGGGCGATGAGCTGGCCGACGTTGAGATCGAGCGCGTCGAGGCCGCGACCGGACCGGTCCGAGTCAGCCGAGCCGTCGCAGAGGTGCTGGAAGCCGCGCACGCCTAGCGTGCGATCGCAGCTATCTCTGGACCCACGCGGCTACCGGCGGCGGAGATGGAACCAGCGCCGACGGCGCCGATCGCGCGTCCGCCTGACGGTGCCGGCAGCGGCCTGTGCCTGGTCGGGATCGTCCGTTGCCAGCATGCTCTCGCTGCCTGGATTACGCTCCCCAGTGAGCACGCTCTGATCCGCCGGGCGATCGACCTTAGAGTCGATCCAGTCGACGAGGCGGGCGAGCCGTCCCATCCCTAGGCGGCGGCCGCGCGGCGCTCTGAGACCTCGCGTGCCGATTCGTCGGCGTGGTAGGAGCTGCGGACCAGCGGGCCTGAGGCGACCGACTCGAAGCCGAGCCCCAGCGCGGCGTCGCGAAGGGCGTCGAACTCGTCCGGGTGCCAGTAGCGCACTACCGGCAGGTGGCGCTCGGTGGGTCGCAGATACTGGCCGACCGTGAGGATCTGAACTCGGTGCTCGCGGAGGATCCGGAACGCCTCGACCATCTCGTCGAACTCCTCCCCGAGGCCGACCATGAGGCCGGACTTCGTCACGACTTCGTCGCCGCCCATCTCCTTGGCCATCCGCAGCACGCGGCAGGAGCGCAGGAAGTCAGAGCCGCGACGCGCCTTGGGATAGAGCCGGGGAACCGTCTCGACGTTGTGGTTGAAGACGTCCGGGCGCTCGTTGACCACTCGCGCGAGCGGCATCTCCTGACCGCGGAAGTCCGGCGTGAGGACCTCGACCTTGCACTCGGCAGCCATCATCCTGATCGAGCGAATCACGCCGACGAAGGCGCCGGCCCCGTAGTCGGGCAGGTCGTCGCGGTCCACCGAGGTGACGACGGCGTGGCGCAGGCCCATCTGCTTGACCTGGTTGGCGACCCGGAGCGGCTCGAGCGGGTCGTTCCAGGTGGGCACGCCCGTCTGCACGTTGCAGAACCCGCAGCGGCGGGTGCAGACGTCGCCGAGGATCATGAAAGTCGCGGTGCCGCGCTCCCAGCACTCGCCGACGTTGGGGCAGTTCGCCTCCTGGCAGACCGTGTGGAGGTTGTCTGCCTCGATCCTCTCCTTGAGCCGGCGGTAGTTCGGTCCGCCCGGCGCCGGCACCTTCAGCCACGGCGGCTTGCGCTCGCGGAACGGGCGCCCTTCAGCGACGCTGGCGCCCCCCGGGTTGGCCCGCGAGCGGGTGACGTGGATGCGGTCGGCGGTGCCTGCTTCCATCGTCGACCTACGGTACCGGGGCGAGGGATTCGGCCAGGGGCGCCAGCTCGTCCACCCCGGCATCGACGGGTCGGCGACCGTAGATCTCGCCGAAACGCTCCGCGACCATGGTCGCGAAGGCGTCGAAGTCCTGCTCCGCGCCGAGCTCGCCACACAGCGAAGTCATCTGCACCGCCTCGATGCCGCACGGCACGATCCACTCAAACGGCTGGAGGTCGTTGTTGACGTTGATCGCCAGCCCGTGAGTGGTGATCCCGCGGTTGACGTGGATGCCGATGGAACCGATTTTCCGAGCCCTGCCGGCCGGCGGCGGCTCTCCTTCGGTCCACACGCCGGTCAGTCCCTCGATCACCTGAGCCTCCACGCGCCAGTCGCCGAGCGCCGAAATCATCACGCGCTCCATCCGCCGGATGTAGCCGTGCACGTCATCCCCGTACGGCTGCAGGCTCACGATCGGATAAGCCACGAGCTGGCCCGGCCCGTGGTAGGTGACCCGCCCGCCGCGATCGGTGTCGGTGACCTCGATCCCCTGGGTGCGGTACCAGTCCTCGCCCATCGGCAGCTCGGCGGCCTCGGTGCGGCGTCCCTTGGTGTAGACGGGAGGATGCTCCAGGAGCAGGAGCACGTCGCCGAGCTCGCCCGCGTGGCGCATCGCCTCCAGCCCCTTCTGCGCCTGGCGAGCCTGCGCGTACGGCACCAGGCCGCAGCGAACGACGAGAACCTCGTCCATTCCTCTTAGTCTCTCAGCGTTGGCGCCGCCGCTGCATCGAGGCGCTCGCGAGCGAGCTCCCGCGCCGCGTCGAGGGGAGCGATACCTCGCTCTGACGCCGTGGTCAGGACGTGCTCGATCGTGTCCTCGATCCCGAGCGCAAGCTCGGTGGCCCGCTCCTCGGAGTAGCCCTTGATCTCCATGTAGACGTGGATCAGCCCGCCGGCGTTGGCGATGAAGTCCGGCGCGTAGAGGATCCCGCGCTCGGCCAGCTTGAGGCCAAGGGACTCGTCGGCGAGCTGGTTGTTGGCCGATCCGCAGACGATCCCACAGCGAAGGGCCTCGACGTTCTCGCGGTTGATCGCGCCACCCAGGGCACAGGGCGCCAGCACGTCGCATTCGGTGAGCATCGCCTCGGCGGGGTCGAGCCAGGTTGCGCCAAGCTCGTCCGCGAGCGCGCGCCGCTCTCCGACGATGTCGGAGACGAACAGCTTCGCTCCGGCGTCCGCGAGCCGTCGCGCCAGCCCGGAACCGACGTGCCCCATGCCGACGATGGTCACGCTGCGGCCGGCCAGGTCCGAGCTTTCGAAGGTCGCGCCGCAGCAGGCCCGCATCGCGGCCTCGACTCCCATCGCGGTGAACGGGCTCGGGTCGCCCGAGCCCCCGCGGTCGGAGGGAAGCCCGGTGACGTGGGTGGTTCGCTCGCGGATCGCAATCAGGTCGTCGGGACAGATCCCGACATCCTCGGCGGTGATGTAGCGCCCATCGAGGGACTCGACGAGATCGCCGAAGTCGAGCAGCGCCTCGCGGCGCTGCTCGCCCGCGAGCTTCGCGCCCTCAGGAGCGCAGATCACTCCCTTGCCGCCGCCGAGATCGAGCCGGGCGGCCGCCGCCTTGTAGGTCATCCCCATCGCCAGGCGCAGGGCGTCCCGGGCGGCGTCGATCGTAGCCGGATAGGCCCACAGTCGCACGCCCCCCAGCGCCGGGCCCAGGGCGGTGGAGTGGATGGCCACGATCGAGTACAGCCCGCTGCGTTCGCCCCGGCGCACTGCGAGTTCCTCGTGATCGAAGGGGACCGGCGGGATTCCCGGAACCTCGGCTGCCTGCGGCGCCGCGGCGTCGGCGGTGGCCGACGAGGTGGGGCGCCCGTTGGTCTTGGGAGTGGCGACAGCCATCAGTTCGCCACCTCCCCCTCGAGCCGCTCCTTGACCCGAGCGAGGAACTTCGCCGCCGTCGCACCGTCCAGCGCGCGATGGTCGAAGGACAGCGGCAGGAACGCCATCGGCCGGATGGCGATCGAGTCGCCCTCGGGGCCCTCGACCACCACTGGGCGCTTGACGATCGCCTCGAGGTCCAGGATCGCTACCTGCGGCCGGTTGATGATCGGGGTTGCGATGACCGCTCCGAACTGACCCGGGTTCGTGATCGTGAACGTGCCTCCGTGCACCTCATCGGGCTGTAGTTGCTTGGAGCGAGCGCGCTGTGCGACATCTGCGATCGCCGCCGCGATGCCCTCGAGGCTCAGCCGCTGCGCCTGTGGGATCACCGGGACGATCAGGCCATCCGGCTCCAGGGCGACAGCGATCCCGAGGTTGACGTCGTCGTGGTAGACGATGTCGGGGCCCTCGATCGAGGCGTTCACGATCGGGAACTCCTGGAGCGTCTCGACCGTTGCCCTCGCGACGAACGCCAGGTACGTCAGGGGCACGCCTCGCCGCTTCATCGGCTCCTTGAGCTCGGCGCGTCGCGCGGCGACCCGCGACATGTCGACCTCGACGATCGTGGTGACGTGCGCGGCGGTGCGGCGGCTCTCCAGCATGTGCTGGGCGATCGCGGCGCGCATCGGCGACATCGGCTCGCGCCTGACGGCGGCCTCGGCGACAGCCGGCGCCCGGTCTTCGGCCGGGGCGGCGTGTCCGTCGCCGGCGCCCACGGCCGGCGCTGCGACCGGCTCGTCGGGCTTGTAGGGGGACTCGATGTGCAGCGGCCGCTCGGCCGGTGCCTCGGCGGCGCCACCCGACTCGACGAACGCGAGCACGTCCTTCTTGCGCACTCGCCCGCCGATCCCGGTCCCCTGCACCTGTGCCAGATCCACGCCGTGCTTGTCGGCGATCCGACGTACGACCGGCGAAATGAAGGACGACCGATCCGTCTCACCCGCGGCTGGCGCCGAATCCGGGGACCCGACGCGGGCCGCAGGCCGTTCGGCCGAGGACTCCTGGGGCTGGGTTTCGGCGACCGGACCCGCGGCCGATTCATCGGCAGCCGCCGCCGAGCCGTCGGAGCCCTCATCGGAATGCGATTCGTCCGGATGCGACTCACCCGGCTTGGCGCCCGTGTCGATCTCGGCGATGGGCTCGCCAACTGGCACGGTGTCGCCGGGCTCGGCGACGATCTTCGCCAGCCGCCCGCTGGCGGGCGACGGGATCTCGACGTCGACCTTGTCGGTGGTCACGTCGCAGATCGTCTCGTCGGCCTCGACCCAGTCGCCCGGGCGCTTGCGCCACTCGAGGATCGTCCCCTCGGAGACCGAGATGCCCATCTTCGGCATCTCGACTGCGACCGTCGTCTCAGTAGGCGAGGAGCTCACGGCACGCCTCCTTCATGTCCTCGAGCTGCGGCAGGACCGCCTGCTCCAGCGGGGGGCTGAACGGGATCGGCACGTCCGGGGCGGTCAGCCGCCGGACCGGGCCGTCGAGGTCCTCGAAGGCCTCCTCGGTCACCAGTGCGGCGACCTCGGCGCCGACGCCGGCCGACCGCGTGGCCTCGTGGGCGACCAGCACCTTGCCCGTCTTGCGCGCGCTGGCCAGGATCGCCTCGGTGTCGAGCGGACAGAGCGTGCGCAGGTCGAGAACCTCGATGTCCTCCTCGAGCTCCTCGGCGGCCTGCAAGGCCAGGTGGACGCCGGACCCGTACGTGATCACGCTCATCTCCTCGCCCTCGCGAGCGATGCGCGCCTCGCCCAGCGGCACCGTGAAGTCCCCCTCGGGCACCTCGCCCTTGACGTACCTGTAGAGACCCTTGTGCTCCAGGTAGCAGACGGGGTTCGGGTCGCGGATCGCGCTCACGAGCAGGCCCTTCGCGTCCTCGGCGGTGGCGGGAGCGACCACCTTCAGACCTGGCGCCTGAACGAACCAGGCCTCGGGGTTCTGGGAGTGGAAGGGACCGCCCGAGAAGCCACCGCCCGACGGCAGTCGGACCACCATCGGCACGGACACGCCCTGACGGTAGTGGAGCTTGCCGGCCACGTTGACGAGCTGATCGAAGCCGCACGAGATGAAATCCGCGAACTGCATCTCGCAGACCGGCTTCATCCCCTCGATCGCGGCGCCGACAGCGGCGCCGATGATCGCGTTCTCCGCCAGCGGCGTGTCCAGGACGCGATCGGTCCCGAACTCCTCGGCGAAGCCGTCGGTGACCTTGAAGGCGCCACCGAAGACCCCGATGTCCTCGCCGAGACAGAACACCGTCTCGTCGCGGCGCATCTCCTCACGCAATCCGTCGGAGATCGCCTGCAGGTACGTCATCTCGCGGGCGCCGTTCCGGCGTGGTTGCGGCTCGGTTGCCGCGTCGTCGGCGACCTCGCGGCTGCCGGGAGGTGTCGTCGTGGCGTCGGTCATGCCGCGCTCCTCTCACTCACGGAGGCGGAGCCGTTGCCGGCGTGGCCCTCTTGCCAGTGCGACCAGGGCGCCTCGCCGTCGCCGAGCGCCTCCCAGCTCTCCGCGAACACGCCGCGCGTGGCTTCCTCCGGGTCGGGCATGGGCGACTCCAGCGCGTTGGAGGCGCACTCGTCGATGTAGGCCTTCACGTCGGACCGGATCTGGGCGACCTCGTCGTCGCTGAACCCGTGCTCGGCGACGAGCCGCTCGGCGTAGCGATCGATCGGATCGCGCTGCGACCATTCCTCGAACATCTCCTTGGGCACGTAGCTCATGTCGTCGTGAGCGCCGTGCCCGTGCATCCGCATCGTGCGGCACTCGATTAGGGTCGGCCCGTCGCCTGAGCGCGCGCGATCCGCGGCGACGCGCGACGCCTCGAACACCGCCTCCACGTCGTTGCCGTCGACGGTGACGCCGGAGAAGCCGTAGGTGTGGGCGCGCTCGACGGGGTCGACCGCAAACTCCAGTTCGTTCGGCGTCGAATACGCGAACTGGTTGTTCTCCAGGATGAAGACGATGGGGAGCCGATGGATACCGGCAAAGTTCATCCCCTCGTGCCATTGGCCGTTGGCCGTGGAACCTTCGCCAAAGTAGGTCATGGCGATGCGCGGCTCGCCCCGCATCTTGAAGGCGAGCGCCATCCCGTTGGCGACCAGAGCCATGTCGGGGAGCATCGACACCATGCCCACGGCGCCGAGCTTCCGGTCGCCGAAGTGCATGTTGCCTTCCTTGCCCCGCGTGACTCCGCCGGAGCGACCCATGTAGTTGGCCAGGTAGCGCTCAGGCGTAACGCCACGCACGAAGTGAGCGCCGAGGTCACGGTGCAGAATGCACATCCGGTCCTGAGGTCCCAGCACGTAGGCGGATCCGACCGAGATCGCCTCCTGGCCACAGCCGTCGTAGAAGCTCCCTGGCACCTTGCCCTGCTTGTAAAGGGTCAGACCGCGCTCCTCGGCGGTCCGCATCATCACCATGTAGCGGAACAGGTTCGCCCGGTCTGCGCGGGTGAGGGGTGGCTCGCCCATCTCGCGCACGCCCGCGTCCGCGTCCTCGCGTACGCGCCCGTCCGCGACAGCGCCATCGCTTCGCTTCATCTTTCCGTCCTTCGTGTCTGACGACCCCTCGGGATCTCCTCCGGGTCGGTCGGTTGTCGCCGCTTCGGGATCTCCTCCGCAACGCCTACGGACGATGGAGATGAAGGGTTCCGCCTTCGCCTCCTATGTCTGAATCGCACGACGGTTCGCGCGAATCGCTACCGGATTCTATTCCCGATCCGTGACGTTTCAAGCCTCGCAGGGCTCTGTGCGTGGGCGCGCACGTCCCGCAGCGTGACGCGTCCGTGCGTCCCGGTGCCCTGGATCTCGTCGACGTCGATGCCCAGCTCGGCGGCGAGTCGGCGCACCGCGGGCGAGTGAAACCGGGCCAGATCTGTTCGAGTGCCGGGACCGACCGGTGCGTCGCGCAGCAAGTGTTCGGGGACTGGGTCGGGTTCGGCCTCCGCCTCCGCTCCCGGTTCGGGGTCGGGCTCCGGCTCCGGGTCGGGCGCAGGCTCCGGCTCAGGCTCGGGCTCGGGGTCGGGCGCAGGCTCCGGTTCCGGCTCGGGGGCGGGCTCCGGGGCAGGCCCTCGGGCGTCGCGGTCCGACTCGTCCTTCTTCGGAGCCAAGCGCGTGTCGATCAACGCCAGCGAGGTGCCCGTCGGCACCGTCACGCCAGCAGCCACTGAGAGCATTCGCAGCACACCTGTCGCGGGCGAGCCGACCGCGGCCGTGGTCCCGTTCCACGAGACCAGGCAGATCGGCTCATCGAGCTGGACCGGTTGGCCGGCCCCAACCAGCTAGGCGACGAGCGTCGTGCCGTCTGCGCCCGTCTCGGGCATGGTCACGTCGACCGTGGGAGCTTCCTCGTCGCGCGCGGGGCCGCGGCTGGCGGGCTCAGTAGTCGAGGAGCTCAAGGCTTGCCTCCATGATCGCCTCGACCTGCGCGGTGGAGCTTGCGATCTCGGAGTCGTCGACCCTGACCCGCCGGGGTGGAGCGTCGAGGTGCTCGAACGCCTCCTCCCAGATCCCGGCGATCAGCTCTGCAGTGACCCGCGCGGCCGAAGGCGTCGGCTCGACGATGAGCAGCTTGCCGGTCTTGCGGACGCTGGCCAGGACGCCTTCGCGGTCGAGCGGCTGCAGGCTGCGCAGGTCGAGAACGTCGGCGTCGAGATCGATCTCCTCGGCGGCGCGCTCACAAGGGCCGACCGCGGCCCCATGCGCGACCAGGGTCAGGCGCTCGCCCTCCCTCGCCAGGCGAGCTCGCCCGATCTCGACCACGTGTCCTCCCTCGGGAACCATTCCCACGGACCCCAGACAAGAGGTGTGCTCCAGCACGCAGACCGGCTGGGGATCGCGGATCGCCGCTGTGACCAGTCCCTTCGCATCGGCAGGCGTCACCGGCTCGACCACCTTGACGCCGGGCGCCCCGACCAGCCACGCGCCGGGATCGCGGCCGGCGGCCCCGCCGTCGGCGAGGGCTCCGCCGAACCGCAGGCACAGCGTGACCGGGGTCGAACCGCCGCCGTTGGCCGTGCGCAGCGCCCCGAGCTCGGCAATGTGGTCGAGCGGTCCCGGGCCGGCCGGGCTGATCTCGCACACGGGCCGGCGGCCCTCACCGGCGGCGCCAGCAGCCGCGAGGACGACGGGCGCCGCCGGGCCCATGTCCTCGACGACTCGATCGCTTCCGAACAACCGCGCGAGCTCGGGTGCCGCGCCCGCGTCTCCCAGCACCACCACGGAGCTGTCGCGATACATCTCGAGGCGCAGCGCTTCGGCGATCGCGTCGGTGTAGGAGATGCGCGAGCCGGTGACGCTCATCCGTTCCTCCGCTCCAGATCGGCAGCGAGCGCGTCGGCGGCCGTCTTCACCTGGGCGACGACGGCGGTGCGAAGCCTGCCGAGCTCCTCACTTGCGAACCCGTGGCTGCACAACCAGTGCTCGTAGGTGCGAAGGGGGTCGCGACCCGCGTCGGCAAGCCGCGCCGATCCGCCTCCGCCGGCGTCCTCGGTGAGCGGCGCGCAGTACAGGATCGCCGGCCCGCCCTGTGCCCTCACCCCCTCGGCAGCAGCCGCGACTGCGGCGAGCACGGCCTCCGGCTGATCACGGTCGACGGCCCCTCGGATCTGTCGCACGGCCGAGTTGGCCGAGCCGATCCCCAGCACGACGAGCGGCAGTCCGCGCTCCCGTGCCAGCTCCAGCGCTCTCGCCGTGGCGGCGTCGCCGAGCCATTCAGCCTCCACGACGGCCGCGACGATCCTCGAACGACCGCTGCCGGCAAGCGCCAGAGCCGAACCCGTTGCGAGCGGCACGACCACCCCCGGGGCGATTCCCGCCAGCACCCGTCCGGACGCGTTGTCCCTGGGGACCTCACCCAGCCTTGCGGCGAGCAGGTCGACGGGCTGCATCCCGCGCGCGAGGTGCGCGGAGATCAGGTCGTGCGGGAGGAAGAGCCGGTCGTCGGGATCCAGGGCGCTCGCAACGCTGACCGCAGCGGTCAGCTGATGCAGCGGCCCGCGCCTGGGGAGCCGGTAGCCGGCGACGATGAGCGCCCGCTCGAGGCCGCGCGCCAGCAACAGGTTTCGCAGCAGCGCCTCTCGTTCGGGGCGCGAGGGCGCGCTTCGTTCCAGCGGAGATGCCGACTCCGCGATGACTGCGCTGCTCAGGGTGACCTCCTTTCGCCGCTACCTCATCACAGCTCTTCGGCACTGCGACGGCCCCCGATTCCTCGGGGGCCGTCGAGCGGACGGATGGCCTAGGGGGGTGAGGAGAGGCGCGCCGCCGGCGGGGAGATCCGTCGACGCGCCGATGGTCAAACCAACGTGTGTCGTTGGTCTGTCACTAGGCCTCCGCCGGCTTGGGTTCTGCCTTGGCGTCGCCACTCAGACGGGGCAGCCAGTCGAGCGAGCGCGGCAGATACCAGTTCCAATCGCCGAGCAGCTTCATCACCGCCGGCAAGAGCACGCCCCGGATGATCGTCGCGTCAATCAGGACCGCAACCGCCAATCCAACGCCGAACTGCTTGAACTCGATCGACGACAGCGTCGCGAAGATCGCGAACACGGCGATCATCACGGCCGCGGCCGCCGTCACGACCGAGGCGGTGCTCTTGATCCCTCGAGACACCGCCTCGCCGGTCGGCAATCCGTTGTCGTACGCCTCACGGATTCGGCTGAGGATGAACACGTGGTAATCCATCGAGAGGCCGAACAGGAGCACGAACAGGAACAGCGGCAGCCACGAGGTGACGGCGCCGGTCGATTCGAAGCCGAGCAGTGACTCCAGGTGGCCCTCCTGGAAGATCCAGGTCACCACCCCGTACGCGGCGCCGACCGAGAGCAGGTTGAGGGCGATCGCCTTCAGCGGAATGACGATCGAGCGGAAGGTGACCAGCAGCAGGATGAAGGCCAGGCCGAGGACGAAGGCGAACACGATCGGCACCCGAGACTCCATCAGCTGGTTGAAGTCCTCAGAGCCGGCAGTGATGCCCGTGACGTTCGCCTCGGCGCCGCCGACCTGACCGACGGTTGCCGGGATGATGTCGTCGCGGAGCTCATAGAGGGCGTCGTAGGAGGCGTCGTTGTTTCCGTCCCCTGCGATCGGCACGTCGACCACCGTGACGCTGCCGTCGGGGCTGACGTCGGTCGTCACCGGCTGCTTGAACAGCTCCGGCCGGGCGGCGGTTTGGTCCCGCAGCTCGTCGATCGCCGCTGCGACCTGCGCCTCGGAGGCGTCCCCGCGTTCGACCACGACCTCCGCCGGGATCTGATCGCCCGGGAAGGCGGCCTGGATGCGGTCGTACGTCTGTATGACCGCAAGGTCCTGCGGCAGGGAGTCGATGCCCGGGACGGCCATCTTCAGGTTCAGGACGGGCAGGGCCATCACCAAGAGCACCGCGGTCGCGACCGTGGCCGAGATCGCCGGATGCCTGAGGACGCGGTCGAGGATGGCCGACCAGACGCGCGACTCGCGCCCTGCTCGCTCCTCGGGCCTGGTGAGGAACGGGATTCGGCCCTTGTTGACTCGGTCTCCGAGCTTCGACAGCGCGGCCGGGAGCACGGTCAGGGAGCCGATCACCGCGATCGCGACCACGAGGATCGTGCCGGTCGCAAACGACGTGAAGGTGGGGGCGCCGGCCAGGTACATGCCGGCCATCGCGATGGCGACGGTGATTCCGGAGACCAGCACGGCGCGTCCCGAGGTCGCGGCGGCGGCTTCGAGCGCAGCCGTCGCCTGACGACCACGCGCGCGCTCTTCCCGCTCGCGGCGCAGGTAGAACATCGAGTAGTCGACACCGACCGCGAGGCCGATCAGCAGGATCACCGAAGCCGCCGATTCGTCCGTGGGCCAGATCTGGCTCAGCGGCCCCATGAGCCCGATCGCCGCGGCGACGGCCATCGCCGCGAGCGCCAGCGGCACGAGCGCCGCCACCAGCGCGCCGAAGGCCAGGAGCAGGATGATCAGGGTGATCGGAAGCGCGCTGGTCTCGGCCTGCTGGAAGTCGTCCTCGAACGATTCGGTCAGGGCTTTGTCGGCGCTGGCGTCGCCGAACTGCTCGATCCGGTACTCCGGATGGGCGTCGTCGAGGCTGCTCACCGTTGCCAGTGGAGCCTCGACCAGGTCCGTGACCTCGGTGTCGCTTGAGTCAGGGGGCTCAGGGATCTTGAAGGTGACCAGCGCGGAGTGGCCGTCGGCGGAGATCTCGCCGTTCTCGGAGTCGTAGGGGCTCTTGACGTTGACGACGTTGTCAGTTGCCTTGAGCTCGGCCACGACGTCGTCGACGACCGCGCGGAACTGCGGGTCGCCGGCGTGCGCTGACTCGTTCTGGACGAGCACGGTCTCGCTCGCCCGATCCGGGAACGCCGCCGCCTCGGCCTGATCAGCCGCTCGCGACTCGCCCACGCCAAGATCCTCGTCGGCGATGTTCTCGGTGCTGATCGCGTTGCCCGCAAAGACTGCGAGCACAACGAAGACGAGCCAGGCGGAGATCGCCTTGAAGCGATGCTGAGAGCTCCACCTGCCTGCGCGGGCAGCGAGGTTGCGCGGCGAGTTCATCTGATGCCTTCCTGGGGAATGAGAGCGGGGAGAGTGGGGACTCGGTAAGCATGGGCTCGCTAAAGCCTCGATCCAAGGGGGTTCCCCGGTGAATCGTGGTGCGGCTATCCGTATTGGCGGTGGCGCCCGCGTTGACGACAATCGGTACGCATGTCCAAGCGCGTCTTGATCGTCGACGACCACGCTGGCTTCCGGGCCAGCGCCAGGCGCCTGCTCGAATGCAACGGCTACGAGGTCGTCGGGGAGGCGGCCGACGGCGCCGAGGCGCTGCGGCTGGCGGACCAGCTCGATCCAGAGCTCGTCCTGGTCGACATCCACCTCCCGGACGCGGACGGGCGCTACGTGGCAGGGCGGATCTCACGCAGTCGCAAGGCTCCGGCGGTGGTCCTGATCTCCAGCCGCGACGTGGCCGACCTCGGCGACAGCATCGAGCGCGCGGGGGCTCGCGGCTTCATCTCCAAGGCGGAGCTCTCCGGGGAAAGCCTGGCAGCATTGTTGGCATGACCGTGAGCAAACGCGCGGTTTGGGCGCTGACGGTGCTCGGATTCGCCTTGGGCATCGCGTTCGTGCCCCTGCTCGCCAACTCGGAGTTCAACGACGATCGGGGACTGTGGATCGCCCTCGATCTGGTGATCGGGTTCGGCTTCATCGGCACCGGAGCCTTCGCCTGGCTCCGGCGGCCGAACAACCGGGTCGGCATGCTGATGATGCTCACGGGCTTCGCGTGGTACCTCCAGGTAGCTGGGTTGACGGAGCCGGCAGCGCTGTTCACTGGAGGCCAGGCGTTTAGCAATCTCTTCGTCGCCGCCGCGGTCCATCTCCTGCTCGCCTTCCCGTCCGGGCGACTCGAGCAGCCGGTGGACCGCCTCGTGGTGGGCATCGCCTACCTGACCACCACGGTCGGCTCGGTCGTGCCGATGTTCTTCCTCGACCCAGTCGACGTGGGCTGCACCACGGGTTGCCCGGAGAACCTGCTGCTCGTCGACGCCAACCTGTCCTTCGTCGAGAGCTGGTTCGACGGGCTCAGCGTGTGCGGCATCGCGGTCCTGTTGAGCGTGGTCGCCATCCTCGTGGCCCGCTGGCGCGAGGCGTCGCCCCCGCTGAGACGCATCGTGACTCCGGTCTTCGCGGCAGGCGCCGCTCTGATGCTGGGTCTGGCCAGCCTGCTCATGATCAGCCTGATCGGCGTCGACGACCACGGCGCTTTCATGACGATCTACTACGCGACGCTGATCCCGTTCGGGCTCGTCCCCTACCTCTTCCTGTTCAGCCTCGTGCAGGCACGGATGCTGCGCGGCGGCGCCGTCGGCGGGCTCGTCGCGACCATCGGCGAGACCCCCGGACCGGGGGAGCTTCGCGACGCTCTGGCCGTGGCGCTCAACGATCCGTCGCTGGACTTGGCCTACTGGCTGGAGAGACGCGAGGAGCACGTCGACGCCCGGGGGCGCCGGATCGAGCTGCCGGACGAGGAGGATGACGGCCGCGCCGTATACGACGTGACGCTCGACGGCGCCCGCGTCGGCGCGATCATCCACGACCCGACCGTGCTCGAGGACCCGGACCTGCTGGAAGCAGTCGGCGCCGCCGCGGCTCTGGCGCTGCGACGCGAGCAGCTCGAGCACGAGCTGCGGGCCAAGGTTCAGGAGCTCGAGCAGTCCCGGACGCGGATGATCCGCTTCGGACTGGCCGAGCGCAGGCGCCTGGAGCGTGACCTCCATGACGGAGCCCAGCAGCGCCTCGTCTCGCTGGCGCTCGATCTGCGTCTGGCGCGCGAGATGGTGAGCCAAAACCCGCGCCAGGCAGAGAAGGTGCTCGACGGCGCCGCGGACGAGCTCGGCCAGGCGCTGGAGGAGCTGCGGGAGCTGGCCCGCGGGATCCATCCGGCGCTGCTCTCGGACCGCGGGCTCGATCCAGCCGTCGAGACGCTCGCGCGGCGTGCCCCCGTTCCGGTGGAGGTCGAGGCCCAGCTCGGCGACCGAGTTCCCGAGCCGGTCGAGCTCGCCGCCTACTTCGTGGTCTCCGAGGCCCTGACGAACGTGGTCAAGTACGCCAATGCATCTCAGGCGCGCGTGCGCGTGGAGCGGGTGAACGGCCGCGTCGTCGTCGAGGTCGCAGACGATGGCGTCGGCGGGGCCGAGCCCAGGCGAGGATCGGGTTTGCGGGGCCTCGCCGATCGGATCGCCGCCCTCGGCGGGAACTTCGAGGTCGATTCCGCACCCGGCGTCGGCACCACGATCAGAGCGAGCATCCCGTGCGAGTAGTGGTCGCCGAGGACTCGGTCCTGCTCCGCGAGGGGATCGTGCGGCTGCTGACCGAGCGCGGCTTCGAGGTCGTGGGGCAGGCAGGCGACGCCGAGGACCTGTTGCGCAAGGTCGGCGCGCACAAGCCGGACGCCGTCGTGGCCGACATCCGGATGCCGCCTGACAACACCGACGACGGCCTGCGCGCCGCGCTCGAGATTCGGCGGCGGCATCCGGACACCGGCGTGCTCGTCCTCTCCGCCTACGTGGAGGAGGCCTACGCGATGGAGCTGGTGTCCGACACCGCGGCCGGGCTCGGCTACCTGCTGAAGGACCGCGTCGCCGACGTCGACGCGTTCATCGACGCGCTCCGCCGCGTCGGCGAGGGCGGCTCGGCGCTCGATCCGGAGGTCGTCTCGCGGCTGCTCGGGCGCTCGCGTCGCGACGACCCGCTTGCGGAGCTCACACCGCGCGAGCGGGAGGTGCTCGAGCTGATGGCGGAGGGGCGCTCCAACGCGGCGATCGCAGAGCAGCTCGTGGTGACCGAACGGGCGGTCGAAAAGCACGTGACCAGCATCTTCGGGAAGCTGAACCTCACGCCCGCGGCCGAGGACCACAGGCGGGTGCTGGCGGTGCTCACGTTTCTGCGGTCGTAGCGCGTCCGACGACGACCATCGATACTCCGGGGGTGAGCGGTGCGTCGGGTTAGTCGGGGCAGACCTCGATGTACACCTGCTCGGGCACCACCTGCTTCCACTCCTCCGGGGTGAGGCCGCCGCCCGCGACCGCGCACGCGTGCCGCCTCCAGGCGGCCGGATCGACCTCCCAGCGGAACGCGCGCCCGTCGTCTTGGAGCACGAACAGGCGGCGGCCGTCGGGCGTGAAGCGCGCGGTCACCCAGGCGTCTGGCTCCGCCGCCAGCGGCAACGGCGATCCGATCGGCTGCTGCGAGGCGACGTCCCAGAGGACGACCGTGCCGTCTCCGTACGAGGTCGCCAGCGTTCGGCTGTCCAGGGAGAAGGCGACGGCGAGAGCGGTCGCCTCGCGGAGAGCCAGCGGCGCCCCGACCCGCTGAGGCGTAATTCCTCGAGTCGCCGGATCTCCGGGGCGGCAAAGGGCTCTGAGGCGACGTCCGCCAGTGGGGCTCCACGCCAGAGCTCGAGCGCGCCCTGGGCTGCGCCGTTGACGATTCCCTGCTCGGCCTGGCGCTGGGCTCGCTCGACGAGCCGCTCGAACTGCGCCGCGTCGACCGCATCCGCAGGCAGCTGCAGTTCGTACCCGCGACCGTGGGTGACGATCCTGGCCACGGAGTCGTTGGCACCGAGCGCCTGTCGCAGCCGCGAGACGTAGAGCTGAACGTTCTTGGCGGCGCTCGGCGGTGGGTCGTCTCCCCAGAGACCGTCGATCAGGTCGTCGGCGGAGACGGTCCGGTTCGCGCGAAGCGCCAGCATTGCGACGACGCTGCGCTGCTTGCTTCCTCCCAACGAAAGGGAGCGTCCGTCGGCCAGCGCCTCGACGGAGCCCAGAAGGCGGACCTCGAAAGCCATGCTCGCACCGGACCAAGCGACCGTACCCCGGTTCGGATGAGGGATCAACTCTGCGCTCATAAACGTCACCCCCGGCAAGTGATGGGCGCGGAGGGGCTCGATCACCCGTTCTCCGCGCCCATCACCTGCGTCGGCTGCTGGTCGCTCAGCTCGCCGAGGCCGACGGTGACACTGTCGTGCGCCTGCGGACGGTCAGCAGGACGGCACCGCCGAGGGCGACGAGTGCCATCGCGGCACCCGCGCCGATCGCGGCGCTGGCCCAGTCGAATCCCTCGCCCGAGCTGGCCGGTGAGCCGGTGACGGGCGCAAGCTCGCCGAGTCCGTCCGATCCGAGGATCGAGTTAGGCGTCGCGTAATCCGGGCCGCCGTCGTAGGGCGATCCGACCGAGCCGCTGGTGGACTGGTTTGACTCCTCAAGACCGGCCGCGATCGCGTCCGCCCTGGAGTAGTCGCCGCCTGCCGGGTCGGCGCTCGCGCTCGCGGGGAGCGCAAGGGCGCAGATCCCGAGTGCCAACCCGAGCGCGCGACGCCGTCGGGCGCCCCGCCTCCGCCGGGACATGATCTTGATGGTGTGAGCCCTCATCTCGGGCCTCCTGTGGTAGTGGCTCTGGACCTGGCCTCCCTGATGAGACGAGCTCCGGTGCCGGTGGTCAGCGCGCAGGCTCCGACAGGGCGGTATACGCCGGGTTTATTGGGGGCGAGCGCGCTGGGCGATGCCATTGAGCATGCGGCGGGTGACCAGCACGTGGATGCGGGAGCGGATCACCAGGGTCCGGTAGGCCTGTCCGTGGAGACCCGGAAAGCGGGCGTGGGTGACGGCGCGAACACGGGCACCTTTGCCGTCAAGCGGCTCGACCAGGAACCTGAGCCGGTACTCGGAGAAGCGGTGGCGGCCCGCGAGACCCAGCTCGCGTGGGGGGCGGGCGGTCTCGACGTGAAAGCCCACGATCTTCGAGCCTTCCTGCCCGGGCGGTCCCTCTACCCCGGTTTGCTCGCAGCCGACCAGGCGGGCGAAGGCGCCCCCACCACGACCGCCGAAGGCGCCGCGGGTCACTGCGACGATGGCCTCCCAGGCAAGCTCCGGCGAGGCGTCGACCTCGACCGTGTGCTCGTCGACGAACGGAAGCTCCGCCAAGAGCTACAGGGCGAGGCCGAGCGGCTCCTCGAGCAAGGCTCTGACCCGCCCGAGGAACTCGGCGCCGTCGGCCCCGTAGAGGATGCGGTGATCGCAGGCCAGGGTGACGCCCATCAGGTGCGCGGTCGTGATCTCGCCCTCGCGCACAACGGGCGTCTCGGTGATCGCCCCCACGGCGAGGATGCCAGCGTGGGGCGGGTTGATCACGGCCTGGAAGTTGGAGATCCCGTACATCCCCAGGTTGGAGACGGCGAAGGTGCCGCCGGAGAGCTCGGGCGGGGTGATGGTCTGATCGCGCACCCGCTGGGCCAGCGCCCTGGCCTCGGTGGCGATCTGGCGCAGGCCTTTGATGTCGGTGTCGAAGATGGTCGGGACGACCAGCGCGTCCTGGGCGGCGACGGCGATGCCGACGTTGACCCGCGAATGCAGCTCCCACTTGCCGTCGCGGTAAGACCCGTTGGCGCGGGGAAACTCGCGCAGCGCGAGCGCGGTCGCCTTCACCACCATGTCGTTGAAGGACGGCACCACTTCGCCCTCGCCCGACGCGGCCTTGATCCGCGTCCGGGCCTCGACGCACCTCGACATGTCGACCTCCATCGACAAGTAGAAGTGCGGCGCCGTCGCCTTGGACTCCGCCATCCGCCGGGCGACGGTCTGCTGGAGCTTGGTCAGCTCTACGACCTGCGTCTCGCCCTTCGCGGTCTCAGGCTTTTCCCTGGCGCCGGGAGTCGGCGCGGCCGCTGCGGCGGGGGCCGGAGCTTCGGCGGGTGCGCCCGGCGCCACCGAGGGCGCGCTCGGAGCCTCCGCCTTTTCCACGTCGGCCTTGATGATCCGCCCGCCGGGACCCGAGCCCTGAAGCGCGCTGAGATCGAGTCCCTTCTCCTCGGCGATGCGCCGGGCGATCGGGCTCGCCTTGACCCGCCCGTCGCCGCTTGGCGCCGGCGCGGGCTCCTCGGCCTCGGCGGTCGCAACGGGTTCGGGCTCCGTCTCCGGCTCCTGCTCCGCAGGCTCCTCGGCGCCCGCCGCTTCCGGTTCGTCGGCCTCTTCCGGCTCGTCCGCCTCGGGCTCCTTTGCGCCTGCCCCGTTGCCGGACGGGGCCTCGCCCGGTTCGCCGACGCGGGCGATGACCTCGCCGATCGGGAGGGTGTCGTCTTCGTTCGCCACGATCTCGATCAGAGTTCCGGCCGCGTCGGACTCGTAGACCATGTTCGCTTTGTCGGTCTCGATCTCGACCAGCTCCTCCCCGACCGACACCTCGTCGCCGACCGACTTCAGCCACTTCAGGACGGTGCCCTCCTCCATCGAGTCGGACAGCCGGGGCATGACGATGTCGGTAGCCATCAGATCGAGCCCTCCAACGCGGCAAGCGCCGCGCTCACGATGTGCTCCGGATGGGGGATCGCGGCCTGTTCCAGCCGCTTCGAGTAGGGCATGTGCACGTCGGCGCCGGTGACACGCTGGACCGGCGCGTCCAGGTAGTCGAAGGCCTGCTCGGTGATCAGCGCCGAGAGGTTCGCCCCGACGCCGCCGTGCGGCCAGCCCTCCTCGACGACGACGCAGTGGTTCGTCTTGCGCACCGACCCGACGATCGTGTCGAGGTCGAGCGGGCGGAGCGTCCTGGGATCTATCAGCTCGGCCTCCACGTCGTGGTCGTTGGCGAGGGTCTTGGCCGCCTTCTCCGCTTCGTGGGCCATGCGCAGGAGCCCGATGATCGTCACGTCGGTCCCCTCGCGCCGAATCGCGGCCTCGCCGAACTTGAGCAGGTGGTCGCCGTTCTCGGACTCGGGTACCTCGCCGCGCGCGCCATAGAGCGTCTCGTGCTCGATGAAGATCACGGGGTTGTCGTCGCGGATCGCCGCCTTCAGCAAGCCCTTCCCGTCGGCGGGCGTCGAGGGACAGGCGACGAGAAGGCCCGGGACCTGCGTGTACGTCGCCTCGAAGCTGTGTGAGTGCGTTGGGCCGAGCTGGTGGCCGCCCCCACCGGGCATCCGGATCACCATCGGAACCCGCACCTGGCCGTTGAACATGTACGGGATCGCCGCAGCGTGATTGACGATCTGGTCCATCGCCAGCAGCGAGAAGTTGACCGTCATCAGCTCCACGATCGGCCGCAGCCCGCCCATCGCCGCGCCCACGCCGGTGCCGACGATCGTGTTCTCGGAGATCGGCGTGTCCCTCACCCTGCGCTCGCCGAACTCGTCAAGCAGCCCCTCGGTGACCTTGAACGCGCCCTGGAAGACGCCGACGTCCTCGCCCATCACGAACACGCCCTCGTCCCTGCGCATCTCCTCGGCCATCGCGTCGCGAAGGGCCTCCCGCATGCGCATCACGGCCATCGGCTAGGCCTCGTCCTCTTCGGGCTCGCCCGTGCCTTCGTCCTCCAGGGCTTCGCCCTCGCTCCGGTCGCCGGTTTCATCGGATGGCTGGCGTCCTGCGGAAGCAGCCCGGCCCGCGTAGGCCGCTCCGGCCTCGGCGAGCTCCCTGACGTGCCCCTCGGCGCCGATCTCGTGCTCCCGCTCGCCGGGGTGCGTCTCGGGCGTGCGCTCGTCGACCGCGTACCAGCCGGGGACTTGGTCACCGATCACATACAGGTTCTCGTAGAGGGACTCCAGCGGCGGCTCCGGCGAGTTGTCCGCGAACTCGACCGCCTCGGCGATCCGCCGCTCGATCCGCTCGCGGAGCTCGTCGCGCTCCCCCTCGCCGAGAATCCCATCCTTCTCGAGCCGGTTGGCAAAGGCCTCGATCGGGTCCTTGCGGCGCCACTCCTCGACCTCCTCCTTGGTCCGGTAGACCTCGGGGTCGGCGGCCGAGTGCCCGCGGAAGCGGTAGGTGAACGCCTCCACCAGCGTCGGCTTGTGCTCTTCGCGCGCTAGCTCAATGTGCTCGGCGACCGTCTCCCGCATCGCCAGCACGTCCATTCCGTCGACGCGAACTCCAGGCACGCCGAGGCCCTCCGCCTTCTTGGAGAAGTCGGTGACGGCGGAATGACGCTCGACCGAGGTCCCCATCCCGTAGAGGTTGTTCTCGAGGATGAACACGACCGGCAGCTTCCACAGCGCCGCGAGGTTCATCGTCTCGCCGAAGTTGCCGGTGTTCGAGGCACCGTCGCCGAACATGCAGACGGTCACCTCGTCGGTGCCCTTGTACTCCGACTTGAGCGCGAGCCCGAGGGCTAGGGGCAGGTTCCCGCCGACGATCCCGTAGCCCCCCATGAAGCGCTTCTCGGCGTCGAAGATGTGCATCGAGCCGCCGCGGCCCCGAGAGGTCCCGTCCTCGCGCCCGAACAGCTCCGCCATCACGCGGTTGGGATCGGTGCCGCGGGCGACCGCGTGGCCGTGGGTCCGGTAGCTGCCGATCAAGTAGTCGTCGGGGCGCATCACCGACGTGGTGCCGACGATCGTCGCCTCCTCGCCGATCGCCAGGTGCAGGAAGCCGCCGGCCTTGCCGCGCTGATACTGGCGGCCCGCCTCCTCCTCGAAGCGGCGGATCAGCGCCATCGTGTAGAGCAGCTCGCGGCAGGTGTTCTCGTCGGGCAGGGGTCGCGGCGCGGAGGTCTTGCCGTCCGTGGCCTGCGCCTCAGCCGTTTGCACCGTCTCCTCTGCCACTGCGGCGGACGATAGCCGAGGCGGTTTGTGTGCGGAGGGCGCGCCAGGCGTGGTCAGGCGGTCGCGGCGGCGGCTTCTTCGAGTCGGTCGTCGCCCCAGAAGACCTCCCCGCCGACGATCACGCTTGGCACCCCGATCACGCCCAGGTCGCCGGCGAGGTCGGTGGCCGCGCGCAGCCGGGCCTTGATCGCGTCGCGCTCGACGGCAGCGAGCAGCGCGCGCGGATGGATTTCCGACGCCGCCGCCGCGAGCAGCACGTTGTCGGAGTCGCTCAGGTCGCGTCCCGCCGCGAAGGCCTGACGGAAGGCGGCGAGCGAGAACGACACCGTGCGACCGATCTCCTTGGCGAACGTGGCCGCGCGCATTGCCAGGAGCGAGTTTCCGGGGAACGGGTCGGGCCAGCGGATCGGGGGCAAGCCGTAGGCCTCGGCACGCCGTTCGCACGCGCGCAGGCCGTCGTCGCGGCCGGGACCGTTCGCCCACGAGTCGCGGCCGAAGCGTTTGAACAGGCCGCCGAGCAGGATCGGCTGCCACTCGGGCGGCTCGGCGCCCGCGGCGCCGAAGACCGCATTGATGCGCTCGGCCGCGAGGTACGCGTACGGCGAGCCGAGGTCGAAGTAGAAGACCGGGCGGTCGCTCACGCGTCGTAGGAGATGAGCTCGAGCAGCGACCCGTCGGGGTCGCGGAAGTAGACGCTGACGCCCACGCCGGCGGCGCCGTGGCGCTCGATCGGCCCCAGCTCCGGCTCGACGCCGTGCGATCGCAGATGGTCTAGAGCGGCGTCGATCGAGCCGGCCCAGCGAAAGCAGATGTCGCTGCCACCGGGGCGTACCGGCGCAGCCGCGACCGGCTCGGGGTCCGACCCGGGCCCGTGGACGTTGAGCTGCGCGTTGGCGAGGCGGTACGCCCAGCGCCCGCGCGTTAACTCGATCAACTCAACGCCTAGCACGTCGCGATAGAAGGCGTTGGAGCGCTCCCAGTCCGAGACGCCGATGACGACGTGGTCGAGGCCGCCGACCGCCACCGCAGACAGGACCCTACTGGTGGATCGCCCAGCCGTCGACGGCGCGGGCCGCGTCGAGGATCGCCTCGGAGATCGTCGGGTGGGGGTGGATGACCCGGCCGAGCTCCTGGTAGCCGCCCTCGAGCGCCATCGTGTCGACGAGCTCGCTGATCATGTCGCAGGCGCGGTTGCCCACGATGTGTGCGCCGAGGATCTCGCCGTACTCGGAGTCGCAGACGAGCTTGACGATCCCGTCGCGGTCGTCGTAGATGGCCGACGCCCCGACCCCGCCGAGCTTCATCCTGCCGGTGACGACGTTCTTGCCGGCGTCCTTTGCTTGCTGCTCGGTCATGCCCACGCTTGCGACCTGCGGGTGACAGAAGGTCGCGCCAGCAACCAGGTCGGGGTTGACGGGGTGCGTCGGGGCTTCCGCGATCGTCTCCGCGGCGACGACGCCCTCCTCCTGCGCCTTGTGGGCGAGCGCGGGCCCGCGGACCAGATCGCCGATCGCGAAGACCTTGGGGTTCGACGTCCGCTGGTACTCGTCGATCTCGACCCTGCCGCCGTCTCCGACCTTGACCCCGGCCGCCTCGAGGCCGAGCGCGTCGGTGTCCGGCGCCCGTCCACCGGCTATGCACAGGTATTCGACTTCGAGCGACTCGTCTCCGACCTTCGCCTTGACCGACTTGGCGCCGACCTCGACGTCGGAGATCGGGTTCCCGGTGAGGACGTTGATCCCCTGCTTCTTGAAGATCCGGTCGACGACCCTGACCACGTCCTTGTCCTCGGCGGGAAGGATCTGGGGAAGCATCTCGACCAGCGTCACTTCGGTGCCGTAGCGGATGTAGCCCGAGGCGATCTCGACGCCCGAGGCGCCGGCGCCGACCACGGCGATCGACGTCGGCAGCGACGGCAGCGACCACGCTCCCCAGGTGTCGACCACACGGTCTCCCCACTCCACGCCCGGGATGGGGATTGCGACGGAGCCGCTGGCGAGCACCACCGCGCCTGCCTCATAGGTGTCCGATCCGACGACGACGTTCGCCCGCTCGTCCAAGCCGCCCTCGCCCTCGATCTGGGTCACCTTGTTCTTGTCCCAGAGCATCTTCACGCCGCCGGAGAGCGTCTCGGAGACCTTCGCGCGGCGCTCGGCGAGCGCCTTCCAATCGAGGCTCGCCTTGGTGACCTCGACTCCGAGCTCGGCGCTGTTCTGCGCGTGGTCGAGGAGCTCGGCCGTGTGCAGCATCGTCTTCGCTGGGATGCAGGCGTAGTTGAGGCAGCGTCCGCCGGGCTTGTCCTTCTCGACGACCGCGGTCTTCTTGCCGAGCTGGGCGGCTCGGATCGCGGCGTGGTAGCCGCCGGGCCCGCCCCCGATGACGATCACGTCAAAGGACTCAGCCATGCGGCCAATCTATAGAAACGCTCAACGAGCCCGAGGGTGCCCGACCCGACGGCACGGGAACGGAGGATGTCGGCGGAGCTATTGCCGTTCCGGCATCTGGATCCGGGCCATGGCCTTGACCATGAAGTAGAAGAGTGCTCCGGCGCCCGCGATGAGCAGCGTGGTTCCGACGGCTTGCGGCCACTCGGTGGCCTGGATCAGGCCCAGCGAGCCGGCGACGAGCACGATCACCAGCAGCGCCTGGAATCCGAGCACCGCCCAGTACCTCGCC
>JBKPDQ010000155.1:0-11491 GCA_046728015.1 Actinomycetota bacterium
GCACGTCGCGCACGAGCCGCCGCTCCTGGCGGCGCGACGCCGGGTCCGCGCGCGCGAGCCGCGCCGGCCGGGGTGCCGCGGGCATGAACGCCGCTGGCGAGTCGCCGGTCATGGCTGCCGCAGAGCTTCTCACGCACTCCACCGGAGTGGATACGGCGGCGCGACCGCGATAGGTCCACGGGGTCAGACCCCCTAAGTCACCCCCACTCAAGGGGTCTGACCCCTTAAGTCACTCCCACTCAAGGGGTCTGACCCCCTAAGTCACCTCCACTCAAGGGGTCTGACCCCTTTAGGTTTGCGGCGTGCCTTGGGAGGAGTCGCATTCGCCCAGCTTTTCCGCTCGCCACGACTCCTCGCAGCGTGCGGAGGCCGGCGCGGTCCTCGAGTCGCTCGAGGCGTTTCGCGAGGAGGTCGACGGGTTGTTCGAACGCGCGCCCGGCGACATCGCGGTGGTGCTCCACCCACGCGCCGTCGCGCTCACGCTGGCGCACCCGTGGCTTCCGCTCGCGCGCAGGGTCGCCGCGCCGGCCAGCCGCCGCTACTTCGCCGGCTGGTTCACCGAGGCCGACATCCACGTGCTTTCGCCGCCCGCCCTCGAGCGGCGCGCGTCGAAGGTGCCCGGCTCGCGCGAGGCGCTGCTGCTGTCGCCGCTCCACGAGTACTCGCACCTCGTCATCGGCGCGAACAACCCGGACCTGCCGCCGCCGTTCTCGCTTGCTGCATTCCGGCGCTACGTGCGGTGGGCGTGGCTCTGCGAGGGCGGCGCCGTCTGGCTCTCGGGTCAGACGCCCTACCTGCGCGCCGCAATCGTCCGGCGCCTGCGCGAGGGCGGCCGCCCCGAGTTCCCGCCCTCCGCGACCGACGCCATGCTCCTCGGCGGCACGATCTTCAGCATGCTCGAGCGCGAGGCCGGTCCCGGTGCGGCCGCCGCGCTCACCACCAGCCCCCTGGACGAGCACGGGGCGCGCGCGGTCCTCGCGGAGGCCTTCGGGCGCCAGCTTGCGAGCGTCGAGCGCGACTGGCGCGCCGAGCTCGACTCGCTATCGGCGTCCTGAGCGCTCCTGGATGAAGCCCTCCGGGACCGACGACGCTCGTACCGCGGTCCCGCGCGGTCCCGCGTGCTTCCCGTAGAGCAGCGCCTCGTCGGCGCGCGCTATGAGCATGGTGGCGGAGTCGCCCGGGCGCCATTCGGCCACGCCCGCGGTTGCCAGTGTGGCCTGTCCGCCGAAGCCGAGGTCGGCGAGCCTACCTCGGATTTCGGCCAGGCCGCGCGCGGCGACGTCCGTTGCCGCCTCCTCGCCGGCGTCGAGGGCGATGATGACGAACTCGTCGCCGCCGTAGCGCGCCACGATGTCGTACGCCCTCAGGCTGTCGCGCAGCGCCGCGCCGACGTGCTTGAGCACCTCGTCGCCGGCCTGGTGGCCGTGCCGCTCGTTCACCTGCTTGAAGTCGTCCAGGTCGACGATCGCGAGCGAGAGCCCCCTCCCGGTGCGCCGGGAGCGCTCGAGCTCGCGCCGCAGCGTGTCCTGCAGCGCCGCGTGGTTCAGGCAGCCGGTAAGCCCGTCGGTCCGGGCGGCGAGCGCCAGCTGCGCGTGCTCGGCCGCGTTCCGGCAGGCCGATCCCGCCAGGTCCGCGAAGGACTCGAGCAGCTCCACCTCGGAGTCAGTGGCCGAGCGCCCGCCGGGAAGCTCGACCGCGATCACTCCTCGGGGCTCGCCATCCCAGCGCAGCGGCACGGCCAGCAAGCCCCCATCGCGTACCGGCTCGCCACGCTCGGCCGCCGCGCCGACCGGGCCGGTGCCCGGCTCGATCCCGCCTCCGATCGCCTCGCCCGGCCGGCCCCAGGTTGCCTCGAGGCGCAGCTCGCCGGGCGACTCTCCGAGATACACGTCCGCGCGCTCGGCGTCGACCAGGCGCTTGGCCTCCTCGCACACGCGGACGAGCAGGCGGCTCGGGTCGAGCGTCTGGTTCAGGCTGCGGGCAGCGTCGAGCAGACGGGACGCGCCGTCCTCCACGGCTATAGGCCGAGCGTCTTGGCGATGATGTTCTTCTGGATCTCCGACGTGCCGCCGTAGATGGTGGTGACGACGGCCGTGCGGAGGTGTCGCTCCATCGGGTACTCGGTCGCGTAGCCGTAGCCGCCCATGATCTGAACGCCCTCGAGCGCAACCCGCTTCGCGAGCTCGCTGGCCGCGAGCTTCGCCATCGACGCCTCCTGCGGGAGCATCCGCGTGGGGTCCTCGTCGGTGAGCGACGCCACCCAGCGCACCAGCAGCCGCACCTGCGCGATCTCGGTGGCGAGCTCCGCGAACCTGTGCGAGATCGCCTGGAACGAGCCGATCGGGCGCCCGAACTGGCGCCGCTCCTTGGCGTACGCGAGCGCGTCGTCGAACGCGCGTTGGGCGAGGCCGAGCGAGGTGGCCGCCAGGATCGTGCGCTCGTAGTTGAGCCCGGCCATAAGCTGCGTCCAGCCGCCGCCCTCCGTGCCGATGAGCGCGTCGTCGGGCACGCGCACGCCGTCGAGGTGGATCTCGTTGGTCTCCTCCCCGCCGAGCGTCGCGATCGGGGTGATGGTCATCCCCGGCGCCTCGCGGGGCACGAGGATCATCGATATGTCGTCGTGGCGCTCGCCCGCGCCGGTCCTGCAGACGATCAGGATGTGGCTCGCCTTGTGGGCGTACGAGCACCACATCTTGGCTCCGTCGAGCAACCACTCGCCGTCCTCGCGGCGGGCGCGCGTCTTCAGCGCCGCGACGTCGGAGCCGGCCTCCGGCTCTGACATCGCGATCGCGAGCGTTCCGCCCTTCACGACATGGCCGAAGTGCTCGCGCTTCTGCTCCTCGCTGCCGAAGCGGTTGAGCGCGCCGACCACGATCAGCGTCACGCCGTAGGCGGCCACCGGGATCTGCCCGCGCGTGAACTCCTCGAGGAAGAGCGTTGCGTCCAGGAAGGAGCCTCCCGAGCCGCCGTACTCCTCGGCGATCTGGAGGCCGTACCAGCCCAGCTCGCCCATGCGGGCGGCGACCTCGTGCGAGTGGCCATCGTGCTCCGGGCGGTCGAACTTCTCGCGCGCGGCGAAGTCGCGGATCGCCTCGACGAAGGCGCGCTGCTCGTCCGTGAGCCCGCGGTCGGCGGCCTGCGGACTCGCGATGCTCACGCCTGAGAAACGGTCGGGGCGCGGCGTGCACCGTCCGCCGCTTCCGCAACGTCGGTCTCCCGCGGCTTGAAGCGGTTCAGCTCGCGCATCGCGATCACCATCTTGTGCACCTCGTCCGGGCCGTCGGCGATCCGCAGCCAGCGTCCCTGTCGCCACGCGGCGGCGAGCGGCGTGTCGTCCGACATCCCGAGCGCCCCGTGAACCTGCATCGCGCGGTCGAGCACGCTCTGGTGCATCTGCGCCGCGATCACCTTGATCATCGAGATGTCCTGGCGCGCCGCGCGCTTGCCCTCGGTGTCCATCCGCCAGGCGGCGTGGAGCACCATCAGCCGCGCCTGGTCGATCTCCATGCGCGAGGTGGCGATGAAGTCCTGCACGAACTGCTTGTCCGCGAGCGGCCCGCCGAACGCCTGGCGCTCGTGCGCGCGCCGGCACATCAGCTCGAACGCGCGCTCGGCCGAGCCGATCGCGCGCATGCAGTGGTGGATGCGGCCGGGCCCGAGCCGGTCCTGCGCGATCGCGAACCCGGCGCCGCGCTCGCCGAGCAGGTTGTCCGCCGGCACCCGGCAGTCCTCGTAGCGAACCTCCCAGTGGCCCGGCCCCTCGTCGTGCCCCATGACCGGCACCGGCCGCACGCCCTCGAAGCCGGCCGTGCCCACCGGCACGAGGATCATGCTCGCTCGCTTGTGCGGCGGCGCGTCGGGATCGGTCACGACCATGGCGATCGCGAGCGCGGCGCCGTTGTAGCCGGACGTGAACCACTTGTGGCCGTTGACGACCCACTCGCCGCCATCCAGCTCGGCGCGCGAGATCAGCCCGGTCGGGTCCGAGCCGGCGCTGTCGGGCTCCGTCATCGAGAAGCAGGAGCGGATCTCGCCGTCCAGCAGCGGCTGGAGCCAGCGCTCCTGCTGGGCGTCGGTGCCATGCTCGGCGAGGATCTCCATGTTGCCGGTGTCGGGCGCCGCGCAGTTGAAGACCATCGGCGCCACGCCGTTCCGGCCCATCAGCTCGCAGAGCATCCCGTACTCCCAGTTGGTGAGCCCGGGGCCGAAGCGGTCGTCCGGCAGGAACAGGTTCCAGAGCCCCTCCGCCTTGGCGCGCTCGCGCAGCTCGACGAGGATCTCGGGGTACGGAACGCCCGGCCGGACCTCCGAGTCGAGCGCGGCCATCGCCTCGCGCTCGACGGGGTCGACGTGCTCCTCCATGAACTCCCGGACGCGGTCCAGGAGAGCCGCCACTCGCTCAGACGGTGCGAAATCCATGGCCGGGGAGCCTAGCTCTCAGGGGCCGCCCTGGGAGGCCAGCCAGGCGACGAGTGCGGTCGCCGCACCGCCGAGCACGACCACAGCCGCCAGCACGAGCGGGCGCGGGCCCCTGCCCTCGCCGGTCGTCGGCGCCATGTCTGCCTGGAGCAGTACCTCACGCGCGGTCTCGGCGCCCGCCTCGGGCACGAGCACGTCGCGCGGGCCGGCCGCGAGGAAGTCCGGTACGTCGAATCCGGCTGTACGCCGCAGCACGCTGGGCACGCCCCACTCGAGCAGCAGGCCCTGGATCAGCTCCGCCTCCGCCTGGTTGCGCCCGCCGGCCACGCGCACCAGGTCGCCCTCGGTGAAGGCCGGATCGATCTTGCGGGCGCGGCCGTGGGCGTCGCTCAGAGGCGCGTCGAGCGGCTCGCCGCCCGGGCGCACGAGCGGCATGCCGCAGCTCGGGCAGAAGCTCTCGCCCGATTCGTCCACCCGCCCGCACCCGGGGCAGGCCAGCGGCTCAGCCTTCGACGACATCGAGCTCCTCCTCCTCCACGCGGCCGTCCTCGATCCGCCACACCCTCACCACGGGCTCGTCCTCGAGCGAGACGATCACGTAACGCCAGTGCGGGTAGCTCGCGAGGTTGATGTCGGTCTGCGACGGCTCGGCCGGGCTGCGCGGATGCGAGTGGTAGATCCCGACCTCGAAGCCCTCGTCGTCGAGCTCGTTCGCCGCGAACAGGCTCCTGTGGTCGAGCTCGTAGCCGTAGGGCGACTTGCGCGGGTTCTCCGCCCGTCTCACGCCCTCGACCGCGCCGTCTGTGGCCCACAGGTAGCCGCAGCACTCGTTGGGCGCATCGTCGCGCGCATGTGCCACCAGCTCGTCCCAATCGGCCCGCGAGATCCTCACCGGCTGAAGGCTAGTCTGCGGCCGCATGGCGCCCTCCCTGACCCGGCGCGAGGCGCTCGGCGGCGCCGTGGCCGCGGCCGTGCTCGCCTCCTGTGGCGGCGGCGATCCGCCGCCCTCGACCGGCCCGGCGCCCGGCTCCGGTGCGGCGCTGCTCGGGTCGCTGCTCGCGCTTGAGCGCGCGGCGGTCGCCGCGTACGGCGCCTGCGCCGAGCTCCTGAGCGGGCCGGCGCTCGACGAGATCCGAGCGATCCGGGCGCAGGAGCGAGAGCACGCGAGCCGCCTCGAGCGGCTGATCTCCGAACTGGGCGGCGAGCCGCCGCCGGGGCGGAGCGCCGACGAGTACGCCCGCACCTTCCCCCGGCTGGGGAGCGCTGAGGACGCGCTCCGCTTCGCCGAGGATCTGAAGGAGCGCGAGCTGCGCGCCTACCTCGAGGCGCTCGCGGAGCTGCCCAGCGTCGGGCTGCGAACCGAGGCGTCGCGGATCTGCGCCGACGAGGCGAACCACCTCGGGGCGGTCCGCGTCCTGCGCGGGCTGCCGGCCGCGCAGGGGCCCTTCGTCACGGGGGCGCTCTGATGGCGGAACGCTCCGACGCCGAGCTGCTCGAGGATCTGCTCGTGCGCGAGAACCGCCTGCTCTCGGGCTACGAGGCCGCGCTCCGGCGCGGAGCGATCGAGGCTCAGCTCGGCGAGACCCTGCGCGACCACGAGCGCGAGCACGTGCGCGCGATCGGGCGGGTGCTGGCCGGCCGGGGTGAGCGAAACCCGCGCGCCACCGTGCCGCCGCCGGAGCTGAACGCGGCTCTCGGCAGCCGCGAGTCGTTCGCCCGCTATGCCATCGATCTCGAGGGCCAGACCGTCGCCGCCTACACGGAAGCGGCGGCAATCATCCGCGAGGGGCTCCGCCAGCCGCTCGGCTCGATCATGGCCTGCACGGCCGCACACGTGGTGGCGCTGCGAGATTTCCTGGGAGATCGCCAGCTGGTGAACTAACCTGGGGTGCGCATGGGTTTCATCTCCGCACCGGGCCCGCTCGAGCTGATGGTGATCCTCGTGATCGCGCTGATCGTGCTCGGCCCGCAGAAGCTGCCCGAGGCGGCCCGCTCGGTCGGCCGGGGAATGCGTGAGCTGAAGCAGTCGCTCACCGCGCCCGACGACGACGACGAGCGCGACAGCTACGACGAGCCGAGCAAGGCCGGGTAGCCGCCTACCAGAACGAGGCCCGCTCGAGCACGCCTTCCTCCTCGAGCCGCTCGATCGTCTTGTTGTAGACGCCCGAGCTCAGGTACTTCCAGCCGTCGTCCGGCGCGACGAAGACGACGTTGCCCTCGTCGAGCTCGCTCGCGACACGGACGCAGATCGAGGCGATCGCGCCGGTCGAGGGGCCCACGAAAAGCCCCTCCTCCTCCATCAGCCTCTTTGTCCAGACGATCGCGTCGCGGTTCGAGACGAAGATCTTCCGGTCCAGCAGCGAGAGGTCGATGATCGGCGGGATGTAGCCGTCCTCGAGCGAGCGGAGGCCCTGCACGAGCTCCCCCTGGAGCGGCTCGGCGGCCACGATCAGCGTGTCCGGGTCCTCCTCCGTGCAGCGGCGGGCGTTGCCCAACAACGTGCCGCCCGTGCCGAGCCCGGCCACGAAGGCCGTCACGCTGTCGAGCTCCTCGAGGATCTCGACGGCGGTGCCGTGATAGTGCGCGTCCGGGTTCGCCTGGTTCCCGTACTGGTAGGGCATGTAGTAGCTCGAGTCGGCCTCGGCCATCTCGAGCGCCATTGCCACGGCCCCGTTCGAGCCCTGCTCGCCCGGTGAGTAGACGATCTCGGCGCCGAACATCTTGAGCAGCTGGGTGCGCTCGGTCGTGACGTTGTCCGGCATGACGACCTTGAGCGGATAGCCCTTGCGCCGGCAGATCATGGCCAGCGAGATGCCGGTGTTGCCCGAGGTCGGCTCGAGAATGGTCTGACCCGGCCGGATCAGCCCGTCCTCCTCGGCCCGCTCGATCATGGAGCGCGCCACGCGATCCTTGACCGAGCCGGTCGGGTTGTAGCTCTCGAGCTTGATGTAGATGCGAACGCCCGGCGTGGGGCTCAGCCGCCGAAGCTCGACCAGCGGCGTGTTCCCGATCGCCTGGACGATGTCGCCGTACTTGCCCCCGCAAGGCCTGTTATCGAGCCCCGGTTCCAGCACTTCAGAAAGTGTAGTACCCGGTCACGCCACCATGAAGGTGTCGTCGTGCGAGTACGGCGGGGCGCAGCAGCACAGGAGCTTCAGGGGCCCGGTGCCCGTGTTCCGGAGCTTGTGGGGCGTGCCCGGCGGGATCACCACGCTGTCGCCTGCCGAGACCTCGGTCTCCTCGTCACCGAGCTTCATCAGCCCGCTTCCGCTCGTGAATAGGTAGATCTCCTCCGAGACGCCGTGGTAGTGCTCGTCGGTCTCGGCCCCCGGCGGCACGGTCGCCTCGGCCAGGCTCTGGTTCACCGCGTTTCCCGTCGGGATCCCGGCCAGCTCGCGGATCTCGGAGCCGTCCTTCGTGACGAACGGCTCCGCGCGCTCGAGTCTCTCAATCCGCATCGCTTAGAGACTACGCCGGGGGCGCGGGCGGCCGCTTGGCGCGCCGGTGAGCGAGCTCGGGCAGGCTGCCCGGGCGCGGCAGGTGGATCCAGCCCTCCGCCCGGGCGGCTCGCCACTGCGGTCTGGTCTCCGGCCAGACCGTTGCCCCGACCGCGGCCGCGCGCGCGATCAGGGCGCCCAGGAACGCATCGAAGGCGTCGTCGTTCTCGACGCAGCGCTCGCGTGCGTCGTCCTGCCACCGCAACCACCGCGCGCTCCTGTCGAGCTCGCGCAGCAGCAGCTCCCGCTTCGAGCGCTGCGCCCTCTTCTTCTCGGCGTTGCCGCTCGTCTTGTAACCGCGCCGGTCGAGCCCCCAGCGCTTGAGCGCCGCCCCCGGGTAGACCTCGACGATCTGGTCGCGGCCGGTGCGATCGGCGGCCTCCCGCCCTGCCCGCGCCAGGGTCAGGAGGCGGGCGCAGCGCCAAGCCGTGACTCCGATCAGGTCGGAGGAGACGCTCAGCGGCGACAGCTTCAGCTGGTCGCGCACGAGGCGGTCGGTGAGGCGATAGCGAAGCAAGTCAGGCGGGGCGTCCGGCCATGGCTCTCGCCGCGCGTATCCGCTCACGGCGTCGACGAAGATCGCGGGCCAGCCGAAGGGCGAGTCGATCCCGAGCCAGGTGCCGCTTCGCACTGCGTCTACGAGCGACTCCTCGCTTATGCCACCGGCGAGCCCGACGCGCGGCGGGGCGACCGACGCCAAGCCGGAGCTCCAGCGAATCGTGCACGCCGCCGTGTTCTTGTCCTGAGCGGCGAGGTCGATGCCGATCGTGTCCATCAGAGGGTGCGGCGGTAGCGGACCTCCGGGATGTCCGCCCAGTCCGCCTCGGTGCGCTCGGTGCCGTTGCGCGTGAACCCTTGGCGCTCGTAGAACCGGTTCGCGCGCTCGTTGTCCGCGAAGGACCAGACGGTGGCCTCGGAATAGCCGCGTTCGCGCAGATCGTCGAGCGCCGCCGCCATCAGGGCGCTGCCCACTCCGCGACCCCATGCGCCCGCCGCCGCGAAGATCATGCGCACCTCGCCCACGTCGTCGCCGGCGTCCGGGTCGCGGCTCTCGCCGCAGATCGTGAGGCCGAGCAGCTCGCCGTCGTCCTCTGCGAGCAGCATGGTCACGGCCGGGTTTGCATGGAGCCGGTGCCAGCGGTCCGGATCGGGCGACGGGAACACGTGACCCTCGGGGAGCAGCGGTTTGAAGGCGGCGCGCGCCGAGTCGTCCCAGACGCTCCACCACCTGGGCTCGTCGGCCGGCTCTGCTCGCCGGACGATCAGCCGCTTCCGCCGGCCATCGCCGGGAGGATGACGACCGTGTCGCCGTCGGACACGCTCGTGGCGAGGCCTTGGAGGACGCGCACGTCCTCGTCGTTCAGGTAGACGTTCACGTAGCGGTTCAGCTCGCCGTCCTCCGAGAACAGCTGCGACTCGGTGGCCGGGTGCTGCGACGCGAGCGAGCGCAGGACCTCGCCGACATCGCCGCCGGACGCCTGCACCTCTTTCTCGCCGCCGACGCTGCCCCGGAGCACCGGGGGGATCTTGATCGTCGCCATAGCGGGAGCGAGCCTAGCGGCTGGGCGGGGCAGGACTGCGCCGCCGACAACCGAGGACGACGGCATCCGACGGTTTGCAGGCGGCTCAGCCTGCCCCGGCGCAGAAGGCCTCGTAATCCGGGAAGACGCCCATCTCCTCGTCGGAGATCTCACCCGGCTCCCGCGAGCAGATCGGGCAGTCGGGGTCGCGCCGGACCTTCAGCTCCGTGAACGTCGTGCCGAGCGCGTCGTAGACCAGCAGGCGGCCGGCCATCGTGTCGCCGGCGCCGGTGACCAGCTTGATCACCTCGACCGACTGGAGCAGGCCCATCACGCCCGGCAGCACGCCGAGCACGCCCGCGGCGCCGCACGACGGCGCCAGCTCGGCCGGCGGCGGCGTCGGGTAGAGGCAGCGGTAGCAGGGGCCCTCGTACGGGTGGAAGACCGAGAGCTGGCCCTCGAACCCGAGGATCGAGGCCGAGACGACCGGGATCTGGAGCCGCACGCTCGCGTCGTTCAGCAGGTAGCGCGTGGGGAAGTTGTCGAGGCCGTCGACGATCACGTCGTAGCCCTCGATGATCTCCATGATGTTGTCGGCGCCGAGCCGGACGGGGTACTTCTCGACCTCAACGTCCGGGTTGATCTCGTGGACCGCGATCTCGGCCGAGTCGACCTTCGGCACGCCCACGCGCTCGTTCGAGTGCGCGACCTGGCGCTGGAGGTTGGAGAGGTCGACGACGTCGTTGTCCACGATGCCCAGCGTGCCGACGCCCGCGGCCGCTAGATAGAGCGCCGCCGGCGAGCCGAGGCCGCCCGCGCCGAGCAGGAGCACCTTGGCGTCTAGCAGCTTCAGCTGCCCCTCGAGCCCGATCTCCGGGATCAGCAGGTGGCGCGAGTAGCGCTCGCGCTGCTCCGGGCTGAGCGCGCGCGGGACCTCGACCTCATAGCCGCGGTCCTTCCACAGCGTGATGCCGCCGCGCATCGAGGCGACGTCCTCGTAGCCGAGCAGCTCCTTGAGCGTGTGAGCGGCGAGCGCGGAGCGCTGGCCGGAGGCGCAGTAGAGGACCACGCGCTTCGAGCGGTCGGCGACCGCGCCCTCGATGCGCGACTCGAGGTGGCCGCGCGGCACGTGGACGGCGCCCGGAAGATGGGACTCCTCGAACTCGTGCTGCTCGCGCACGTCGACGATCACGGCCCCGTTGCCGTTCTGCTGCAGCTCGTGGACGTCCTTGGGATCGACCTCCTCGATCTGCTCCTTGATCTTGCGAATCAGCTCTGCGCCCGACGCCATCGTCGATTACCTCAAAACCCGGTCGAGATTCAATACTTCAGAAAGTGTAGCGCCGCGGGGGCGAGCGCGGCAGCCCGCTCCCGGACGACAGCCGGGGCGCCCTTTTGGACGCCCCGGCGGAAGACCCAGACCTAGATTGTGCGGAAGCCCTTGGCAGTTCCACCTGCTTGAAGCCTCACCAGGAGTTTCGTCGCAGCGGCTGTCTGCCGATATGGGGTGGGGACCCCATTTGTCGGTTCGCGCCCGGTTCCGATCCATGAAACGACCCTCTATGACTCGACGCGAGGACTCCCTGATCGGCCAGGTCGTGGCCGCGAACGTTGTGCTGGTCGCGCTCACGCTGTTCGCCGCGAGCCTCGCGGCCGGGCTCGACCTCACCGTCTCCGACCAGCGCTGGTCGTTCCTGATCCTCGCCCTCGCCATCGTCCTCACGCTGTGCGTGAACATGTGGATGCTCCAGCGCCGCTTCGCGCCGCTCGAGCGCCTGATCAGGCGGATCGAGACGATCGACCCGGCCGAGCCCTCGAGCCACCAGCTCCCCGACAAGGACCCGGTCGAGGAGATCGACAAGCTCTCGCGCTCCTTCAACCTGCTGCTCGCCCGCATCGAGGAGGAGCGGCGCCGCTCCGGCACGCTTGCCATGCGCGCTCAGGAGGAGGAGCGCCGCCGCCTGGCCCGCGACCTCCATGACGAGGTGAACCAGGCGCTGACGGCGATCCTGCTCCGGCTCGAGGCGCTGGTGCAGGACAACCCGGAGGCCCGCG
>JBKPDQ010000156.1:0-4475 GCA_046728015.1 Actinomycetota bacterium
GGCTTACGCCCTCATCGCCTGCGCACGCCCCACGATCCGACGTAAACGTGGCCGCGCCCCGCCTTTCAGCGGCGGGCCGCCTGTCAATCCACAGACGAGACGCAGGTCACGCGATGGGTCCGCACGCCTCTAGCGCGGCCAGTCGCGTGCTGGCGCCGGGGCGTGGGCAGGGTCAGTATCCGCGGCGATGGATGTTCCGCTCGAGCTGCGACAGCTGCGCTATTTCGTCGCCGTCGCGGAGGAGTTGCATTTCGGACGCGCCGCGGAGCATCTGCACATGTCGCAGTCGCCGCTCTCGCGTGCGATTCGCGAGCTCGAGCGGGACCTGGGGCTGGTGCTCTTCGTAAGGACAACGCGCCGGGTGGAGCTGACACCGGCTGGCTCTGCGCTGCTCGAGCGGGCGCGGCGGGCGCTTGCCGAGATCGATGCTGCAGTCGAGGACGCGCGTCGCGCGGCGGAGCCCGAGGGCGGTCTTCTCGGGGTCGGCTTCACCCCGTTCACGCGGTTGCAGGCGACGCGGATCGCGCAGGAAGTAGAGAGCGAGCATCCGGAGCTCCAGATCCGGCTCGAGGAGGACGTGACTCCGGAACTGCTGCGGCAGATCGCCGGCCACGAGCTGGCGGCCGCGGTGGTGATGGGGACTCCGGCGGCGGCCCGTCGCTACGGCGTTCGTATCGACGCGCTCCGGGACGAGCCGCTGCTGGCCGCGCTTCCGGCCACCCATAGCTATGCGGCCGCCGAGGCGATTCCGATCGGCGCTTTTGCCGCGGAGCATGTGCTGCTGCCGCGCGAGCCGCCGGGGCGCGCGTTCAACTCGTGGCTGGGTGCCGTGGTCAGGGCTGCAGGTTTCGAGCTCGAGCGAACGGTGAAGACGCTTAGTGCTCCTTGGGATCGGCGCATGTTGCCGGTCGCCGAGGGCGAGGCAGTCTCGGTGTTCGTCGGCGAGTGGGTGCAGGAGTCGATTGCAGGTGTTGTGGCTGTGCCCTTTGATCCCTCGTTGAGCTTTCCGATCGACTTCGCGTCCTCCCCTACCGGAGACGGGGACGTGTTGGCCAGCACCGCCCGGCGACTGCGCGACGCGGAAGGGTGGCTGACGCACCGTCCGGCGCGGACCGAGCTGCCCGGCGATTAGGTTCCCTCAGGTCTGGGTCGGTGCGCCGATCGGACTTTCTGCGTGCGGCGCAAGCGACGTAACGTCGGTGGCGTCAACCGAAGAGGAGGGGTCCACATGGCGAGCAATCGCACCGACAACGATCGGATTCCGCTGATGCTGATCCATGGCGCCTGGCTCTCGGCCCGGAGTTGGGAGAACTTCGCCGACTACTTCGCCAAGCGCGGTTTTGCCGTCTCCACCCCCGAATGGCCGCGCAAGGAGGGCGACGTCGAGGAGCTGAGAGCGGATGCCGACGAGCTCAAGGGCCTCGGCATCGAGGAGATCGTCGACCACTACGAGGAGCAGATCCGCGCGCTTGGCGAGCCGCCGGTGCTGATCGGCCACTCGTTCGGCGGCCTCATCGTCGAGCTCCTGCTCGACCGCGGTCTCGGCCGTGCCGGCGTCGCGCTCAGCCCAGCGCCGCCGAAGGGAATCCTCGTGCTGCCCTTCTCGTCGCTCAAGGCGGCGGCGCCCGCGCTCGCGCACCCCTCCAAGTGGCACGGAATCGTCACGCTCACCCTCGAGGAGTTCACGTACGGGTTTGTGAACACGTTCTCTGCCGACGAGGCGGCCGCCGCGTACGAGCGCTACGCGGTTCCGGAGACGGGCCAGATCTTCTACGAGGCGGGGTTCGCGAACTTCCACTTGAACCCGCCGACGGAGGTGCATTTCAAGAACGCAGAGCGCGCACCGCTGCTGATCGTGGGGGCGGAGAAAGACAACACGGTGCCGGCCTCGCTCTCCAAGAAGCAGTACGAGAAGTACGAGCGCTCGCCGGCGGAGACGGAGTACCTGGAGTTCGAGGGCCGGCCGCACCTGCTCATGGCGGCGGAGGGCTGGGAGGAAGTCGCTGCGGCGATCGACAGCTGGCTCGACGGAGTGCTCGAGGCCCCGGCATCTCCGGCGCAGGGCGCCTCGGCGTAAGGGATCCACAGGTCGTGGATCTCGAGCTGACGGGCAAGGTCGCGGTCGTCACCGGCGCGAGCAAGGGAATCGGGCTCGCCGTAACGCGCGCGCTCGCCGCAGAAGGGGCCGAGGTCGTCGCAGGTGCGCGCACCGTCGACTCGTTGCTCGACATCGACGGCGTGAGCGCGTTCGAGATCGACCTCGTCCAGCCCGGCGGGTCCGAGCGGCTCGTCGGGAACGCCGTCGAGCGCCATGGAAGCATCGACGTCCTGGTCAACAACGTCGGCGGGGTGCGGATGCGTCTCGACGGATTCCTGCAGACGAGCGACGCCGACTTCGAGGCCTCGATGCAGCTCAACTTCTTCGCCGCGGTGCGGGCGACTCGTGCCGCAGTCGCCGCGATGATGCCCCGCAAGGAGGGAGCGATCGTCAACGTCGTTTCCGTGAACGCCTTCTTCCAGCCCGACGGGTTGGTGATTGACTACGGCGCGGCGAAGGCGGCGTTGCTGAATGTCTCGAAGGCGCTCTCGCAGGAGCTCGGCCCGCAGGGGATCCGCATCAACTGCGTCTCGCCGGGTCAGGTCGAGACCGACCTTTGGCTCGGGAACGACGGCGTCGCTGCCACCGTCGGCCGCGCCACCGGCGTCGACCCGGCGGCGGTGCGTGAGCAGGCGATCGCCGGTATTCCCTCGGGCCGCTTCAGCACGCCGGAGGAGGTGGCCACGCTCGTGACGCTGCTTGCCTCGCCCCGCACGGCGAACGTCACGGGAGCCAACTATGTGATCGATGGCGGGCTCGTCAAGACGACCTGAGGCCGTGACCCGTGCGCAGCGAACGACGCTCGTCGCGGCGATCCTCGGCTCCGGGATCGCGACCATCGACGGGACGGTCGTCAACGTCGCGCTGCCGGCGATCGAGCGCGATCTCGGCGGCGGACTGCAGGCGCAGCAGTGGGTCGCGAACGCCTATCTCCTGACGCTCGGCTCGCTGATCCTGATCGGAGGCTCGCTGGGCGACATCTACGGTGAGCGGCGGGTGTTCGCGCTCGGCGCCGGTGCGTTCGGGCTCTTCTCGGTCGCGTGCGCGCTCGCGCCGACGAGCGAGGTGTTGATCGCGGCGCGCGGCCTGCAGGGAGCGGCCGGCGCGCTCCTCGTTCCGAGCTCGCTGGCGATCATCGTCGCGGCCTTCCCGGCCGGCGAGCGTGCCGCCGCGATCGGCGCGTGGACGGCGTGGGGCGCGATCGCGTCGCTGGTCGGCCCGCTTGCGGGAGGTGTGATCGTCGACCAGTTCTCGTGGCGCTGGATCTTCGCGCTCAACCTTCCCTTGGTCGCTCTTACCGTGGTGCTCGTCAGAGCTGGGGTCGCGCCGACGTCGCGCACCTCCACACGCCACGTCGACTACCTCGGTGCGCTCCTGTGCGCCGTGGGTCTCGGCGGGGTTGTGTTCGCGCTGATCGAGCAGCCGCGCCTCGGCTGGTCGAGCCCGGCCATCCTCGTCCTGCTCGTCGGCGGCGTCGTCGCGTTCCTCGTCTTCCTTGCCTACGAGCGACGCGTCGCTCAGCCGATGCTGAAGCTGGAGCTGTTCGCGGGTCGAAACTTCGCCGTCGGAAACCTCGAGACGCTCGCCATGTACGCGGGTCTCGCCGTCCTCTTCTTCTTCCTCACCATCTTCTTGCAGCAAGTCGCCGGCTACAGCGCTCTCGAAGCGGGGCTCTCCGTGCTCCCGGTGACGCTGGTCGCGTTCTGGCTCTCTCGCCGCTTCGGCGCGCTCGCGGACCGCTTCGGCCCTCGCTTCTTCATGGGAGTCGGGCCTCTCGTCGCCGCGGCTGGTCTTCTCCTCCTGCTGAGAACCGGCATCGACACCTCGTACGTTGCCGATCTGGTTCCCGCGCTGGTCGTCTTCGCGCTGGGACTGTCGATGACGGTCGCCCCGCTCGTCGCCGCCGTGCTCGCCGACGCCGACGAGACCGACGCCGGGATCGCGTCCGCGATCAACAACGCGATCGCCCGTGTCGCGGGCCTGGTCGGTGTCTCGGTCGTCGGCGTCGTCGTCGCGAGCACGCTCGTCGGCGACACCTTCTCCGCGAACGACCAATCCGTCCGTGCCTTCCACCAGGCCGTGGTGATCTGCGCCGTGCTCGTGGCGGCCGGGGGCATTGCAGGACTCGTCGGGATCAGGAACCCGAGACGCCCCGTCGAGGCCGAGAGGTGCTCGGGAGGTCAGCTGTACGGTGTCCCCGAGCCCGCCGTCGACACCACCCGGCCTCAGACGACGGCAACACCGGAACCCATACCCCAGGAGGCGTGATGGACGATCCGCAGATCCACGGAACGATCGAGCAGCTCGTCGCCGAGGAACACGAACTCTGGGAGCGCGAGTCGGCAGGGAACACAAGCGAAGCCGACAGGCAGCGCCT
>JBKPDQ010000157.1:0-23541 GCA_046728015.1 Actinomycetota bacterium
CAGCAAAAGCCGTCTGTCCATCGCGGGCCCCTTTAGGCCGCTGTCGGCGCCGTTTGCGCCGTCAACGCACCTCGTTGCTCACGCACGAATTCCTCGAAGGTCTTGGGTTTCCTGCCGCCGAGCTTTTCGATCGTATCCGGCACTTCGAACCGCGTGGGCGAGCTTCGAATCGACCGCCAGAGCTGAGACAGATGTTGGACCACGTGCTGATTGAAACCTCGTGCGAGAGCCCCGTCGTGCCAGGTCTGGTCCGGAATTTCCTGGTAGCGCACCTCTCGACCGAGGACGCGACTGAAGGTGGCAACGATGTCGCGCAGAGCGAGGACCTCGCCGATCACCGGGTAGGAGCTGCCAAGTGTCACCGATTGGCCCGTCAGCACGCCGACGGCGACGCGCGCGACATCCTCGGCTGAAACAAGGGGCAGCACGGTGCTGTCGCTTCCCCAGGGCAGCAGGATAGAACCGTCTTTTGCCAGGGTCGAACTGGTTAAGGCGCGGACATTCTCGTAGAAGACCGTCGCCCTGACATGCGCCGCTCCAATTCCGGCCCACTCGAAGATCCGCTCGGACAGATAGTTTTCCCGCATGCGAGGAGTGGGAGCATCTGGGGACGAGACGAGCATCACCACGTCGATAAGGCGAGTGACGCCCGCCTTGCGCGCCGCGTCGGCCATAATTGTAGTCGCCTCGAGCAGCCCGGCTTGGACGGGGTAGGCGAAGTAGACGGTCGAGATGCCCCGCACCGCCCGCTCGACCGCGTGGTAGTCGAGGAAATCGCCCTCGACCACGTCCGCCCCGAGGACGCGGAGGCGTTCCGAACGCTCGTCGATCTTATGCACGAAGGCGCGAACCGGCATTCCTCGCGCAAGCAGCATTTCGGTGACATGCCGACCGGTCTGGCCTTGTTGTCCGCCAGCCGCTCCCGTGACGAGACCCTGTCCTTCGCCAAAACCTCGGCCGGCGGCCAGTTGATCTGTCGATCCCGATCCGGCCACTATCTCAGCTCGATGATCACTCTCCTGCTCCACCTGCTTCGGCTCCTCCCCGTCCTCTTCGGCTGCCACCGCCAGCTGGCCCTGGAGAACCTCGCCTTGCGCCAGCAGCTCGCTGTCTACAAGCGAATGATGACCCGGCCCCGATTACGCAAAACGGACCGCCTCATCTGGGTCGGGCTGGCCAGGATCTGGGCCGGCTGGAGGGAGTCCCTCGTCATCGTTACCCCCGACACCGTCCTGCGGTGGCAACGGCGTCGCTTCCGCGAGTACTGGACCCAGCTCTCTGGCCGCACGACCGGAGGTCGGCCGCGCATCAACGCCGAGATCAGGGCTCTGATCACCCGCATGGCCACCGCGAACCCGCTTTGGGGCGCTCCGCGCATCCATGGCGAGCTCCTGAAGATCGGTATCGATGTGGCCGAGCGCACCGTATCCCGCCTGATGCCGAAACGGCGTCCCGAGCCGTCTCAAACCTGGCAGGCGTTTCTCGCCAACCATGTCCGGGACTTGGTCTCGATCGATTTCTTCACCGTGCCCACCGCGCGCTTGCGCGTCCTCTTCGTCCTCGTGGTGCTTGCCCACTATCGCCGGCGGGTCGTCCACTTCAACGTCACCGAGCATCCCACCGCCGTCTGGACCGCGCAGCAGATCGTCGCCGCGTTCCCGGACGACTCTGCGCCCTCCTACCTCCTGCGCGACCGTGACCAGGTGTATGGCGAGCAGTTCCGCCACCGCGTGAAGGGCATGCGCATCGAGGAAGTCCTCACAGCGCCGCACAGCCCCTGGCAGAATCCTTTCGCGGAGCGCTTGATCGGTTCGATCCGGCGCGAGTGTCTCAACCACGTTCTCGTGCTCGGGGAACGACAGCTGCGCCGAATCCTGACCCACTACTTCGCGTATTACCACCAGGCGCGTACGCACCTTGCGCTCGACAAGGACGCACCCGACCCTAGACCCATCGAGCCTCCCGCGGCTGGCAAGATCGTGCAGCGTCCAGAAGTCGGAGGCCTGCACCACCGCTACCTCCGTCAGGCGGCGTAGTCCCGCATCGCCCACAAGGGATCACAACCGCGAACGCGCCCCATCCCACCGACGGTCCTTCGCCCCCTTAGAACCCTGCCGTACCCTGGCCGACGATTCTATGACCTCCTGACGTCGAGAGCCCTTTCTCACCAACCCTCGTCGTGTTAGGGTCCTTCAGCCGAATCGCAAACGTCCGCCAAGCGAGTCGAACGAGGTTCTGGCGAAGGACAGGGCAGCTTCGGTACGAGTTGCCCCACCCCCGCCGGGACGGCGCGACGCATCTGCTGCTCGATCCGCTGGAGCCATCGAGAAGCTCCGCGTGCTTCATCCCCGCCCGCCGGTTCCATCTGCTGCGGTGCCATGGGCTGCTGGCTCCCATGCCGCGGGCCGAGCGCAGATTGTCCCCCGCGTCCGCCAGGCGGCCGACCAGGCCGGCTATCACGCCTTCACCAACGAAGCCGTCCGGGATCCCGCCATCGCTGCCGTCCGCCGCGGGTCACGGTGCGCGAGGATCCCGCTCTCAACGTCGACGTGCCGCGACTCAAGCCGGCGCGAGTGACCGTCACCTTCACCGATGGCCGCACGGTAACCCGGCTGCGTGAGAGCGCCCGCGGCGACTACCAGGATCCGTTCGGGGAAGGCGCGGTCCGCTCCAAGTTCCGCCAGCTGGCCAGCCTCGTGATCAGTCCCGCTGGCGTGGCGCAGCTCGAGGGCCTCATCGGTCGCCTTATGATCTCCCGAGGCTGGGAGACCTCGTGGCGCCCCTCGGACGGAGGCATCGGCCTTGCACCCTACGATGCCGAAAGTCTACGTGAAGGGAGGTCTCGACCATGGCATCCATCGAGCACTCCATCGAGGTCGACGTGCCGTGCCGTACGGCATACAACCAGCGGACGCAGTTCGAGGAGTTCCCGGGGTTTCATGGGAGGCGTGAAGGAAGTCCGCCAGCTCGACGACACGCATCTGTCGTGGTGCGCCGAGATCGGCGTACGGGAGAAATCCTGGGAGGCCGAGATCACCGAGCAGCGGCCTGACGAGCGAATCGCGTGGACGAGCCGGGGCGGTGCCCACAACGCCGGCGTGGTGACGTTCCACCGGCTCAGCGACTCGCGCTGCAAGGTGATGCTGCAGCTCGACTACGATCCCGCTGGCGTCGTGGAGAACGTGGGGGACGCGCTGGGCGTCGTGTCGGCGCGCGTGAAGGGCGATCTGCAGCGTTTCAAGACATTCATCGAGTCCCGCTGGCAGGAGACAGGCGCCTGGCGAGGCGAGGTGAAGCCGCCGGGTCGCCTAGCCGTACGTGAGCAGAGCACGTGGCGTGCCCCGGGATTCCGGGGCACGCCGGGGCGCCGGTCGGCGGCACCTGCGTCGCGACCGGCGGGCCCGCTCGAGCGACGTGCGTTGCGACCGGCGAGCCCGCTCGACGGCATGCGGCCGCGCTGAAACACCTCCCGACGACTCGAGATGAAACACGACGTGTCGGCACGCGTCCAGGCTCATCAGCGCTACGCGTGGCGTGGACCGTCCCTCCTCGTCACGACTCTCCGGGGGGAGTGCGACGAGCGCGACGGCCTCTCCGGCTACTACTTTCGTGAGGCCCGGCACCTCAGAACGCTCCGGCTCCTTGTCAACGGCGAACCGCCGTGGCTCTGCGCAGACGCGTCGCTGGCCCACGAGCTGGCGTTCGCGTACGTCTATCCGGAGCAGACTCACTTCGGCGGCGGTGGAACCGACGTCGCGGACGACACCACGTGGAAGGACCGCGACGGTGTCCCGCAGCGCGCGATCGACATCCGGGTGCGTTACTGCGTGGGCGTGGCCTCCCTCGAGACGGCAGTCACGCTGGCCAACCGTTCCCGCGACGCAGTCGCGCTCTCGCTCGGGTGGAAGCTCGACGCTGACTTCGCCGATATCCAGGAAGCATCGTCGGGAACGCGTCAGCAGCACCCCGCCCCGTCGTCTGCGATGTGCTCGCCGACGGCCTGCGGTTCCGCTGCATCGATACTCGCCTTCCGCTGGGGACAATCGTCTCCGTGACGGGCGATCTGCGGTGGACCGTGTGCGACGGCGGGCTCTACGCCCCGGTGGCCCTCGCCCCTCGTGATGCCGCGCAGTTCACCCTTCGCGTGACACCGCTCGACGAGTCGAGTCCCGTGCCAACCGCGGCGGAGACCCGGTGCCGCCTGGAGGCCGTCGCGCGGTGGCGGGCCGGTTGTGCGGCGCTGTCGACGCGCGGCGGGACCCTGGCGACGAGGGTCATCACGCACGCCGTGGACGATCTCGCGTCCTTCGCGCTCCTCGAGGGACCGGAAGACGAATGGTTGGCCATCCAGGCCGGGCTTCCTCTGTACCCGGCGCTGTTCGGGCGGGACACGCTGACCGCGGGGTGGCAGGCGGCGATGTTCGACCGCGGCGCGATCCTCACCGCCAGCCTGACGAGGCTCGGTCGAATGCAGAGCGACCGCGTCGTCGATTGGGGCGACGAGGAGCCCGGGCGCATTCCCTACCAGGTGCGCCGCGGTCCTCTCGCGCGCCTCGGCCTCAACCCGTACGCCGCGTACTACGCCGACTTCGCCAGCCCCCTGATGTATGTGATCTCCCTGGCCCACCTGTACGCGTGGACGGGCGACCTTCGGACCCTGGCCCGACACTGGGATACCGCCCGGCGCATCCTGGACTGGGCGCGCGAGTACGGCGATCGCGACGGGGACGGCTACCTCGAGTACCAGACCCGATCGCCGAAGGGGACGAAGAACCAGGGGTGGAAAGACAGTGGCAACGCGGTGGTCTACGAGGATGGGAGCCCGGTGCCGGCGCCGCTCGGCACGTGCGAGCTACAGGGCTACTGGTTCGCCGCCCAGCAGCTCATGGCCGTCATGAGCTTGGCGAGGGGGGAACCAGCGCAGGCCAGAGCCCTCTGGCGCTCGGCGAAGGATCTGAAAGCGCGCTTCAACTGCGACTGGTGGCTTCCCGAGGAGCGGTTCTTCGCCCTGGCCATGGACGGAGACAAGAGACGCGCGTGCAGCGTCACCTCGAACGTCGGCCATTGCCTGGCGGCCGGGATCGTCGCCAATGAGTACATTCCCGCGGTGGTGGGCCGCCTGTTCGCCCCCGACCTGTTCAGCGGCTGGGGCATCCGCACGCTATCCGCGACCCACCCGGCCTACAATCCCATCGCCTACCATCTCGGGACGGTGTGGCCGGTCGAAAACGCCACCATCGCCTTCGGCCTGCGACGGTACGGCTTCGACGAGCGGGCCATCGATCTCTCGCGGGCGCTGTTCGACCTCGCCGCCCTCTACGACCGCGGGCGCATCCCCGAATGCGTGGGCGGCTACGCTCGGGCGGAGTCGGCACATCCCGGCGCGTATCCGCGCGCCAACCCGGTGCAGGCGTGGAACCAGAGCGCTTTCCCGCTGCTGCTGCATACGCTGCTCGGGCTCCAGCCTCTCGCCCCCCTCGATCTGCTCGTCGTCGATCCGGTTCTGCCGGCCTGGCTCCCCGATGTGACGGTCGAGAACCTGCGCATCGGCGGGGCCACGGTAACCCTGCGCTTCGAGCGCGACCCGCGATCCGGCAAGTCGTACGGCGACGTGGTCCGCAAGCGCGGCACGCTACGAGTCGTACATCAGCCGCCGCCGGAGTCGCTCCGGCACGGCGCCGGCGAGCGACTGGGCGCCCTGCTGACCACGCTGATGCACCAATGAGGCCGTTGACCACGCTGATGCACCACTGAGGCCGCTGACCACGCTGATGCACCACTGAGTCCCATGGTCAGCTGATGCACCACTGATGGAGGGAATCGATGATGGTGAAGTTGAAGCCCATCGGCGAGCAGGTGATCGTCATCACGGGCGCGTCCAGCGGGATCGGCCTCGTCACCGCGAAGCTCGCGGCCCGCCTGGGCGCCGCTGTCGCCCTTGCCGCGCGGAACGCGGCCGACCTCGCCCGCGCCGTCCACGACATCCGAGGCGAAGGAGGCCGCGCGATCGACGTGGTGTCCGACGTGGCGCACCCGCAGCACGTCCAGCACCTGGCCGACCGCACGGTCGCCGAGTTCGGCCGGATCGACACCTGGGTCAACAACGCCGCGGTGTCGATGTACGGGCGGATCATGGACCTGGCCATCGAGGACATGCGCCGGCAGTTCGACGTGAACTTCTGGGGCACGGTCCACGGGTCGCGCGCCGCGGTTCCGCATCTCGCGCGTGAGGGCGGCGCGTTGATCAACGTGGCCAGCGCGCTGGCCGACCGCGCCGTCCCGCTGCAGGGCAACTACTGCGCGGCCAAGCACGCCATCAAGGCGTTCACCGACACGCTGCGCATGGAACTGGAGGAGGCGGGAATCCCTGTCGTCGTCACGCTGCTGAAGCCGGGCAGCATCGACACGCCGTTCTTCCAGAAAGCGAGAACGCTCCTCGGGGTCGAGCCGCAGCCGGTGCCGCCTGTCTACGCGCCGGACGTGGTGGCCAGCGCCATCCTCCACGTGGCCCAGCGTCCGCAGCGCGATGTGATCGTCGGCGGTATGGGCAAAATCCTGGCGCTCGCTCAGACGGTGTCGCCGCGCCTGACCGACAAGTACATGGAGCACACGACGTTCGCGTCCCAGCAGACCGATCAGGTCGTGGCCCGCGACCGGCGAGACAACCTCTACGAACCGGTGGCCAGTGACGGTGGCGAGCGCGGACGGACCTGGAAGGGGCGCACGAAGCGAACGAGCGCGTACACTTGGGCGGCGCTGCACCCTCGGCAGACGGCGGCCGGCGTAACGGCGGTCGCCCTGGCCTTGGTCGCCAGCTCGCGCCGAGGACGCGATCGCGCGAGGCCCGACGACTGACGCTACAGTCGGCCTCCACCTCTGCCGCCCACCGGACTCCCCCACTCGAGAGGACTAAAGGCGGGCGGAGGGATGCGACGCCTGGAGGCGGCCTCGTAGGCCGAGGTGGCGCTGGCGCTGCTCGTGGTGGCGGCGACCCTCGCCCCCGTCCTCGCGCCCCATGAACCGACCGCGATCCGCCTGAGCGACAAGCTCCTGCCGCCCAGCGCGGCCCACTGGCTCGGCACCGACTACTTCGGTCGCGACGTGCTGAGCCGTGTCCTTCACGGAGGCCGGGTGTCCCTCGCCGTCGGCCTGCTCGTGGTCGCCATCGCCATGGCGGTTGGCGTCCCGCTCGCCCTCGTGGCCGGCTTCGTCGGGGGCCGCGTCGACAACGTCCTGATGCGTGTGATGGACGCCTTCCTGACGTTCCCCCCGCTGCTGCTGCTGCTGGCGGTGGCGATCGTGGGCAGCCTCGGCGCGGATGCCCGGAACGTGATGCTGGCGCTGGGGCTCGTCAACATCCCGGTCTTCGCCAGGCTCGTGCGCGGGAGCACCCTCACGGTCAGGGAGGAGGTTTACGTCGCCGCCGCCAACGCGCTCGGGGCCAGCGCGGCGCGGATCGTGGTGACGCACGTCCTCCGCAACGTCATCGCCCCGATCCTCGTGCAGATGACGGTCACGTTCTCCGGCGCCATCATCGCCGAAGCGTCGCTGTCGTTTCTCGGCCTCGGGGCCCAGCCACCCCACCCCAGCTGGGGACGCGACCTGAGCGAAGCCCGGCGGTATCTGGCCGATGCCCCCTGGCTCCTGATCGGCCCGACGCTCCCGATCATGACGAGCGTCCTCAGCTTGAACTTCGTCGGCGACGGGCTGCGCGACGCGATGGACCCCCGATCGTGGCGGACCTGATCGGGTTCCCGCGCTCGGTCGATCAGCGGGAGGCGATCCATCGCCAGGTTGGATCCGCGCAGAGTCCCCGGATCTCCCGAGAAATCCGCCCTCAGAGCTGGGCCAGCATCCCCTCCGCGCTGCTGACCTCGAACTTTCCTGGCGCCTCGACGTTCAGGCGCTTCACCACACCGTCCTCGACCAGCATGGAGTAGCGCTGCGAGCGCACGCCCATGCCTCGCGCCGTGAGGTCCATGTCGAGGCCCAGGGCCTTCGTGAAGGTGGCGCTGCCGTCCGCCATCATGCGCACCTTGCCGCCGGCCTTCTGTTCCTTCCCCCAGGCGCCCATCACGAAGGCGTCGTTCACGGCCACGCACCAGATCTCGTCGAGGCCCTTGCCCTTCAGCGCGTCGTAGTTCTGCACGTATCCCGGCGCGTGCTTGGCCGAGCACGTGGGGGTGAACGCCCCCGGCACCGCGAAGATGACGATGCGCTTTCCCTTGGTCTCGGCACTCACCGAGAAGTTGTTCGGGCCGATGGTGCAGCCCGCCCGCTCGGTGTCGATCATCTCGGTCAGGGTTCCCTCGGGGAGTCGGTCACCTACTTTGATGGCCATGCCATTCCTCCTTGCGTTGCCCGGTGATTTGGCCACGCCAGAGGTCGGGCAACGCGATCCCGGCGGGCCGCTGCGCATGGGTAGGGCGCAGAGCATTGTCCCGATATGGCGCCGATCCATCTCGATGTCGAGCGCGCTCGCCAGCGGGCGGCGTCACTCCCCGCGGCGGACCCGGAGTTCAGCGCAGGAGCGCGCGCACGGTCCTCACGGATTCCTCACTCGCCCAGTCGAGGTTCCCGATCACGCTGTACCGAACGCGGCCGTCGGCGTCGATCAGGAAGCTCGATGGGATGACGCGAACCCGCCAGGCCCGAGCCGTCTCCTGACCGGGATCGAGGAGCACCTCGACGTTCGCGGAAAGGTGCTTCGCGTACTCGCGCACCCTGGACGACGATTCGCCGTAGTTGATGGAGAGGATGGTCAGGGGCTTCGCCAGCTGCTCCTGGAGCTTCTTCATGCTCTCGATCTCGTCTTTGCAGAACTCGCACCACGTCGCCCAGAAGTTGAGGAGCACGACCTGGCCGCGGTAGTCGGCCAGGGCCTGCCGCCGGCCAGACAGGTCGCGGAGCTCGAGCGCAGGTGTCGGCGCCTCCTTCCATGGCATGAAGCGCGACTCTTCCGCACCCCCGTCGCCAGCGCCGAGGAGGCAGGTGCCGACGACCCATCCCGCGATCGCCGCCACGAGCTCGATGCGCAGCGCGCCGCGGGATCGATTCACCACGACGGCGAGATCAGGACTTGATCTCACGCGAGGTGATCGTGTACTTGAAGACCTCCGGATCCAGACTGTCGAGGCGCCCGTCCGCCGTCTCGCCCTGTGGGTACATCAGGAAGCCCAGCCTGCCGCCCTTGGTCGAGCCCGGTAGCGCGATGTCGTGGGCGGTGTTGAAGGCGATCCAGTTGCCCTCCCAGCCGCCGAAGAGCTTCGGCCGGACGGCGACCACCAGCGGATGGTCGATCTTCAGCCACTCGCTGGTCTCCTCGCGGGCCACCTTGCCGACATCGGCGGGGTCCATGGCCACCCAGCCGTAGTCCTTCAGGAAGACCTCGGCCCGGCAGTGCTGGGCCTTGGAGATCGTCGCACTCCCGGTGCCGAGCGCCTTGTAGCCGAAGGCGGAGGGCGCGACGCGGATGCCGTAGATGTCGCGGGCCGGCACGGCGGCCGCCCGGAGCAGGCCGACGAACAGGGCGTTGATGTCGCCGCACTTACCCCCGAAGTTCCTCGTCTCCAGCATCGCCTTGATGTCGCCCACGCCGCAGCCGCGCACCTTCGGCTCGCGATAGGTGTTGATCAGGATCCAGTCGTAAACCGCCTTCGTCTTCTCGAGGTCGGTGGTTTTGCCGCGCGTGATTTCGAGAGCGGTCTCCCTGACGATGCCGTCGGTCGGCATCAACTCGGTCGGGGCCGTCCAGGCGCGAAGCGCCGGGGCGCTTTCCTGCGCGGGTTTCGGCTTCGACCAATCGAGCGCGCGACTCTGCGTCTTCACCCCGCTGATCAGCTCCACGACGGGCGCCGCCTCGCCGTCGGCGAACTCGGCGTACACCATGCTCGCGCCGTACCTCCCGTCGTCCACGAGCTGCAGCGTCTTCGCGTTGCCCGACCACTTGCTCTCGAGGGGATTCTGGTACTCCGCCTTGACGGCCGGGACGGGAAGCCAGACGCGGGCCACGCCGCGCGCGTTCAGAACCTCGACGCGGGTGGTGACCTCGAAGGTGCGCCAGGTCCCCGGGCGCGGGTCGAACTCCCTGGGCTGAGCCAGGGCCACCGACGCCAGGCCTGGAAGCTCGGAAGCGGCGGCTACGGGAAGGCCGGCGGACACCTTCAAGAACGCGCGTCGATTCATGCCTGTTCTCCTCCTCGATATCCGGGTCAGCGCACGATGATCCGGCACGCCCAGGGGTTGATCGCTTCGATCAGATCCAGACTGAAGGCGCCGTCCCGCCGGGGACGACGGAGACTTATCGGTTGCCGGGGACGGTTCCCGGGCGAACTGAGGCCGGCCGCGTCTTTCTCTGCTCTATCGCGCGCCGGCCGCCGGCCGGCGAAGAGACCGATCACCGAACCCCGCCGAGTTCCGCGTGAGAGATGCGGGCCTGCCGCATGACCTTGGTGAGGGTACCCGAACGAGCGCGCAGTGGCAATCGCCGATGATGGAGCCGCATCGCGGAAACACTGGCGAAGAGGCCCATCCGTCCCGAACAAGACCGCTTCGCGAGCCCGTCGCTCCCGAGAAGAGTGAAGCGAAGTTGTGACGACACCAATCCCGCACGGCGTGAATCGGCGATACCGATGTCCTCGAGGCATCTCATCGGGTTGTATCGACACCCAAGGTGCCCGATCGTTCGAATCTGATACGACATCGTCCCGCCATCGCCATTTCCGATTGGTCCCCATGCGGGCTCTCAAGCATCGTTTTTGTAGCATCCGATAAGCGGGGTTCCTCCCGCCAGCCTCTTCGCGGGGACGGGCCCACCCTATGACCTCTGACCTCTGGCCCCGTGACGCCGTTACCGAGGGGAAAAGAATGACGCGGCTCGGCGCGTGCGATGCGATGAAGTCCGGCGAGTGGCAGCTCCCCGGGAGAGCCACCGTGACAGGCGATGAGAATGCCACATCTCCTGAAGTGATCGCCGATCGCTTCAGGAGGGCATGGGTGCGCAGCGACGCCTTGTTCAGGCTCGTCGCCCCGGATGCGATGCTGACGCGACCGGGGGATAGGAATTTCCAGGGCCAGCGGACTCGTGCCGGGCGCCAACCTTCACCTCAGCCCATCTCCGAGTCGGGCAGGTGGAGGGGGACCGTTTCTCGGGCGCAGCTGAGATGTCAGGGGCCGGGCGGACCGATGCCCGAGCCCAAAGGGCCGAAGTCGGGTGGGCCGGGGCCGATTGCCGGCCGGGAGGTGGGCGTGGGGGGCCTCGGGGCGGGTCCGATAGTAAGGACTGATGTCAGAGGGCTCGGGTCGAGAGCAGCGAACCCTGGGGGGCGGCGGGAGGCCCGGAGGCTCGCTAAGCCGGAGGCGATCCAGAAGTGCACGCAGCCTTGGTTCCCCGGGGTAGACAGCCACCAGGCGGCGGCGGCCGCCGCAACGACTGCACAGCAGAAGGTCGAGTGCGAACACCCGCTTGAGCAGGGCCGCCCCGGAGAGTCGACCGGCCTCGGAGGATGCCCGGCCCCGGGGCTCCGGCGCGCACGGGCTGAGCGCGTGCCCACCGCAGGGCGTGGCGTCCCGGCTTGAGCGGGGGACCACGGCGGCGCGGAGCTGGGCGCGGGGGGCCCAGAGGCCGTGGAAGCGGAGCAGGTGAAAGCGCGGCGGGGGAATGAGCGCACAGAGTTTCTCGATCAACTCGAGGGGATCGAGCAGCAGATGGGTAGCGCCATCGCGGCGCCGATGGGGCAGACCGCCCGCGATCTCCGCCTGCCCGCCCTAACGCGATCTCTGCTTCGACAGGTCTGTCATGCGTCGATAACGTCATCCGCGCCGCAGCCGTGTCGCCGCCCGAGTCAGTTCCAGCGCGAACGTTCTCGGAGCCGACACGAACGCTTTGCCAGCTCGCATTACCTTTTTGACCGGGACGGGCATGTCTTCACGGTAGTCGCCGCGCGTGCGTCCTGCCTATTGGACCTAGGTCTACCCGACGATGCGACGCCGTCGTCTTCCTGGGCTCGTCAGTCGCGACGACGTCGTCGCCGGCGTGCGCGAACGCGACGGCGATCCGCGGCCTACAGGCGCGGGTCGAGCGACGGCAGACCGAACTGGATGCGGCCGGCGTTCACCGCCTGGATGTCCCAGGCCATCGTGATCTGCGAGACCGCGGCGTGGACGTCGCGCCAGGCGAGCTGGAAGAGGCTGTCGCGGTCGAGGCCGCGGGCGCCGACGAGCGGATGGAGACGCTCCACCGCTCTGAGACAGAGCTGGCCGGCGAACGCGTTGTTCTGGCGCCAGCGGGCGCGCTGCGCGAGCGACGGGCGGTCGCCGGAGGCGGCGATCCGCATCGCGTCGTCGCAGTCCTTCAGCAGCACGGCCTCGGCGCAGTCGATCTCGGCGCCGGCCTCGGCGATGCGGACCTGCGCAGTGGGAATGTCCGACATCTTCACGGCACCGACGGAGACCCGGCGAGACAGCTCTTCCTCGATGAGCTCGAGGGCGCCGCGAGCGATGCCCAGCGCGGGGCCGGAAAAGACCTTCGTGCCGACCGACCACGGCGGCACGCGGTAGAGTGGATTCGGGTTCACCGCGCTGCCCGGCGACGGGCCGCCCGTGATGAGCTGGGTGTCGAGCACGCGGTGCTCGGGGACGAACACGCCCCTGAGCACGATCGACTTGCTCGCGGTGCCGGAGAGGCCGGTCACGAACCAGTCGTCCTCGATCGTGAAGTCCCGCTTCGGCACGAGCACGAAGCGGTGATCGGGCGGGCCCCCGTCCTTCGGGATGAAGACTTGAAGGTTCTCCCAGTCGGCGAAGTCGATGCCGCTGGCAAAGCTCCAGCCGCCGTTGAGCACGAGGCCGCCGTCGACGCGGCGTCCCGTCCCGCCCTTCAGCGGGAACGACGAGGCGGCCAGCGCGTCGGGATTCGGACCCCAGACGTCGTCCTGCGCCGCGGGATCGTGCATGCCGATGATCCAGCTCTGCACGGCCAGGTTACTGAAGATCCAGGCGCTCGAGCCGCAGCCGCGGCCGAGCTCGCCGGCCACCTCGACCATCATGCCGAGCGACATCTCGTAGCCACCGTGGCGCGCGGGCTGGAACAGCTTGTACAAGCCGGCGGCGGCGAACGCCTGGTGCGTCTCGACGGGGATGCCGCGCTTGCGATCGGCCTCGAGCGCCCGCTTGCGGAGCGTCGGCACCATCGCCCGGGCGCGATCGAGGATCTCTTCGCGAGTCGGCATCGAGCCTCCCTGCCCCTGGGGTCGCTGCTCGGTCCTCATCGCTGTCTCGGGATGATACCTCGCGAGCTCGTCGCATGAGCTATCGCCACCGCGCGCGCGGCTGGGGCTCTTCGCCCATCGTGCGCTATCATCTCCTTCCCGATGTGCTGGCCCCCATCCTCGTCCTCGATAGTCAACCAACCGGGAGGGTCGCCATGGCCGACGAGACGGTCTCCGACGCGCAGCGCCGCTCGGACGAGAACGGGCGCCGCGACTTCTTGAAGGGCACGCTGCTCGCCGGCGCCGCCGTGACCGCCGCGGCGGTGACGGCGCCGGCCGCTCAGGCGCAGCCCGGGATGGTGCCGGGAACGCGCAATCACTACTACGTGCCCGCGAACGACAAGACGGTGCACTGGGGCTACTTCAGCAAGCTCCTGAAGCCGCAGGTCGAGGTGAGCTCCGGAGACTTCGTCACCATCGAGGTGCTCACGCACCACGCCAACGACGACGCCGAGCGGATGGTCCTGGGCGACCCCGGCGCCGAGAGCGTTTTCTACTGGGACCGGCAGCGCAAGGGCGTGGATCGCCGGGGCGCCGGGCCGATGCAGCCCACGCTCTTCGGGCGCGGGGCGGGCGAAGGCCTGGGCGTGCACATCTGCACGGGGCCCGTGGCGGTGAAGGGCGCCATGCCCGGCGACATCCTCGAGGTCCGCATCATCGACGTGCGGCCGCGGCCGAGCGGGAATCCGAAATTCCCGGGCAAGAGCTTCGGCAGCAACGCCGCGGCGTGGTGGGGCTTCCACTACAAGGACCTCCTCACCGAGCCCAAGCCCCGCGAGGTCATCACGATCTACGAGATCGACACCGGCGGCGAGCGCAACTGGGCGAAGGCGCTCTACAACTTCCAGTGGACGCCGCAGACCGATCCCTTCGGTGTCGTGCACAAGACGATCGACTACCCGGGCGTCCCCGTGGACCATAAGACGGTGCAGGAGAAGCACGGCGTGCTCAAGAACGTGCGCATCCCGATCCGGCCGCACTTTGGCGTGCTCGGGCTGGCGCCGGCCGAAGCGGACATCGTCGATTCCATCCCGCCGCACTGGGTGGGCGGCAACATCGACGATTGGCGCATCGGCAAAGGCGCCACGATGTACTACCCCGTCGCCGTGCCCGGCGCGCTCCTGTCCGCGGGCGACTCGCACGCCGCCCAGGGCGACTCCGAGCTCGGGGGGACGGCGATTGAGTGCTCGCTCACCGGCACCTTCCAGCTCATCCTGCGAAAGAAGGACACGCTCGCGGGCACGGCACTCGCCGGGCTCGAATACCCGCTGCTCGAGACCCAGGACGAGTGGGTGCTGCACGGCTTCAGCTATCCGAAGTACTTGCAAGAGCTCGGCGCCAACGCGCAGAGCGACATCTACTCGAAGTCGTCGGTGGATCTCGCGATGCGCGACGCCTTCCGCAAGATGCGCCACTTCCTCATGTCGACCCGCGGCCTCTCGGAGGACGAGGCGATCTCGCTCATGTCGGTGGCGGTGGACTACGGCATCACCCAGGTGGTGGACGGTAACTGGGGCGTCCACGCCATCATCAAGAAGAGCCTCTTCGCCGGCGAGGCGTGATCGCGTCGTCCGTCAGACCAGAATCGGCCCCTGGGGGACGGTCGGCCCCGGGAGCCAGTGGACCCAGCACTTCACCCAGTGCAGGAAGGAGATGCAGAGGACGATGCCGCTACCTGGCGGCAGCGGGTCATCCGGATCGCTTCCGTCCATGATGTCGATGTCGAGGAGGCTGAAGCGCGTGGCAGAAATCGGCCGGTCGGCTGGCGTCAACTCGAGTCCACGCTGACCGGCGCTGGACAACGAAGCGGGCGTCGAAAAGCGGGTTCGGCCATCGCCGACGACGAAATCGAACGCGAACTCTCCCCCGAGGATCGGTCGCAGCTCCACCAGCACCGCCCCGGGCGCGAGGCCGACGCCGGTGATCGGGTCGAACAGCGGCATCGTGTTGACGAGCACCCCGACCGGGTACGCGCGCCTGCGCAGGTGACCTCGCGCGGCAGCCGTGTGCGCTACCAGGCCGCCGGCCACCTGCGTGAAGATCGCCTTCTCGAAATGGACCGGCGGTAATCGACGACGCTTCAGCGCCGAGGACAGCAGCCGGTTCACTGTCTGCTCGCCGGCCTTCGTCGCTCCGCAGTGGCCGTTCTGGAATTCGCTCAACATCGAATCCGACGTAACCGGGCGCCGTGCCATACGCAACCTCCACGCTGATCAGCAGCCGAGCGCGTCCTCATGGGTGTCGCAGGCGGCTCCAGCGCCGTTCGCTGGAGGCGCTTGCGGAAGCGCTGCGTGTCCGATCTAGATCAGTGACAGCACGGCGTCGGCAAAGTCGCGCGGCGCTTCCTGAGGAATGTTATGGCCCACGTGGGGGATGACTCTCCGCTTGTAGCGGCCGGTGAACGAGCCCGCGTGGCCCTCGGAGGACAGCACGGGGCTGACGCCGTTGTCGTGGCCGTGCAGCACGACGGTCGGCACCACGATCTTGGGCTGCGTCGCCAGCCGTCGCTCCGTCTCCTCGAGCGCGGGATCGCCGTCCGCGAGACGGAACCGGTGGCGGTAGGAATGGATCACGACCTCGACGAAATCGGGGTTGTCGAACGAGGCGGCGGTCCGCTCGTAGGTCGCGTCGTCGAAGCGCCAGGTCGGGGACCAGAGGCGCCAGAGCAGCTTGCCGAGCTTGCGGCGGTACTGGGCGAGGCCGGCGCGGCCGCGCTCGCCGTGGAAGTAGTACTGGTACCAGTAACGGTGCTCGTCGTCGGGCGGACGCGGGGTCCCGGACGTGGCGATGTCCTGGATGTTGTAGCCGCCGCACGAGACGAGGCCGCGGGCGCGCTCGGGCCAGAGCGCGGCGACCACGCACGCGGCGCGGCCGCCCCAGTCGTAGCCGGCGAGCACCGCGGCGGGGATCGACAGCGCGTCCAGCAGCGCGAGCAGGTCGTGACCGAGCGCGGCCTGCTGGCCCGAGCGCGGGGTGCTCGCCGAGAGGAATCGCGTCGGGCCGTACCCGCGGAGGTAGGGGACGATCACGCGGCAGCCCTGCGCGACGAGGATCGGCGTGACCTCGTCGAACGCGTGCACGTCGTAGGGAAATCCGTGGAGGAGGATGACCGGCGTCCCCTCCGCCGGCCCCGCCTCCTCGTACGCGACCTCGAGACCCCCGGCCTTCACGCATGCCATGATTTCGTTACCTCCACGCCAGCGGATCATACCTCCCCTGAGCCACTGTCTTTCGATCAGGTGTATCCCCTGCTCCCGGCCGGCCATCGGAGCATCGGGGTGTCTTCCGCGGGCATCGTAAGCGTGGATTCCGTCCTCGAGAAGGTATGGGGGTATGAAGTCGAGGATCGCGGTGGGGCTCGGGCTCTGGTTCGTCCTGGCCTTCGTGCTCGGGGCGCGCGGCGCGTTCGTCCGGCCGCCCGGCGAGGCGCCTCTGCCCATCCTGCTCGGCGCGACCCTACCGCTGATCGTGTTCGCCGCGGCGTATCTCGGGTTCGCCTCGTTCAGGGCCTTTGTGCTCACCGCGGATCTTTCGCTCATGACGGCGATCCAGGCCTGGCGAGCAGGTGGACTGAGCTTTCTCGCCCTCTATGCCAACGGCGTCCTGCCCGGCCTCTTCGCCTTGCCTGCCGGGCTCGGCGACATCGCGATCGGCTTCACGGCTCCGCGGGACGCCCGGGCGGTCGCGCGCGAGACGGCCTTCGTGACCAGCCGTCGATTCGTCATCTGGAACCTGCTCGGCATCCTGGATCTCGTCATCGACGTCGGCACGGGGGCGCTGGCCTCCGGCCTCCTCGGCGTACCGACCGGCGGCGTCACCACCGCGCCGATGGCCCGGCTCCCGCTCGTGCTCATCCCAGCGTACTTCGTCCCGCTGTTCGTCATGCTCCACATCGCGGCCCTGCTCCAGGCGCGGCGGCACGCCGCCGCTCACGCGAGCGCGGCGACCCAGGACGCACACCGCGACGCCTGAGCGGCGTCGCCGCCCGTAGGTGGACCACCGGCCAAGCGACGCGGTAAGGTGGCGGAGGAGACGGTATCCCCACCAGGAGACGAGCTGGCATGACGATCGCCAACGGTCGCGAGTTTCTCGCCATTCCCGGGCCCACCAACATTCCGGACGCGGTGCTCGCCGCCATGCACCGGCCGGCGGTCGACATCTACTCGGGCGAGATGGTGGAGCTCACACGCTCGCTGCTCGAGGACCTGCCGAAGGTCTTCCGCACGACGGGACGCGTCTACATCTACGCGGCCAACGGCCACGGGGGCTGGGAGGCGGCGGTGAGCAACGTGCTGTCACGCGGCGAGACGGTGCTGGCGCTGGAGAGCGGGGTGTTCGCCCTCGGCTGGGCCGACATGGCGCGGATGATGGGGGCCAAGATCGAGGTGCTGAAGGGCGACTGGCGGCGCGCGGTGAGCCCCGAGGCGGTCGCGCAGCGACTCGAGTCGGACCGGGGCCATGAGATCAAGGCCGTCCTCGTCGTGCAGATCGACACGGCGTCGGGCGTCGTCAACGACATCCCCGCCATTCGCTGCGCCATGGATGCGGCCCGGCACCCGGCGCTCCTGATGGTCGACGCGGTGGCCTCGCTGGGTTGCATGCCGTTCGAGATGGACGCCTGGGGCGTCGACGTGGCGATGGCGGGCTCGCAGAAGGGGCTGATGACGCCGCCCGGGCTCGCGTTCGTCGCCGCCAACGAGCGCGCGCACGCCGCGCACGGCAAGGCCGATCTGCGCACGCGCTACTGGGACTGGACGTTCCGGCAGGGTCAGGCGCACTACCAGAAGTACGGCGGGACTCCGCCCGAGCACCTGCTCTTCGCCCTGCGCACGGCGCTCGACCTGCTCTTCGCGGAGGGACTCGACCGCGCCGCCCGGCGTCACGCGCTGCTGGCGGAAGCCGTGCGCCACGCCGTCGCGCGCTGGGCCGAGGGCGGGGCGCTCGCGTTCAACATCACCCACCCCGCGGAGCGCGCCAACTCGATCACCAACGTGCTCATGCCCGACCGCGATCCCCAGCGGCTCCTCGATTACTGTCGCCAGACGTGCGGGGTCGTCCTCGGCGTCGGCATCGGCGATCTCTCCGGCCGCGCGTTCCGCATCGCCCACATGGGCCACGTCAACGCGCCGATGGTGATCGGCACGCTCGGCGTGATCGAGATGGGGCTCGCGGCGCTCGGCATTCCCCACGGCGCCGGAGGCACGCAGCGCGCGATCGAGTACCTCGCGCGCGAGGTCGTCGCGCCCTAGCGCCTCAGGCGTCGGCCTTCTTCGTCGAGCCAAACAGGCGTTCCTCGAACGGAACGAGCGCCCGCTCGCTGAAGCCCAGCACCATCGCGATCGCCATGAGGGCGAGGACGCTGGACGCTGCACAGCCGCCCGCGGCGCACTCCACCAGGATCGCCGGCAGGTTGGCGCTGCCGATCGTCAGCGGAACGATGTTCGACAGGGGCACGTCCCGAGCCGATGATGCTCGCTGCGAGCCCGCTGGCGACCCGACTGAGGAGCCTGCGGCGGTAGGCCCCATGCTCGCCCCACGTGCTGAGCACGGGCATCTTCGAGATGACGCTGAGGCAGGCGCCGGCACCGCCCGCGGTGAACAGTCCCCCAGACGACCTGGCCCTTCCAGATCAGGAAGGCGCTCAGCAGCGTGAGTCCCACGATGGCGAACATCAGAATAGGCTCGCGTCGCCGGACAGTACCCAGACCGCCGCAGAAGAGGCCCCCAAGCCGGTGGCGGGGTAAGCACCGCCTGCGCCACCAGACCCCGCGCGTGCTCGACAACCATCGATCCACGAAAGGGCGGGCTTTCGCTGCGGTCTTCCAGGCGATCAACCGCGCGTGGGTCCTAGACGACGCCAGCCGCGACGTAGCAGTGGATCTGAGCCTGGACACGCTGGATCTTCGCGCCACTCGCCGGGAGATCGAGGCGCTCGAATCCCGTCAGCGCATGACGAAGACAGTCCGGCAGCAGCTGCAGCGCGCGCGACGTCGAGCGCTAGCGTTGAGCCGGAACGTGGCCGCGATGCGAAAGGTGCTAGCTACCGTGGCGGAGCGTCGGGCGACGCGGGTGCCCAGCATCGCCGAGCTTTTTTCAGAAGTCGCCCCTAGCGCCTCCCAGCAGCGCCTTTAAACCCCGACCATCACTGTCGCCTCAGGAGGGGAGCGACCGACGTGACGACGATCGCCACTACAATCGTCATTGGCGTCCCACCAACGAAGTCCGAGAACCGATACCCGCCCGGCCCGTAGATCAACAGATTCCCGTGGTGCCCGATCGGTATTGGAACGCGACGATGGCCGCCATGGCGACCATGACGACGTAGCTCCCGACGGATGCTGGAAGGCGCCCGCCTAGGCAATGCCGCGAGGCCGATCGAGGTAGACTCACCCGCGGAACGAGGCCCGCTACTCGTGGGCCCAGGTGAGACGGCGAGTGATGACGCGTATTTACGACGCACTGTCCGTGTGCTGTCCGAGTTCTGTTGCGTCTTCGCGAAACGGTACCCGGCCCGAATGGCGCGGGTCCCATAGGGCCCCCGGGTACGGCCGCCGGGCTGCACAGCGAGGGAATTTTGCCAATTCAGGGGCTCAGATCTTTACGGCTTGTTGCCTAAATACGGCGAGAGTTGCGGAAGCCACGATTCAACCGCGGGGATCCCATCGGTCATTTTCTTCCAATTGTGAGATGCTGCTCCAATCCGCGCCGGGGGCATTCCGGTGCAAAGTCTCGGTGCGCTTGAGGAAGAGCGCGGCCGGACCATCGTCAGGACGGAGCTCCAGGCACGCTCGGCAAGTCATCTCGGCTGCGTCCCAGTCCCGCGCGCGGTAAGCGAGCAGAGCTTGTGAGTAGAGCTCGCGGAGGCGGAGGAGGTTTTCGGGCACCTCGCCGGCAGGGCCGAGCAACTCGAAGATACGGGTGGACTCAGTCTTGCCCTTGACGGCGATGGTATCAACTTCACGGGTTTCGAAGTGCGCTGCGAGCGCCTGCGCGGTGAGTTCGGGCAGTTCGCGGCGGAACACGTCCAGCGCAGCCAATTGCCCCCAGGCCGCCCGGCAAGCGAGCAACGCATGGTCTTCCGCCAGCGTGAATGGCGGCCCCCAGAAAGCCATCACCGAATCGCCGACAAATTTGTCGACCACTCCCTGGTGTTTCTGTATGGCCAGGGCCTGCAGGGCGAAATGACGGTTAAGCAGCGTCACCATGAGCGACGCCGTGAGCCGCTCTGACAAACTGGTGAAGCCCACCAGGTCGGCGAAGAGGACGGTCATCCTCTGGCGCGCGCCAGCTACGGCGGCTGCGCCCGGCTGCGAGAGCACGTGTTCGAGAATCCGCGGATCAATGTATTTGCCGAACGTCTGCTTGATCTGCTCTTTGGCGCGCAGTTCCTGGACGAAAAAATTGAAAGAATCGGTTAGCACCCCTATTTCGTCGGTGGATAGGATCGGGAGCTGGACATTGAGGTTGCCTTTTTGAACGTCGCGGAGGGCGGAGGCGAGCGAGCGCACGGGGTTGGTAAGGCGGTCGGTGATGAGGGCGGCAACCGCCAGACCGAGAAGGACGGTGGAGGCCGTTGCAGCGATGGTCAGCCAGAGCACGTATCGCTGACGGAGCGCAACAGCCTGGGCGGAGGCGGCGCTCAACTCGGCCATTTTATTCTGGAGTAACTCCCGCTGGGTTTGGACGGTGCGTTGGATGTCGTTGAGGATATTCAAGAGCGCGTGGGCCTTTTCGTGCTGGCCGGATCTTTGGAGATCGAGCACTTCATGCTGGCGGGCGCTAATCACGGGATAGGCCGGCTCGATCTGATCGAGCAGCGTCCTGACCTCGACCAGCAAAGGGCGCGAAGCCATCCCACCCGGGTAGGATGCGATCATTCTGCGAGCGGTCGCGAATTCGTTGGTGAGCTTGACGGTAAAAGAATCGTAGTTGGTCTTCGCCTCCGAAATGATCTCCTCGTTGGGAGCAGTGGCATTCAAAGCGCCAGCCCAGCGTTCGAAGGCCAGCCGCCGCCGCAATCCGAACTCATGAATGCGGGAGATAGACTCGGTTAGCGGCACATCCAAATTGGCAACGATCTTGAGGTCTCGCTCCGTGCGGGCTGCCTCCCAAAGCAGAAAACCGGCAAGCCCGATGGTGAGCAGCAACAGGAACACGGCGAGGCCGAAGATCTTTGCAGCGATGGTTTGTTTGAAGGCACGGACCTTCGCCCAGATTCGGTTTTGGGTGGTTTCCATCAGAGCAAAGAGTTCCCGCTGCTCCCTTCCTATTCTCAATTAATTTAGGTCCTCCATAGCCCAAGAGCATAGAGTCTTTCCTCGTAGGTTCGCCGATTTTTTCGAAGCAGTCTCCGGGAATTCACGCAGTCCGAGCGTACTCATCGGGGAACTCCCACTGTCTGAACTTGACGGAGGTACTCATGACCCGATGACCAAAGACGCTAACCCGCCAGCGACCCGAACGGGGAATCTTCGCCACGAGGCCGTAGACATGGAGTCGTGTAGGAGGCGGCTGACCTGGGCACTCTGGCGCCTCGGATCGTCGCTGAGCCGGATGGCGGGCGCCGCAAGCGTGGAGCGGAGATCGCGATTCGCGAAGCCGGGGACGGCCTACTCGCCACTCATCAGCGCGGTGAAGAGCTGACCGTCGGGCCGGGCCACGGGATTGAAAGCCTTGGTCGCGGACGTACGGGTAGTGATGGCATCGAGGCCGCCTAGCCCGGCCGTCGGATCCTCGACCTGGGCCAAGGCAGTGAGATACCGCGCGTTGCTTGGGAGCGACACGTCGCGATACCGGAAGAGGTAGGCCACCCTCTTCCGGAGGGGACCCCACTCCGGGCGCCGGCGCCCGCGGCGGCGGACCCGCCGGCGTACCGGAACTTGTCCTTCGCCAGAACCTCGTCCGACCTGGTTGGCGGATCTTTGCGACTCGGCTGAGCAACTCCAACACGGCGAGGATTGGTGAGAGAGGGCTCTCGACGACGTCCGGAGGCCATCGAATCGTCGGCAAGAGTACGGCAGGATTGTGAGGGGGAAGGACCGTCGGCAGGATAGGGCGGGTTCGCGGTTGTGAAGGACGGCGAAGTGGAAGGCTCAGTTACCGGGAGCACGCCGGGGGCGGACGGGAGGCGTGATCGCCGAGCCCCAAGCACTGCCGCAGGTCAGGCTGCCGCGGCCCTTCGGGATAGACCCCGACGATCGGCCGCCGGCCGCCGCAGCGTGGGCAGAGCAAGACGTCGAGGGCGAAGAGGCGCTTGAGCAAGGTCGCCCACGAGAGGCCGGGGGTCCCCGCGGCCGCCGCCCCAGGGCCCGCCGAAGGGGCGGGCGGCCGCGACGGCCTGGCCGCCGTGGTCGACCGCCTGGCGGAGGCGGGGGACAATCTGCGCGCGGCCCGCGGCGTGGGGAGCCAGCAGGCCATGGAACCGCAGCAGATGGAAGCGGGGGGCGGGGATGAGCACGCTGGGTTTCACTCCAGAATTGCAGCTTCAGGTTGTTGGTGATGTCGGCGTCCGTAAATTTGGTCTGCTGATTCCCATCGAGCTGAATCTCGCCCCCACTGACTTGGAGTTTCTCGCCCGGAGCCGTCCCCCAAGCGCACGCGCCCCTGTTATCGGAAGCGCCCTCTGTTTTTTATCAGTGGGCCCGAGTCAGGTCCGGAATGTCCTAAGCCGCACCGAGGGCGGGTTCGTCACGCCGAGCGCTTTCGCTCACTCGCACGCGAATGGTCGCGACTAGCCCTTCTTCGGAGACCAGCCATACGCCTTGGCGCAGGCACCGCCCATCAGCATCGCCCGTTCACTGTCGCTCAGGCGGTCGGTTTGGCGGAAGGGCTCGACGGCCTGTTCGTAATTGACGACTGCGAAGGCGCGAGTCCAGTCGGTCCCCCACAGGCAGCGTTCGAAACCCCAGGCGTCGAACACGCGGGCGAGCGGGTCCCAGATGTCCGGGAAGGGATACGGTTCCCGGGACAGCGTGCAGGCACTGCTGACCTTGATCACCGCGTTCCGGCGCCGGGCGAGGTCCAGTACCTTCGGCAGATCGGCCCAGGGCTGCGGCGGGGCGGGTGGCGTTCGGGGCTGCATGATGCCCAGATGGTCGATGATGAATCGCGTGTCGGGGTGGCGGTCGATCAGCGCCGCACCCGCGTCCAGGTTGCCCCAGCACAGCATGTTGACCGGAAAGTCGTGCCGAACGGCTGCGCGCAGGATCCGCTCAAGGCCCGGGTCGTTCGGATCGCGCCCCGCTTCTTTCGTCATCATGATGCGGATGCCCAC
>JBKPDQ010000158.1:0-6202 GCA_046728015.1 Actinomycetota bacterium
CGCCGCCCCCTGCGCCATGTTGGGCGAGGTGGCATGGGCCGCATCTCCGATCAAGACCGCGCGACCTTTCACCCACGACTGACGCGTCACCTCCTCGATCGGCGAGAAGTACAGCGACTCGGTCGGGGAGAGTCGGCCCAGGATGCCGCGTACTGGCTCGTGAAACTCCTCGAGCAGCTCGACCAGTCGAGGGAAGACCCCGTCCGTTGGATCCTGCCTGTCCGGCGAGTTGACATCTGCGTAGCAGTACAGCCGACCCTCGCCGATGGGGACGGCGAGGAAGGCTCGGCCCCGGGCCAGCATCACGGTCCAGGCTGTGATCGCTGGACCTCCTTCCACCACCATGCGCCAGCTCACCTGCCCGACGTAGCGTGGTTCCGCTCCGTCGAAGACTAGCCGGCGGACGGACGAGCGGATACCGTCGGCGCCCACGAGCACGTCATAGTCGCCGACGAAGCCATCGCTCAGGCGCACGCGAGCGCCCACGGCGTCTACGTCGATGGATTCAATGGTGGTCCCGAGACGGATCGGTACTCCGGCTGCCTCCCGCAGGAGCTCGTGGAGGTTCCTCCGATGCACGGCGACACAGGGGCCCGCCGCCCCCCAGATCTCGTCGAGACCAACGTCGAGCAGGAGCCGGCCTCGGTGATTCAGGACGCGCTGCCGAGGGATCGCACAGCCGCGGCTCTGCACGGATTCGTGAAGCCCGAGCATCCGGAGCGTTCGGACACCATTGGCCGGAAGAAAAAGGCCAGTGCCGACATGTTCCTCATCGCCCGCGCGCTCGACGATCTCGGCGGTGAGCCGCCGCTGCCGTAATGCCCGCGCGAGCGCCAGCCCAGCAATTCCGCCGCCGACGATCAGGATCCGTGGAGCTTGGTGCATCGCTTCGAGGTGGCCCTACTTGGTTCCGATATTGATCCGGTTGGTCAGGACGGCAAGAGACTTCGGGACGAGTTGACGTACGCTTTCAAGATCACGATCGATCGAGGGTAGGTGAAGGCCACCGCAGGCTCCCGCACCTCGGCGAGCGTCCTCCTTGGTTGTGGTCGGAGTGTGCGCCTCCACGCCTCCTGTCTCCACCCGTCCACCTCACCGCGCGGGTAGGTGGCAGTGCCACCCCGGGCGCACGCCAACGCTCAGCGCTTCGGGCACCCCGCGTCCTCCTCGCTCTCTCCGAGGGGGACGCCAGTCCACGCTTTGGGCGTTAGGGCGAAGCCCTGCCAATTGTGGTCGAGGCAGCTTCTGATCTCGGGTCACTTGGATCCGGCTGTTGCCGCGACGTTCTGGTTGCCCCTGAAGACGTTGTCCGGGTCGTACTTCGCCTTGACGGCCACGAGCCGGTCGAAGTTGGCGCCGTAGGCGGAGCGAACGCGGTCGGCCTCGTCGTCACCGAGATCGTTCACGTACACCGCGTCCTCCACCCACGGCTGCAGTGCGGCGTGCAGTTCTCGCGTCCAACGAATGTTGCGCTCGTCGTCGGCGGAATCGTCCCACTGCGTCAGCATGAGACAGTCCCACTGGTCGTGACGATGCGCGAACGCCATCTCCGTCGGGGACACCCGCGCCGCTTGCCCATGCATCTGCTGGAGACCGACCTGTGTGTACGGCGAGGGGCAGGTGGCCGCAAACTCGACCAGCACGTCGATCGCGCCCTGCTTGAGATGGCGGAGGAAGCTCGCCTTCCAGTAATGCCGGCGGCCGCGTGGAAACCCGCCATCACCGCCCCGCTGAAGATCCACGAAGCCCATGGGGGCGACGGCGTCGGCGACCGGGCTGTCAAGTGATCGCAGCGGCTTGAGCAGCCTCTCGCCGGTGTCTAGCGGGCCGATCCACGCGACGTTGATGCCGACTACCTTGGTACCGTCTTCTACGGTGAAGAACCCGGCGTTGAGGCTCAGCCCGTCCGGGCAGGCGCGCGCGAGCTCGTCGTAGACGGGTAGCACGTGCTGGGCGCGGGCAAGCGGCCAGGCTATTCCGCCGCCGAGCACGGGTCCAACCTCGTGCAGCCGGTACTCCAAGGAAGTGACCACGCCGAGGTTGGCGCCCCCGCCGCGCACCGCCCAGAAGAGGTCGGGATGCTCGGTGGGGCTGGCAACCAGCAGGCGGCCGTCGGCGGTCACGATGTCGACGGATTCGAGATTGTCGCACGACAGGCCGTACTTGCCTCCGAGCCACCCGATTCCTCCGCCCAGCGTCAGACCGGCGATCCCGGTTGGGGAGACAATACCGGTGGGCGTGGCCAGACCGAAAGCTTGGCAGTCGCGGTCGAGCTCGGCCAGAGTCAGGCCCGCCTCAGCGCGGGCCCTCCGCGTCACGGGATCGACGCGGCAGCCCTTCATGCGCGCGAGATCGATCATGACCCCGCCCTCGCACACCGCCTTGCCGGACACGTTGTGCCCGCCACCCCGCACGGAGATCTCAAGCGCTTCTGCCCGCGCGAACCCGATGCAGGCGACCACATCGCCCGCGCTCGCACAGCGGGCGATCAGGGCTGGCTGCCGGTCGATCATGGCGTTGAAGATCCGGCGAGTGGCATCGTAGTCGGCGTCGTGGGGAAGCAGGACATCGCCACGAAGCGTAGAACTGAAGTCGTCGAGCGCACGTTGTTTTATCATCGCCATCCTCTTCTGCGAATCATTCAGGAGACTGCGGTCGTGCAGAAACGGCTCCGGTAGCCCTTCGGGCTCACGCCCAGCGCGCGCCGAAAGGCCAGGCGCATCGCTTCCTGGCTACCAAACCCGCACGCGGTCGCGACGTCTGGAACCCCGCGCGACGTTTCCTCGAGGAGCCGTCGCGCCGCTTCCACGCGCACGCGCTCCACGAAGCGGCCGGGCGTCATGCCCACCTCTCGCACGAAGACGCGGAAGAAGTTGCGCGGGCTCATATTGACCCGGCGCGCGAGCGCCTCCACGGAGAGATCGGCGGCGGGATGGTCGAGGATCCAGGCCTGCATGTCGCGAAGCGGTTGACGATTGGCCATCTGCGTGGAGAGCTGGACGCTGAATTGTGACTGCCCTCCCGGCCGCTTGAGGAAGACGACCATCCACTGGGCGACCGTCAGGGCCACGCGACGGCCGAGATCCTCCTCTACCAGCGCCAGCACAAGATCCAGGCCCGCCGTGGCGCCGGCAGATGTGTAGACACCGCCATCCCGTACGTAGATGGGATCCGACTCCACCTTGACGCCAGGAAACCGACGCGTCAGCTCGTCGCAAAAGGCCCAATGCGTCGTCGCGCTGCGGCCGTCCAGCAGACCCGCCTCGGCCAGGACGAACGACCCAGTGCAGAGTCCCACCATCCGCCGGGTCCGCGGCGCCATGCGCGCTAGCCAGCGCACGAGCTCCGGATCGCGCTTCGCATCATCGGGCTCGTCGATCCCGGTGACGATCAGCGTGTCGATGGAGCCACGGACGGCGCGGTAGGATCGGTCGGCGACCAGCCGCAGCCCCGGCCACGTGCAAACGGTCTCGAACGGTGATACGACCTCGACGGCGTAGCCCGCGTCGAATGCGCGAGTACGATCGGTCCGTTCGTTGACAGCGTAGAAGATGTCGAGGATGCCAGCTACGTCGACGACCTCGGTGCAGGGCATCGCGACCACTACAACCCGCCGCATCGCCATCGCCGCCTCCAGTCCCCGATACCCGCCGGGGACCTCCTTCTCTCACCTTTGGCCCCATGTCAGCAATGACAATCACTCCAAGGATCCTGCCAATAGGAGACAGGGCGGGCAGACAAAGAGGGGCAGTCCTCTCGTCTTCTCCGGAGGAGCGAGCTCTAAGGGTGGGTTGCTCGAACTCTCCTCAGGCGGAACGTCGCCCAGGCGCTGTGGGGCCGGACGGCATTCTAATCCAGGCGCCAAGCCTCGATGGTCTCCCGCGCCTAACCGAGGCTGAACAACCACGGGAGTAGGGCAGTGGCCTCGGTCTGCTACTGGAGTGGACTCGACCGTGTAGGGCGGGCGCCCCGGCCTGAAAGGGCCTGGTGAAGCCCGTTGGCGTCGGTGGGCGGGACGCGAGAATCAGTCTCCCCGGATGTAGTGATGTGCACGCCACCGACACCGGGAATCTGGATGACCACGCCGAGTTCCGGCCGCTGATTGGTCGGCCATTAGGTGCACCCTTGCCGAGCACTCCAACGTCCACCCGAGCCGGTCGGGCGCGACTCCTAAACCGCCACCGCGAGTACCTCGAATCGCACACAAAATCCCGAACAGCCTTACGGACGCTTCCCGTTCAGGGCACCATAGCGACCCCCTTCAAAGGCTAGGCCCCGGAACACGTCTGACGACCAAATCCCGTTGGGGCCACCACACCTTTTGCAGTCCTGCCACGCCGGCAATCACCGGGGTGATCGTGCCCGCCCCCTTGAACGTGTAGAACCGCTCGCCGTCGCGCTCGTGCGGCGTGAACACGAGGCGCCCCTGGAGGAGCGCTTGCAGTGCCCGGCGCGCCGGTCCGGTCTCCTGCCGGAGCATCCCCTGCCAATCGGTGAGCGCCCCACGCATGACGTCGAGAGCTCGCTCCACGTCGACGGGGTCGCGGCGCACCGTCAACCGCTGGATGGCCGCCAGCTCGTCCCTGAGGTATAAGCGCCGCCGCTCGCGCTCTTGCATGGCCGTCAGGAGGGCGGGAATGTCACCGCCGGCCGCGATCGCCTGGGCGAGCCGCCCGACCTCGGCCTCGAGCCGAGTCATCTCTTCATGGAGCGCGATGCTCCGATCCTCGCCGTCGGTCGGCGTCTCGAGCGCAGAGAGGGCCTTGAAGAGCGCCATTTCCAGGATCTCGACGCGCAATACGTCGTGCTCGACGGCGCTGAACACCGCGTCATCGGCGGCTTCGAGGGGAACCTCGAGCGCGTTGCCGCAGATCACGTCACCGCGGAGGTGGCGCGTCATGCAGCCGTAAAAGGGAACCTGTCGCCTATTCCCGCGCGATCCGTGGGCGCGTTTCAGCACGGCCATGGAGCCACCGCAGATGGCGCACCTTTGGTTATATTGCAGGCAAGGCTCGGATCTCCGACATGCGAAAGCTCCTTACCATCCTCAACGCGATGATGCGCACGAACACCTCGTGGCGCCCTATCGATCACTCACTAACCACTTGACACGGGAGACAGTTGTTTACGCTGAATCATCTCGGTGGCGGCCCGCTGCTCCTCCAGGACGCCGCGCAGCTCGGGCCTCATCATGAACATGCGCGCCTCGGCGCTCTTCGTCGTACCAGGCTCCAGGCGAACCGTTCCGGCTTTGAAGTCGACCTGGCGCCAGGCGAGCGGCAGGACCTCACTCGGCACGCGCCAGCCCGTGATGTAGGCGAACGTCACGACACCTCGCCCTGCATGACGTAGAACTCGCGATGGACCTTGGGCAGCCCGCCCGACGGCTCCACCAGGATGAGCCCGTACATCCCGCTGGAGATGTGGTTCGCAGCATCGGCGTCGCAGTGTTGATCTTGCCCTCCCCTGAGCCAAGCTGGGCTCTTCAGCCTGCCGCGTCTCTCAGCGCCCGTCCGTGCGTCGCTCGTGCGCTCCCACATCGTAGGCGTTCCCCTGCGGAATCTGGTTGCCGAAGAAATCCCTCCTTCCGGGGTCCACGCCAAAGAGCACCCATGGATTCAGACCGGCGTCGATCAGCGGCGAGGCTGGTCGAAGCTCGTAGGCCTTAATCGTCGGAAGACTCGTCGGATCTCCGATGGTAGAGCCATTTCCCGGATCAGATAGCTCCGGGTCAAGCTCATGCCCGACGTCGCTCCCGTCGAGCCTCTCCTGGCCCGAAGTCCGCCACCGGGACAGAGTGTCGTAGGTCACACCGCCCCAGACAACGCGAAATCTCCCGTTCGACACGTGGTAGGCGTTGCCGCGAAAGGCGAGTCCGGTAGGGTTGGTGGCCACAACCAAAGGGCCGTCGCCGCGGACAAAAAAAATATTGTTGAAGAAGCGGACGCGCGAGATCGGGCCACCTTCCTGCTTCACCCCCGAGACGCCACCCTCGCCACCCAGGAACACCGTGTTGTTGTGGAAATCGGTGTCGGCCACTGGACGGGCAGCATTGGACCAGATGGCAATCGCCCCGTGGTGCCTGCGCGCGTCGTTCTCGCTGATGTTGTAGCGGATGGAGTTGTCGCGGGAGGGACGGCCCCAGGCCGCGCCCACCACCTGGTAGCCTGGCCCGTCGTTGTCGTGGGAGTAGTTATACTGC
>JBKPDQ010000159.1:0-29534 GCA_046728015.1 Actinomycetota bacterium
GCCGCGACGGGATGGCTCGCGAGCAGCCGGCGGCAGAAACCGTGGATCGTCGTCACCCAGGCGCGCTCTGTCTCGCGGGCGGCGCGACCGAGTCGAGTCGCTCGCTCCCCGTCACCCCCGTCTCGGGCGGCCGCCGCCCGCCGAACGCGCTCGGGAGACGCTGGCCGAGGTGATGGCCGCCTTCCACGGCCACTACGAGGAGCTCAAGGCCAGTCGTTCCGGGCTCGATTTCGCCGACCTCGAGCTGCGCGCGCTCGACCTGCTGCGTTCCAGCCCGGCGGTCGCAGAGACCTGGCGGGGCCGCTTCGAGCACGTGATGGTGGACGAGTTTCAGGACACCAACCGCGTTCAGCTCGAGCTGGTCGAGGCGCTGCGCGGTCCGTCCACGAGGGTGTTCCGGGTTGGCGACGAGTTCCAGTCGATCTACCGCTTCCGCAACGCGGATCTCGCGGTCTTCCGAGACGAGCGCACGCGCGCCGAGGAGGACCCCGCCACCGACACGCTGCCGCTGACCGGCAACTTCCGCTCGCGGCCGGAGGTCCTGGGCACGGTCAACGCGATCGGCGAGGCGCTGCTCGGTCCGGGCTTTAGCCATCTCGCTTCGGCCCGGAACCCGGAGGGCGGCGCGCCGGCGGCCGAGCTGCTGCTGACGCTCGACGAGGGTCGCGGGGACGGCGCGCGCAGGTGGAGCGACTACACCGAGGCGCTGGAGCCGCCGCGGTCGGAGACACAGGCTCACGTCGTCGCCGAGGCGCGCAACCTCGCCCGGCGCCTGCGCGAGCTCGTCGACTCCGGCGAAGCGGCCCGGGGCGACATCGTCGTCCTGCTGCGGGCGTTCACGCACGTGGACGCGTACGAGGAGGCGCTCGGGCGGGTGGGGCTCGACCCATACGTCGTCGGAGGCCGCGGCTACTGGTCCCAGCAGCAGGTCGAGGACATGCTGCGGCTGCTGTCGACGATCGCCAACCCGCTCGACGACGAGATGCTCCTCGGCGCGCTCGCCTCGCCCGCCTGCGACGCCAGCCCCGACGCGCTCTGGCTGTTGCGCCGGGCTGCGACCGAAGGTCGGCACATGTGGCCGACGCTGGAGTGGCGCTTCGGCGGCTCCGACCGCAGGCCCGATCCACTCGAGGAGGCGTGGCTCGAGGAGATCCCAGGCACGGATGCGGCCAAGCTCGAGCGCTTCTGCGGCACCCTAGCGCAGCTCCGAGCAGCCGCCCCTCTGCTGCCGCTCGACGCGTTGGTGGATGCGACCATCACCGCCTTCGACTACGACCTGGCGCTGCTCGCCCGCGAGGCAGGCAGAGGGCGGATGGCCAACGTGCGAAAGCTGATGCGGCTGGCACGCGAGTTCGAGGCGCACGAGGGCCGCGACCTGCGTGGCTTCCTCGGCGCCGCCGAGGAGCTTGCGGAGCGCGACGAGCGCGAGGGCCTGGCGGCCGTGCAGGCAGAGGAGCACGACGGCGCGCGCGTCATGACCGTGCACGCAGCCAAGGGCCTCGAGTTCCGAGTCGTCGCGGTCCCCGATCTCGGCCGGGCCCTGTCGGCCGGAGAGCGCTGGGAGGACGTCGTGCTCGGTCGATTGAGCGCCAACGGCGACGGTCCGCCTCAGGCCCGGTTCGGGATGCGCTTGGCGATGCCCGCATCGAAGTCCTTCGGCGTCTGGGAGCTGGTCGAGCTGAGCCGGGAGGGCATGCGCGAAGCGGCCGAGGAGGGCTGCCGCCTCGTCTACGTCGCGGCCACGCGGGCGAAGGACCGGCTGATCCTGAGCGGCACGTTCAAGCCGTCTCAGCGGGAGGACGCCGACGATGCGAAGCCGGGCGACAGCGCCCTGCGCCGGCTGCTGCCGGCGCTGCGCAAGGCCGGCTGGGACCCGGAACGCTCGGAGGGCGAGCTGGAGTTGCCGTCCCCGCAAACCGCCGCCGGGGCAACGCCACTGGCGACGCCCGCTCTGCTGGCGATCCGGACCAGCGTGCCCAGCGCCGACCGCGCAGCGCAGCTGGCGGAGCCGATTGCGGCCCCGGCGCCGGCTGCCTCGGAAGCTCCAGAGGGCTCGCCCCCACTCGCGCGTCCGCCGGCCGGCGTTCCGGTCGGCCAGCTCTCCTACTCCGCATTGGCCGAGTACGAGCGTTGCGCATATCGGTTCTACGTCGAGCGCACGCTCGGCCTGTCTGCGCCGCCCAGCCCGCACCATCCCGAATCCCAGGATGGCGGATCGGTCGACACGGCTGACGGCACACCGCTCGGCGCGCCCGCCGTCCCCGCGCGACACCTCGGTTTCGGCAACGCCGTCCACGCGGCCCTCGAGTGGAGCGCGCGGAACGCTTTTCAAGCGCCAAGCGACGAGCTGCTGCTGGCCCTGCTCGCCGACGAGGGCGTCGCCTCCGACCCGGAGCTGCTCGAGCGCGCGCGGGGGATGATCGAGGGCTGGCTCGCGTCGGAGCTGCACGCTGAGCTCGCGAGCTCGCGCATCAGGCCCGAGGTCCCGTTCGCGATCCCGCTCGCGGGGGCCATCGTTCGCGGCCAGATCGATCTGCTCGCGGCCGGGAGCCCGCCGACCGTTCTGGACTACAAGACCGACGCCCTGGGCAGCGAGGGTCCGTCCGCGCTGGCGGAACGCTACGTCGCGCAGCGAGAGCTCTACGCCCTCGCCGTCGCGGGCGCCTCGAACGGCAACGGACGACTATCGAAGGTGCGGGCCATTCACCTGTTCCTCGAGGCCCCCGGCGAGCCGGTGATCGAGACCTACGACGCCGCCCGCCTGGTGGCGGCCCGCCACCGCCTCGAGGGCCTGATCGACGAGATCCGCGCGGGCGGCAGCTTCGCCCCTACCGAGCGACCGAGCTGGCCGGTCTGCAACGGCTGCCTGGCCGCCGCGCGGCTGTGCCCCCATCCGGCCTGGCGCCCGGGCGGATAGATGCCCGCGCTCGCGGTCTTCGCCTACGCGTCGCTCGTCAGCCCCGAGAGTGCGGCGGCGACGCTCGGGCGACGGGTCGAGGCTTCCGCCCCGTTGCGGCTGCCCGGGTGGCGCCGGCGCTGGTCGACCTTTCGCGACAACCTCGCCTCCGAGAAGACGTTCGCCCACGCGGGCGGCGGATCGTTGCCTCGCTGGTGCCTGGGCCTGAACATCGAGCCGGCCGCGGGAGAGCCGGGGCCGAACGGGGTCCTGCTGTACGTGGCCTCGGAGGAGCTCGAGCGCCTCGACCTGCGCGAGATGCGCTACGACCGCGTCGAGGTGACCGAGGCATTCGACGGCTTGCCGGACGAGACGATTGTGTTCGCCTACACGGCCAAGCCGCGCCAGCACGCGCCCGAGCCCCCTGAGGGAGCGGTGGTGATCGCCTCCTATGTGGCAGCCGTGGAAGGCGCCTTCGCCGCTCTCGGCGACGGTGAGCTCGAGCTCTACCGTGAGACGACCGAGCGTCCGCCAGTGCCCCTGATCGACGCCGAACTGGTGCGCGACCACATCCCCGACGGGAATCCGCGCGACTGGTAGGCGCGGCCCGGTCAGGCGACCGAGTTAGAGCTGCTCGCGCACGAAGTCGAGGAAGGCGCGAGCCGCGGGGGACTGATGACGGTCCTTGCGCCACAGCAACGCGACCGGCAGACGCACGCCCGGCCGCAACGTCCGCATCTCGACGGGCGGGCCTTCCCGTTCGATGAGGGAGCGGGGCAGGACCGCGACCCCGAAGCCCGTCGAGACCAGCGTCCGCAGCAGGAACGGATCGCCGCTTTCGAGCGCGACCCGCAGCGGCTTGCCGGCGCGGGCAAAGAACTCGTCCAAGGCGAGCTTGATGGCCGATCCGGTGCGCGGCGTGACGAGCGTGTAACGGCCGAGCTCAGCCGCCGAGATCCCCGCACGATCCGGGGCCGAGCCGGGCGGGAAGACCACCGCCAGCTCGTCCTCGCTGACCGGCTCGGACTCCAGCTCCGCCGGCGGCTCGGCCGCGAGCAGCGAGAAGGCGGCGTCGACCTCGTCGGCGGCCAGGTAACTCAGCATGTCCCCTGCGGTGCCCTCCCGCAGCGCCACCTCGATCCCCGGGAAGGCCTCGCTGAACTGAACCAGAAGCCGCGGGACGTCCAGTCCGCCGGCGGGCAGCAGGGCGCCGATGGAGACGCGCCCGCGCACGAGCCCGCGAAGCTCGTCGAGCTCGCCGCGAACGCCGTCGACCTCGGAGAGGATTCGTCGCGCCCGTGCTGCCAGCGCCTCCCCGGCCTCGGTGGGCACCACGCTCCGGCTGGTGCGCTCGAAGAGCTCCGTCCCAAGCTCGGCCTCCAGGCGCTTGATCTGATGTGAGAGCGCCGACTGGGCGACGTGAAGCTCATCGGCGGCGCGAGTGAAGTGACGGTGCCTGGCGACCGCCTCGGCGTATCTCAGCTGGCGAAGCTCGATGGTGAAGGGCCGATGCCGTTAGTGCTGGATGATTAATCGTAGATCACGATTGATCTGGTGACAACAACATCTTGCATAGATTGCTACTGCCGAGGACAATGGCGCCATGGCATCGTTCCTTCGATCACCGCAAGCGGCCGACCGGCGCAGAGCGCCTGGCTGGAGGAGCGAGATCACGCTCCGTCTGGCCACTCCCGACGACACGGCCGCGCTCAAGCGGTTGGCCCAGCTCGAGTCGCGGCGCCTCACGGAGGCACCGCACCTGGTCGCAGAGCGCGACGGTGTCGTCGAGGCCGCCCTCTGCCTGCGAGACGGCGGGCTCCTCGCCGATCCATTCAAGCGGACGGCCGAGCTCTGCGCGCTGCTTCGCTGTCACGCGGGCCCGGCGCCGCTGGCGCCGGCGGAGACCGCCATCCCGGACCCGCGCGTGCGCACGGCGCTCGCTCCCGCATGACCACCGAACCGATAGTGCGTCGCGACCTCTGGCCCGGGGACCTGGGCGCGATCGTCAAGCTGCACGGCAACCTCTACTCGCGCGAGTACGGACTCGACCCGACCTTCGAGGGCCACGTCGCGGCGAGCGTCTCGCGGGCCGCGATCCGAGGCTTTCCGACGGAGCGCGAGCGGATCTGGCTCGTCGAAGGAGTGGCCGGGATCCAAGGCAGTCTCGCGCTGACGGACGAGGGCGACGGCGAGGGAACGCTGCGGTGGTTCGTGCTCGATCCCAGCCTGCGCGGCCGCGGGCTCGGGGGCAGGCTGGTCGCCGAGCTGATGGCCGCGGCGGATGAGATCGGCTACGAGCGTCTCAGCCTCGAGACATTCAGCGAGCTCTCGGTGGCCGCCCGCATTTACCGCTCGCACGGGTTCGAGGTCGTGTGGGAGGATCCCGCGCCGCGCTGGGGACGCGAGGAGATCATCTACCAGCGCTACGAGCTGCAGCTCAAGGCGCGGCCAGAGGACGCCCTCTCACCGCACGACGACGCTCAGCAGTCGGAGCCGTTCCAGCGCTTCGCCCAGCTGCGCAGCTCGCGCAGCGCGGGCTCCAGGGCCTGACCCTTCTCGGTGAGCGCGTAGCTGACGCGGGCGGGCGACCCGGGGTGTACCGAGCGCTCGACGAGGCCCTCGGCCTCGAGCTCGCGCAGGCGCCGGGAGAGCAAACGATCCGACAGTCCGGGTACCGCCTGTGCGAGCTCGGCGAAGTAGTGCGGGCGCTCGGCGAGCGCCCAGACGATCGCGCCGGCCCAGCGCTTTCCGATCAGCTCCACCGCAGCGTGAAAGTCAGGGCAGACCTTGGTTGGACGGGCCTCTCCGCGCGCAGGCTCCAGCTCTGTCGACGTGGCCTCCACCCTTCAGTCAGGGTAGCTCACGCGGCACACGGGCCCGTGTCGGTGGGCGCCAGATCGCCCTCCAGCGCCTCCGCTACCACGTCGTTGGGCACGCCGAGCCCGCTGGTCGGCCCGTCGCCGACGGCCGCGGCGAACACCGTCGTCAGCACGCGGCCGGCGGCATCCACGGCGGGACCGCCGGAGTTGCCATGTCGAACGGGGCCGCGGAACGAGGTCATCGTGCGCCGCACCGGCCCGCGGCCGTAGGAGTCCTCGCTGATCACCGCACCGGTACGGCCCAGGCGGGCGGGTGTCGCCGTCAGCGGTCCGTTCTCCGGGTAGCCCAGGACGGCGGCTTCGGTTCCGCGCTCCGGGGATGGCACGAGTGGCAGCGCGGGCGCCGACAATCCGTCGACCTGGAGCACCGCCAGATCGTTTGCCGGGTCGTAGTGCACCGCCTCGCCGCCAAGCTCGCCGCCCTCGGGCGGGGTCACCGTGGTGTCGTCCTCGCCCGCGACGACGTGTGCGTTGGTGACGACGAGCTCCGGACCCGCAATCCAGCCGGAGCCCTCGACGCCGAGTCCGCAAGCGGTTCCGAGAACCTTCACCGTGCTCGCGCCCGCGCGCTGCACGTCGGGATCGGTGGCGATGCCCGGGTCCGGCGGTCCCACGTCCGCCTCGGGTCCACGCACCTCCGGCCGGGGGTCGATTCGCCGCAGCACGTTCAGCAACGGGCCCGAGGGCGGCACGATGTCGTTCAGCGCCGAGAGGATCGTCGATCGCTGCATCGCCTCCCGCAGCTGGCGGGTGTCGGGTCCCGGCGTGTTCAGCGCCACGGCGCCGAAGGCCCAGGCGAGCGAGAGCGCGAGGACCGCGAGCAGGGCTGCTCCGCCGATCCCATCGAGCACGCGCAGCCCCCCCGCCTGCGCCATGCGCGCGCGCAGGAGCCGAGCCACACTGTCCAGCGCGACGGCGACGAACGCCCCGAGGAGGACGCCACCCGCGACCGCAACGAGCGGCGCGTACTCGGACTCGGCCCCCTCGGCCAGCAGCGCCTCGCCGATCCGTGCTCCAAGGGCCGCACCGCCGAGGAATCCGGCCAGCGGGAGCGCGCTGCCGAGCAGGCCGCGCTCGTAACCGAACGCCGCCAGGGCGACCGTGAAGGCGACGATGAAGATGTCGACGATGCTCACCGGCTTGTCCGCAAGACGCCCGCTAGCGGCCGCCCAACGCGCATGCTCGCGGCGCCGAACGGACTACCTTTTCGGGCGTGACGGTTCGAGGGTCAGGGCATCCCCGGGGCGGGGTGGGCAAAGCTAGCGGACTGGCAGCGGGGGCTTGAGCCCGATCACTCCCGCGGCCGAGCGCCGCCGCCGAAAGCTCACCCGTGCGGCCCCCGTGGTCGCCATCGCGCTGGTCGCGTTCACAGCCGGCGTCGTCACGGGCGCGGGCCGGGACTCCTCCGCCGCGCAGCGGTTTGTCGACGCCTGGGAGCGCGGGGAAACCGAGGCGATGTACGCCGAGCTGACCGGCGACGCGCAGGAGAAGTACACGCTCCAGGACTTCGAGCGCGCCTACGCCGATGCCCATGAGACAGCCACGATCAAGAGGGTGACCGCGGGTGAAGCACAGGACGGGGAGTCCCGTGGCGACGACGTCCGGCTCGTGGCGATGCAGTTGGACACCCACGCCTTCGGCGACCTCGGCGGTGACCTCGCGCTGCCGGCTGACGAGGAGGGAGTGGCGTGGGAGCCGCACATGGTCTTCCCGGAGCTCGAGCCGGGCGAGACCCTGACGCGCCGCACCCGCGCGCCGGACCGAGCGCCCATTCTGGCCGGCGACGGCACCCCGCTGGCCGAGGGACCGGCCGCGGCGCGGTTACAGCCGGTCTCCGGCGCCAGCGCGGTGGTGGGCGAGGTCGGCGCGCCGCCCGCCGAAGAAGAGCGGGCGATGGCGACCGAGGGTTTTCCCCCGGGTTCGCTGACGGGCAACTCCGGCTTGGAGCTCGCGTTCAACGATCGCCTCGCAGGCATTCCGGGAGGTCAGCTGCTGGCCGTCCGCGCCGGCGAAGCGGGATCGCTCCGCGCCGGGAGGGTGTTGGCGTCGAGCGAGCCGCAGCCGGGCGAGCCGGTCCGGACCACGATCGCCCCGGCGCTGCAGGAAGCGGCGGTGACGGCCCTCGGCAACCTCTACGGCGGGGTCGCCGTAATCGACGCGCGCAAGGGCTCGGTGCTCGCCCTGGCCGGCATCGCGTTCTCGGCTCCCCAGCCGCCGGGCTCGACGTTCAAGGTGATCACCACGGTGGCCGCCCTGGACGCGGGCCTGGTCAAGCTCTCCGACACGTTCCCGGTTGAGACCTCCAACAGCGACATCGGCCGCGAGATCGCTAACTCCCACGATGCCCCGTGCGGTGGGACGTTCGCCCAGAGCTTCGCCAACTCGTGCAACACCGTCTTCGCGCCGTTGGGCGTCGAGGTCGGCGGCGAGCTGCTCGTGGAGACGGCGGAGAAGTTCGGCTTCAACTCACCGCCACAGCTCTATGACAAGGCGACAACTGCGGTGGTCGAGCCGCCGCCGAGCACGATCCCACCGGACATCTCCGACAGCGTCGAGGTCGGAGAGAGCGCCATCGGCCAGGGTCGGGTGCTCGCGACGCCGCTTCAGCTGGCGACCGTCTCGCAGGTGATCGCGTCGGGCGGAATGCGCAAGCCGACGCCAATCGCCAAGGATCCCGAGCTGCAGCCGAAGGGCCGAGCGGTGCGCGTGACCTCCAAGGAGACCGCATCGACCGTGCGCGACCTGATGATCGGCGTGGTCGAGAACGGGACCGGGGTCGCCGCCGACCTGCCGAACGTGCAGGTGGCGGGGAAGACCGGCACCGCCGAGCTGGGGCCGAAGGCTCTTCAGCCGGGGCAAGATTCGCGCGACCCGGCTTCGGGCGATGAGCCCGAGCAGGAGCTCGACGCGTGGTTCACGGCGTTCGCACCCGCCCGTGACCCGCGCCTGGCGATCGGCGTGATGGTGGTAAACGCCGAGGGCGACGGCGGCGAGATCGCAGCCCCGATCGCCTCCCAAGTCCTCTCCGCAGGCCTGGGCTAGATGTCCAGCTCGACGACGCCCGACCCGTCGGGAGAGTCGATCTCGAGTTCGAGCGGTCGGTTCTCAGAGACAGTGTCGTCGACGAGGAACAGGAGCATCGCTCCCTGGTTGGGCCCCGTGGCGGCGGTGGAGTCCGGAACCGGCAGCTGGCTCTCCCCGGCCACCTCGGCGCCGATGTCGAGGGCGTACGGGCTGTCGGTGTCAGCGGGCTCGAACTCGTTTCCGACCGTGTCGACAACCGTGTAGCCCTGCGCCGACTGGTGCGGCTCGTCCTTGCTCTCGTTGGTGATCGTCAGGAAGACGCCGAGGTACGACTGGCCGGCCGGAGGGTCGGGCTGTCCAAGCACGTACTCGGCGTCCTCGACGTCGTCGGGATTCAAGAACCGGGTGAGCTGGATGTTGTAGGCGAGCTCTCCAAGCTCCGCCGGCTGGCCCTCGACCACCACGGTCTCCTCCTCGGAGCCACAGGCGGCGAGGGTCAGCGCAAGGGCGCTGAGCGCCGCGAGCAGGGCGATTGCGGCGAGGCGACTGCGGATCACGCGGGGAAGCATATGCGCTGGCTTCGCGTCAGAGCCGGTCTGCGCCGGCGACCGCCAGGCGCTCGACGGGCGCCTCCGACTCCGCCACCGACTTGAGTCGCGCGAGCGCTCGCCGCCACCCCCGCGTGAACCATCTCGACCCCTTGAGTGGCTCCTTGATGCGGTCCACCGGGTGATCGGATTCTGTCCAGAACGTGACCGTCACCTCGCAGATCTCGGGCGAAGGGCCCTCGACCAGCTCCCAGACCGTGTAGCAGCGCACCCGATTCCCTCGCCCGCCTCTGCCCCCCTCGCGAACCATGTGTGCGTCGTCGATCTCGACGACGACGCTCTCCATCCATTTGCTGGAGTCGCCGAGCCGGAAACGAGCGGAGGCCCCAACGCCGACAGGATCGAGTCGCTGAAGGCGGTACTCGGACAGGAAGTGATCGGTGAAGGCGGGGCGCAGCGACAGGTCGCAGATCAACTCGCAGACGCGCTCGCGGGGCGCGTCGATCGTGGTGGTTGCGGAGACCGGGCCCATCCCGCGGCGATTCTATTCGCACCCAGAACGCCTTCGACCGCCGTCAAAGCCCGCAATTTCCGGACGAACTGGACAACTCGACTGCCGCCTTGAGTTCAGAACGTTAAGATCGTCACAAGGCGGGTAGCCGGCCCCCGTGCTGACCGCGGCCCCCATGCTGACCGAGAGCGCATCCCCACCGCCCGAGCTCCACGAGTCCGGAGAGGCTGTGGAGTTCGCCGGTGCGGGGTCGCTCATCTGCCTCGGCTGCGGCTACGCGCTCTCGCTCGATGCCCTCGACTCGCTGCCGACCTGCCCCGCGTGCGGCGGGACGCAGTTTCGCCGTGCCTCGATTTTCGACCAGCCCACAGTGGACGCAGGCGCGATGTCGATCGCGCCCAAACCGCCGGCGTGGCTGCACGAGGCGCGAGCCGACATCGCCGGCTCGCCCGGGTGCTATCTCGCCTACGAGGACGACGGCGAGCTGACGACGTTGCGCATCGAGGAGGGATGGACGCGGATCGGCCGCAGCGGGGCCGCCGACCTGCGCCTGGACGACCCGACCGTCTCCCGCCGACACGCCCTGATCGTCCTCACGCCCGAGGGCCAGCTGCGCGCTCTCGACGACCGCAGCCTCAACGGCCTGTTCGTCAACGGCGAGCGGGTCGAATGGGCGCCGCTTCAGGACGGTGACGAGCTAGAGATCGGGCGCTACCGGCTGTACGTCCTGGAAGCCTGAGCGTTCCCGCAACCCGATGCGCACCGGGGCTTGGTAGGGAGGGGGCAGGGCCCCAACTCGGTCTTACTGGCGCCTTTGTCACGGTATGCGTGACAAACGCGCCAGCGCGCCGAAATTCCGCCGGCCGATTCCCTTACCCAGCCAACCGCCGTTGGCGGCCCGCGACACCCGGGGCCGCGCCCTACTCCGTGGAGATGTTCGGGTCCGCCTGCACCCTGTGCGGCACGATCATGAGGAAGTGGTCGCTGGCGTCGCCGGCCAGGTCCATCACGCGCTCGGCCTCCTCGTTCTGATCGGTCGCCCGCAGCTCGTCGGCGTAGTGGCCGAGGAGGTCCTGGACGTCCAGCACGCCCTCCGCGTCGAGCTCCTCCAGGTCGATCTTGGCGCCCTCGCCCAGCCGTCGCTCGATCGCAGCGCGGTCGAGGCTCCAGTCCGCGTTGATGCGGACGTAGACGCGTCCCCCCGACATCCCGGAACACGCCCACGGGCCGATGTCGCCGAGCACGACGGCCCGGCCCGAGGTCATGTACTCGAACGCAAAGCCCTTGGCGTTGGCGCGGTCGACGATGCAGCCGCGCGCGTCATAGAGGGGCTCGGCGGGCTCTCCGCCAAGCACCACGTCCGCGCCCGAGAGCCGGATGCAGAAGCGCGAGTCGGCTGAGCCCTGGACGAACAGGCGCCCGCGCTGGGCGCCGTAGGCGAACGACTTTCCGACCGAGCCGTTGATGCGCTCGCCATTCGCGCCGCGGCCCTTGAGGATCGACACCGTGCCGCCGAGCATCGTCTTGCCGACGCCGTCCTGGGCCCCGCCCTCGACACGCACGACCACGCCCCAGGAATTGAACGCCCCGAACCCCTGGCCCGCGACGGAGCCGCCGTTGAACGACAGCTCGGCGAGCACGTCGTCGGATCCCTCCGGAACGTCGCCGTAGATCCGCCCCCGGGCGAGCGCTCCCGCCAGCTCGGTGCCGAGCACGCGATCGCTCGCGCTCGTCGCGCGGGGAAACGCCTGCTGGACGACCTTGCCACCGCAGACGTCGTCGGCCAGCGCCGCGATCTCGGCCGACGCCTGCTTCGGCTCCATCCGGATCGGCCGCGCCACCACCAGGCCGGCCTCGGCGCGCGCTTCGGCCATCACCTCCTCGGCCACCGGCAGGTCGACCGGCTCAAGGTCGAGGAACTCCTCGAGCGGAGTGATCAGCTCCGCCAGGTCCAGACGCTCCGCGAAACCGACCTGCTCCAGCAGGTCGTAGCGCCCGATCAGGTCCTGGGCGCGCTCGTATCCGAGCTCGGCGACGACCCGCTTGACCTCCTCGCCCATCGACTGGAAGAAGCGCGCGCAGCTCTCCGCGGCCCCGTCGACGGCCTGCGGCGTGAACTTCTTGAGCCCGTGCTCCTGAGCCTCCTGCTCGGTCTCGATCTGGGTCGCGATCCCGACGTGACAGGTGTCGAGCTGGCAGCCGCGGCAGATCGTGCAGCCCAGCGACACCATCGCCAGAGTGCCAAAGGCGACGCGGTTGGCGCCCATGCAGTGGAGCTTCACCACGTCGTAGGCGTGGCGATAGCCGCCGTCCGCCCAGATCTCGACGCGATTGCGGATCCCGGCCTCCATCAACGCCCGGTGGACGAGACGCGTGCCGATGTCCGAGGGCAGCCCCACGTGGCGCAGCGCGTGCTGGCGAGCGGCGCCGGTGCCGCCCTCGAATCCCGACAGGGTGATGATGTCAGCGCCGGCCTTCGCGATTCCCAATCCGATCGTGCCGACGTTCGGCACCACCGGGACCTTGACCGACACGCGAACGTCGGGGTTGACGGTCTTGAGCTCGTCGATCAGCTCGGCGAGATCCTCGATCGAGTAGAGGTCGTGGTTGTTGGAGGGCGAGATCAGGTCGGTGCCGGGCGACGCGTTGCGCGCAGCGGCGACCTTCTCCGACACCTTCTTGCCCGGCAGGTGTCCCCCCTCGCCGGGCTTCGCGCCCTGTCCGATCTTGATCTCGGCGACGTAGGAGGAGTTGAGCATCTCGGCCGAGACGCCGAAGCGGCCAGAAGCGACCTGCTGGCCACGCCACTTGCGGTAGTGGCCGTACATGTCCTGGATCTCTCCCCCCTCCCCGTTGATGCACAGGATGTTGATCGCCTTCGCCGCCTCCGCGTAGGCGCGGAACGCCGGCTCGGACTGCGAGCCGAAGCTCATCGAGGAGATCACCAGCGGGTAGCCGTGATGGCCGATGCCGACGTCGACCGAGTCGGGATCGACCGGGTCGCGATCAGACCTCAGGCCCATGATGTGGCGCATCGAGATCGGACTCTCGGCCTCGAGGCCGCGCACCTTGCTCGAGTAGTCCTCATAGTCGGCCGTGCCGTTTGCCGCCGCGATCGCCGCCTTGTAGACCTTGGGGTAGAAGCGGAACGTCTTGGCGGGCTTCGCGCCCGTCTCCTCGCCGCGCAGGATCCGCTGACGCTCGTCGGTGTCAGCGTCGAGGTCGGCGAAGCCGGTCCCGCCCTGCTCGGAGGCCGCGAAGGCCTCGGTGCCGAAGATCTCGGCCAGCTCGGGCTTGATCCCGATCGATGAGAACTGGCGTGCGTAGCCGCGCGTCTCGTGGATGCCAATCGTCGAGATCACCTTCTCGATGCCCTTGCGGAGCGCGGAGCAGATGTTGTTGACGTCGGCGGCGTAGTCGTCGACGCAGATCACTTCGAGCAGGACGTAGGGGCAGACGCCGTTGGCGCCCAGCCCCAGCGCGAGGACGACGTCGTGCACGTTGCGCAGCGCCGCCGAACGCAGCACGATTGAGCAGCGGCGGCGGAGGTTCTCCTCCCCGGCCGCGACCCTGTAGCTCTTCAGCGCCTGGTCCACGGCCGACGTGGCCAGGTGTGGATCGAGGTAGCGGCGCTCGCCGTCGTACACGACGCGGTCGGTCAGCACCAGCAGCTCGGCCCCGTCCCGGACCTTCTTCACCGCCTCCTGGCGGATGCGCTCGATCGCCCCCTTGGTGCTCTCCGACTCGAGCAACGCGGTGTCGAGCGCGGAAGCTCGACCGCGAAAGTCCTCCCAGAGATCCTCCAGCAGGAAGGTGTGGTTGTCGCGCGCGATCTCCCGGTAGGTCTTGTCCGACATCGGAGCGAGGTCGTGATGGCCCCCGAGCAGGACGGGGAACGAGGTCTCGACCGTGCGGGTGTCCGTGGCCGGATCGTGAAGCGAGGGCCGGCGCCCGAACACCGCCCGGGTGGAGAAGTGCTCCAGCTCTCGCTCGCGGTCGATCGCCGGGTTGGTGACCACAGCCACCGTCTCCTTGAAGTAGTCGGCGAGGTTCTGGCGCTCGGGCGAGAGCGCAGCCAGCGGCCCGTCGTAGCCCAGCGAGCCGATCGGCTCGGCCCCGTTCGAGGCCATCTGCTGGACGAGCTTGACGTCGTCACGTTGCCAGCCGAACCCGGCGAGGATCGAGTCGTCCACCTTGACGGGCTCGGCCGGCCCGGCTGACGTGTAGCCCGGAATGTCGGTGCCCTCGAGCGGACCCCCCGTGGTCAGGGCCCGGTCGTAGGGGCCCGCGGCGTCGGCGCGGGTGCGCTCGAGCCAGCGTCGCGCGACTTCGCGCTGCATGTCGACGTGCTCCCAGAGGCGTGCGGCGCGCCGCTCACGGTCGATGGTGACCATGAACTTCTCGCCCGGCCCCAGCGGCGTGGGCTCGCTGACCATCTCCTCACACCCGACGACGCCGGGCTCCGAGCTGAAGATGAAGTCGGCGGCGGTCTCGAGCTTCCACAACGGCCGCAGGCCCATGGCGTCGGCCGAGAACACGCACTCGTCGTCGTGGCGCGCGATCAGCGCCACCGGGCCCTGCGCGAACGGGCCCATGGCCTGGCGCAGGTACATGTAGAACGGGTGCAGGTCGTCTGGCAGCGACCGGACCTCGTTGACGATCGGCGGGACCACCGCCTCCATCGCCTCGCCCAGCGACAGGCCCTCAACGCGAATCAACGTGTCGATGGTCCGGCTGAGGTCTTGCGAGTCGGACGCCCCCGGTCGGATCGGCGCCCCGAGCATCTTCGCCTCCTGCCGAAGCTGCGCGATGGTGTTGATCTCGCCGTTGTGGCCAAGGATCGAGAACGGCTGGACGCGCTTGAACGAGGGCCAGGTGTTGGTCGAGTAGCGGTTGTGGCCGAACGCCGCGACCGTCTCGAAGCGCTCATCGGTGAGATCGGGGTAGTACGCGCCGAGCACGCGCGGAGCGCCCATCACCTTGTAGACGCAGGTCGAAGCCGAGAACGAGGGCAGATGGACGTCGAGGCGGTCCTCGAGCTCGTTCAGCAGCTCGAAGAGGACGCGGTCGCGGTTGTCGGCGTCGGCGACCAAGCCGCCGAGCTGCCAGAAGTGCGGCTCCTCCTCGCGGGCGGTCGCTCCCAGCGCGGGCGAGTTCACGACGCCGTCGCGCTCGGCGAGGATCCGGAACCCCCCGGCGGCGAGGATCTCGCGCGCGTCGTGCTTGGCCCGGTCGACCTCGGCGGAGCGCTCGATGAAGACGTGCGCGACGGCGAACGCAGGATCGAGAGCGAGGGCCGGGTTGTGGCCGTCCTTGCGGACCTCCTCGGCCCAGATCTTGCGCGGTAGGTCGACCATCACCCCGCAGCCGTCGCCCTCGCCGTCCACGTTGCCGGCACGGTGAAGCATCTTCTGGAGGTTCGACAGGGCCTGAGCGACCGGCTCGCGGCTGGCCGTCCCGTTCTTGCGCACCGAGGCATAGATCGCGCACGCGTCCTTGTCCTCGACACTCGGCGGAGAGACGCGCGGGCGCCAAGGAAGCTCAGGTGAGTAACGGCGCGCTGCGGCGCCCTGTTGCCGCGGGCTGGGATCGGGCGCCGCGGGACGGCGATGCGGGGAATCGCTATGCAACTGGACCTCCCGGTTACCGCGCCTTCTTCGAGCGGGCGCACGACGGGGACAAGTGGGCGGGGATTATAGAGTCGGCCCGTGGCGGAAACGATTGCGGTCCTATCTCAGAAGGGCGGCACCGGCAAGACGACGCTGGTGCGGAACCTCGCCGACGTCTTCGCGCGCCTCGATGTCGACACGCTCGTGGTCGACGCCGATCCGCAGGGGAACCTCTCGGACTACTTCGACACCGACGCCAACGTCGAGCCGACCCTGGCTGACGTCCTTCAGGGGAAGGCTCGAGCCGCCGAGGCCGTTCACGGCCAGGTGATCCCGGCGAACCTCACGCTGGCGGAGGCCGAGCTGGCGCTGGCCGGCAAGATCGGCCGCGAGGTCACGCTCCGCAGCGCGCTGATGGACCTCAAGCGCAACCGGGAGCTCATCCTCATCGACTGCCCGCCGACGCTCGGATTGCTGACCGTCAACGCGCTGGTGGCCGCCGATCACGCGATCCTGTCGACCGAGGCGCAGTACTTCTCGCTGCAGGGCGTCGAACAGGCAATGGAGGTCGCGGCGCTGGCCCGCGACTCGCTCAACCCCCAGCTCGAGCTGCTCGGGGTCGTGCTGAACATCGCCAACATGCGCACCAAGCACGCCCGCCAGACTCTCGAGGCGCTACGCGACCGATTCGGTGCCAAGGTCTTCCGCACCGTGATCCGCCAGTCCATCGCGTACGCGGAGTCGGCCGAGCGGGCCGTCCCGATCCTCGATTACAGGCCGGACCGCGGTGTCGACTACCTCTCGCTGACCGGCGAGATCCTCCGCCGCCTGTCCAAGCATGAGCTCCTGACCCGCCTCGACGAGCTCAGCGCCGAACTCGTCCCGGCGCAGAGGGCGGCGCGGCGGCGGGTCGCACAGCCGCAGCCCGCCGCGGACGGTGGTGCCGCGCCCGCCGAGCCCGAGCCGCCGACGGAGCGGGCCGTGCCCGAGCCCCCGGCGGAGGAGCACAAGCCCGTGATCGAGGAGCCCCAGCCCGCCGCATGGGCGCGCGATACGACGACCTGATCCTCGGCGCGGGGACCGCGGGCTGCGTGCTGGCGGCCCGCCTCAGCGAGGACTCAGAGCGTTCCGTCTGCCTCGTCGAGGCAGGCCCGGACTACGGGCCGTATGCGGCGGGCAGCTGGCCGCAGGAGTTGGTCGATCCGCGGACTCCGCCCGACAGCCACGACTGGGAACCGGGCGGCGAGCTGTCCCTCGCCAGGGCCAGAGTGATCGGCGGCTGCTCGGCCCACAACGCTTGTTTCGTCGGCGAGGGCAGCCGCGGCGACTACGACGAATGGTCCGCCTTCGATCCGCGGTGGAGCTTCGCGACGCTCGAGCCCTGCCTGCGCCGGGCGCACTCCACGATCGGCGCCAGGGCGATGGAGGAGCCCGAGCTCTCGCCGTGGGCTCACGCCGTGCTCGAGGCGGCGCCCGAGGCCGGGATCGAGGCGATCGACGACTTCAACGACCACGAACGTCCGCTGGGCGCGGCCATCGTCCCGGTCAACGCTCGGCCTTCGGTCCGGCTGAACTCGGCGTTCGCCTACCTCGACGCCGCGCGCGAGCGCGACAACCTCACCGTGGTCGCCGAGACGATCGTCGACAGGGTGCGGCTGGACGGGAATCGCGCGGTGGGCGTTGACGCAGTCCAGGGAGGAGACACCCTCGAGCTCGCGGCCGACCGGGTGGTGGTCAGCGCGGGCAGCTTCGGCTCGCCGCTGATCCTGATGCGGAGCGGGATCGGCCCCGGCGAGCATCTGCGCGAGCACGGGATCGCGGTCGGCGCCGACCTGGTCGGCGTTGGCGCCAACCTCCGCGACCACTTCGGGGTCGTGCTGATCTTCCGGCCGGGCGCCGAGCTGAAGGACCGGCTCAACGAGAAGGCCGGCGGCGGGCGCATGTTCGGAAGTGGAGTGCTGGTCAAGGCGGCGAGCGCGCTCTGCGAGCCGGGGACCTGGGACCTGCACCTGGTGAGCTGGGCGGCGCCCGACGTCGAGGGCCTGACGGGCCCGGACCCGGTCGGTCGCAGGGGCGCCGCGGCGGCCGCCCACGGAGCCTGGCGGGTCCAGCTCACGCCCTACGTGATGAAGCCGCGCTCCACCGGGCGCGTCCGGCTTCGCAGCCGCGATCCCGAGGCCCACCCGGACGTCGATCTGGGGTACCTGTCCGACCCTCACGGCCGCGACCTGGAGATCCTCGCCGAAGGCGTCGACCTGGCGCGGCGGATGGCCGCCACCGAGACCCTCGACTCGCTGATCGAGGGCGAGGTCGTGCCGGGCCCCGAGGTCGAGGCCGTCGATGCGTTCATCCGCGAGAACGTCCGCGGCTACTTCCACCCCGTCGGAACCTGCCGCGTCGGCTCGGCCGAAGACCGCGGCGCGGTGGTCGACGGCGCAGGGCGCGTCCACGGGATCGAGAACCTCTATGTCTGTGACGCATCGATCATGCCGACGATTCCCCGCACCAACACGAACCTGACGACGTTCGCGATCGCGGAGCGGATCGCGGACCTTCAAAAGGAGGAATGGAGCAGATGAGCGACGCCGATTCCCCCCAGGCGCTCGAGCAGGCGATCGTCCGCTACAACGACGCCTGGAACGCCCACGACCTCGACGCGATCATGGCGATGCACGCGCCCGACATGGTGTTCTGCAACCACACGGCCGGCGAGCGCGCCGAGGGAGAGGCAGTCCGCGACCACATCGGTTCGATCTTCGAGACGTGGCCCGATATCCGTTTCGAGGGCCGGCGGACGTACTGTCGCGACGGTCTGGTGGTGCAGGAGTGGACCGCCACCGCCACGCACGCAAACGAGATGCGGCGGGGCGACCTGGTCGCCGAGGCGACCGGCAAGGCGATCAGCTGGGACGGCGTCGACGTGATCCCGTTCTCCAACGGCCTCGTCAAGCGCAAGGACGTGTACTCGGACTCGGTCTCGATCCTCACCCAGCTCGGTCTCCTGGGCTAGCCGAACGGACTCGGTCAGGGACCCGAATAGTCGAACGGAGCGACCGCGGTGTACTGGCCCGCGTGCTCGAAGCTGATGCCGTCGCTCACGCGGAACGTCGTCGAGGCTCCGAAATCGCCCCGCTTGAAGACGATCCCCTCGGGGAGGATCGCCCCCGGATGCACCTCTGCGCCCGAGACGGGGTTCCGAATGGCCGTTGACTCGACCTCCAGCGACTCGCCGGCTCCGGAAACGTCCGCGCCCCGCGCCGAGAACGGGGTGCGCATGACCTCTGCCCAGTCGCCGGCCGCCTTCTCCAACGGCCTCGTCAAGCCCAAGGACGTGTACTCGGACTCGGTCTCGATCCTCACCCAGCTCGGCCGGCTCGGCTGAGAAGGCCGAACCTGCGCCTACGCGACGTCGTCGAGGAACCTGAGCACGCGCTCTTTGAACAACACCGCTGCCTGCGGGTCGTAGTCGGAGAGGTCCTCGTCGGCGAACAGGTGGCCATCGCCGGGATAGAGAAACAGCTCCGCACCGGCGAGAGCCGCCTCCAGTTCGCGGGCGACATCGAGCTCGATCCACTCGTCGCCCTCCATCGCGTGGATCTGCAGGGCAACGCCCTCGGGCCACTCAGGGCTGAACTCCGAAACCGGGTTGCAGGCGCCGAGTAGGACCGCGCCGGTAGCACCCGGCCGGGTCTGAGCCAACGCCTGAGCGGGCAGCGCGCCAAGCGACAAGCCGATGTAGACCAACTCGTTGGGCAGGTCGTTCGCGACGGAGCGACCGCGCTCGATGATCGTGTCGTAGTCGACCTCCTCGGCGTAGGCGACACCGTCGGCGAGGTCGCTGAATGTCTTCCCCTCGTAAAGATCCGGCACGTGGACGTGGTGTCCGGCGGCGCGCAACTCGTCGGCGAAGGACCGGGATCCCTGCGTGAGTCCGTGGGCATGGTGAAAGAGCAGAGCCTCGGCCACGCGGTTCAGCCTAGAGCTCCGGAACGTCCGCGCCCAGCGGCGAGAACGGGGCGCGCATGACCTCTGCCCAGTCGCCGGCCGCCTGCTCGGCCGCCTGGGTGACCTTGCCCGTGTCCTGCCAGAAGCACCACAGCAACACGCTCGGGCCCGCACCCGAGATCGTGGCGCCGATGGCGCCGAGGTCGGTCGCCTTCCCCACCAGCTCCATCGAGCGCTCATAGAGCGGTCGACGGGCGGGTTGGTGGAGGCGGTCCGCCAGGCCGCGGCCGATCAGCGTCAGGTCGGAGCGCTCGATTCCGAGCACGAGCTGCGCCGCCGCGGCCACGTTCGACACGGCGTCCCCCACCGGCACCTCGGCCGGCATCGCGGCGCGTGCGTCTGTGGTCGCGACCTCATCCTCCGGCACGACGACCACCGCTTCGACCCCCTCCGGTGGGTTCAGGCGGACGGGCGGCGGAGTCGACGAGCCGGCGCCGTCCGCAGCGGGGCAGAGGACAAACCCGCCGTAGAGCGCCGCTCCGACGTTGTCGGGGTGCCCCTCGAGCTCGACGGCGCGCGCGTAGATGTCGTCGCGAGACAAGCCGAGCTCGTAGAGGTGGTCGGCGGCCATCAGCCCGGCCACGATGGCGGCTGCGCTGGAGCCCAGTCCGCGGGCAAGCGGGATCTCGCTGCGGATCTCAAAGCGCAGGCCGTCTGCTGAATGCAGCGCCTCGAAGGCACGCACGCACAGGTTGTCGCGACCGGTCGGAACGGCGTCGCCGCCGGCGTCGACGGCGAACTCGTCCGCCTCCGCGACCTCCAGCTCCAGGTGCATCGACAGCGCTGCCGCCAGGACGTCGTAGCCGGGCCCGAGGTTGGCGGAGGATCCCGGCACGCGGACCAGCCGCCGGCGCATGGTCACGAGGTATTCCGGCGCGACACCTTCAGGTGTCGCGAGAGACAGGTGCCGTCAGTGGTCATGTGCGCCACTTGATCGAACACCCGACCGGTTCGGTGCGCTCCTGCGGCGGATCGGAACCGGCGAGCACGGCATCGAGCGCGTCGCGCAGCCAGCCGGCGTTGAGCGAGGGGTCGCGGTGGTCGGCGTCGGGCGCGCCCTCATACCGACGGCGCAACTCGGAATCGAGCACGAACAGGTGAGGCGTCGTTTGTGCCCCCCACTCCCTTGCGGACTCCTGGGATTCGTCCCACAGATACGGGAATGGCCACCCCTCCCGCTCAACGCGCTCCCGCATCGCCTCGGGCGAGTCGGCCGGATAGCGCTCGGGATCGTTGGAGTTGACGGCGAGGAAACGGACGCCCCGATCGGCGTAGTCGTTGGCGACGGCAACCAGGCGGTCGTGCCAGGCGAGGGCGTACGGGCAGTGATTGCAGGTCCAGAGGACGACGGTGGCCGGCGCTTCCCCCGGCGCCGGGAGCGTTTGAGTCTTCCCGCTCGTATCGGGAAGCGCCAGGCTCGGCGCCACGCCAGCTCCTGCGTCAGCTTCGCTCATCGTCGTCTCCTTCCATCGCCGCGACGAGGCCCGCACGCACGTCCTCGCGATCGGGAAGTGCAGCGACGCGACCGTCGCGCAGGCGATAGACGCGGCAGGTTAGTCCGATCGGATCGTCGCGCGGCGGCTGGATGTCGCGGCCGTCGACCCTGATCGTCGGCGATCCGACGAACTCCTCCCGCCGTGCGTCCGCGTCGGTGCTCACCTGGCGCACCTCGATGGCCTGCGGGTCCAGCCCGAGCGCCTCCATCTCCTCGCGCAACTCGGCCAGCGCCTCGTCGGAGGAGGGACACCCCTCCCACCAGAGGAACTCAACCGCTGGCTGACCCATGAGCATTGTTCGAGGCTAGCGTCCGCGGCTTGCGCCTAGGCGAGCACCCCGCGGCGCCCCGCGATCGAGCCGGCGAGCAGGCCCTCCGCCCCGACCTCGGCGCCCGGGAGGAGCACGGACTCCTTGACCATCGCCTTCGGCCCGATCCGGGCGCCCGGGCCGATCACCGTCGGTCCGTCGACGCGCGCGGCCGGATCGATCTCGGCGCCCGCGCCGACGAGCACACGGCCGTTGAAGCCGGGGTCACCGGCCGCGAGATCGGCCTCCCCGTCGACGAGCTCGCCCGCGGGCTCTACGGCCACCGCCCCAGTCAGCGCGTCCATGTTGCCCTGCAGGTACTCGGGCAGCGAGCCGATGTCGTTCCAGTAGGCGTCGGTGACGTGCACGAAGAAGGGCACGTCGTGCCCGAGCAGGGCCGGGAACACGTCAAGCGCGAAGTCGACCTCGTGCTTGTCCGGGAAGTAGTCGAAGACCTCGGGATCGAGCACGTAGATCATGCAGTTGGCCAGATTCGAGAGCGCCTCCGCCGGGTCCGGCTTCTCCTGAAAGCCCTGAACGCGCCCGTCCGAGCCGGTGACGACGACTCCGTACTCGCTCACGTTACGCACCCGCTTGACCGCCAGCGTGGCGATTCCATCGTTCGCGCGGTGGGCGTCGGCGAGAGCCGCGAGATCAACGTCTGTGAGGGCGTCCGCCGCCATCACCAGGAAGGGCTCGGAGCCGAAGTACTCGCGGACGTTCCTCACCCCGCCCGCCGTGCCGAGCAGACTGTCCTCGTAGGAGTAGGTGAGTTCGATCCCGAGGCTCGAGCCGTCGCCGAAGCGGCCCGTGATCGTTTCGGGGAACCAGTGCAGGTTGGCGATCACCCGATCGAGCCCGTGGCGCGCGAGCAGCACGAGGATGTGCTCCATGATCGGCCGGTTGGCCACCGGCACCATCGGCTTCGGGATCTCGTACGTGATCGGCCGCAGGCGTGTGCCCAACCCCGCCGCCATCACCATGGCCTTCATCGCGGGGCAGGCTAGTGGGTAGGTGCCCGCGATTGGTTGCTGGGTCGCGAGCCACAACCACTCCGTAGACTGGCTGCACTCAAACGGGAAAACTCGCCACCAGGAGAAGCATGAGCACGGTCGCCACTCAGGACTACAAGGTCGCCGACATCGGCCTCGCCGACTTCGGTCGCAAGGAGATCACCCTCGCCGAACACGAGATGCCCGGCCTGATGAAGACGCGCGAGGAGTACGCCTCCTCGCAGCCCCTGAAGGGCGCCAGGATCACCGGTTCGCTGCACATGACCGTGCAGACGGCGGTTCTCATCGAGACCCTCGTCGCGCTGGGCGCCGAGGTGCGGTGGGCGTCGTGCAACATCTTCTCGACCCAGGACCACGCCGCAGCCGCGATCGCGGCGGCGGGGATCCCGGTCTTCGCCTGGAAGGGCGAGACCCTGGAGGAGTACTGGTGGGCCACGGAGCAGGCGCTGAGCTGGCCCGACGGCGAGGGCCCGAACATGATCCTCGACGACGGCGGCGACGCCACGCTGCTCGTCCACAAGGGTGTCGAGTACGAACGTGCCGGCGCGGTGCCGGATCCTGAGTCGGCCGAGTCCGAGGAGTTCAAGGTGGTGCTGGAGCGGCTCCAGCGCTCCCTCGAGGCCGACCCGCAGCGCTGGAGTCGCATCGCGGAGGGCATCAAGGGAGTCACCGAGGAGACGACGACCGGGGTACTCCGCCTGTACCAGCTCGCCGAGACCGGCGACCTCCTCTTCCCCGCGATCAACGTCAACGACTCCGTGACGAAGTCGAAGTTCGACAACATCTACGGCTGCCGCCACTCGCTGATCGACGGCCTCAACCGGGCCACGGACGTGATGATCGGCGGCAAGCTCGCCGTGATCTGCGGCTACGGCGACGTCGGCAAGGGCTGCGTGGCTTCGCTGCTCGGCCAAGGCGCACGAGTCGTGGTCACGGAGATCGACCCGATCTGCGCGCTTCAGGCGGCGATGGAGGGCCTGGAGGTGCGCACGCTCGCAGAAGTCGTGGAGACTGCCGACATCTTCATCACCGCGACGGGCAACCGGGACGTGATCACCGCGGACCACATGGCCCGGATGAAGCACCAGGCGATCGTCGGAAACATCGGCCACTTCGACAACGAGATCGACATGGCCGGCCTCGAGCGCGTGCCTGGGATCGAGAAGGTGAACATCAAGCCGCAGGTGGACAAGTGGGTCTTCCCCGACGGCCACGCGATCATCGTGCTCTCCGAGGGGCGACTGCTGAACCTCGGCAACGCGACCGGCCACCCCTCGTTCGTGATGTCGAACTCGTTCACCAACCAGACGATCGCCCAGGTCGAGCTGTTCACCAAGAACGACGAGTACGACCGCGCCGTCTACGTGCTTCCCAAGCACCTGGACGAGAAGGTTGCGCGGCTTCACCTCGACGCGCTTGGTGTCAGCCTCACCGAGCTGACCCCGGAGCAGGCGGCCTACATCGGCGTGCCCGCCGAGGGGCCGTACAAGTCCGACAAGTACAGGTACTAGCCGCCTGACCGAGATCCCGGACTCCGAGATCGAGCTGCGAGCCAGCCGGTCCTCCGGACCCGGAGGGCAACACGCGAACGTCACCGCCTCCCGAATCGAGGCGGTGTTCGAAATCGACGCCTCGGACGCACTGAGCCCCGAGCAGAAGGAGACACTTCGCGCCCGCTTCGGCCCGCGGGTGACGGCCGTCGCCCAGGACAGCCGCAGTCAAGCCCGCAACCGGGAGCTCGCTCTGGCTCGACTGCGCGATCGGGTGGCCGCGGCTCTTCGCCCCCGCCGGCGGCGCCGGGCGACCAAGCCGCACCGGGCGGCGCGCGAGCGACGCCTCGAGCAGAAGCGCCGTCGCTCCGAGGTCAAACGGGTCCGCCGAAGGCCCGAGCTGCCCTAGGCGTCCAGCTCACGATCGAGGATCAGATACGCGAACTCCGTCTCCCACCGCGAGTAGTCGGAGGTCTCGGCAGGACCTACGCGCAGGTGCTCGACCGAGCAGGCCAGCGCCTCCCCGCGGTCGGTCAGGGTGCCGAACGCGATGCCCTTCTCCTTCGCGAATCGCAGCAACGACGCCCGGGCGTCCTCGAGGTCCGGCTCGGTGCTGCTGCGGTACGGACCCACGTGCAGCAGAGTCAGGTAGCGGTCCGCCGGCAGCGTGTCCGCCTCGACCTCACCATCGCCCGACACAGCCTCATCGACCTGCACGGCGAGCTCGAGCTCGAGCGGCTCGCCGCCGCGATCGACCGCCGTCGTCCGGATGAACGGAGGCCCCGAAGGCGCAATGCCACGGGTTCCGAGCCATGCAAACAGCGCCGGGAACGCCTCGTCGACGGCTGCCGGCACGCCGGCCGTCACTTGACAGGTGATCTTCAGGTACGGCTTGGCCGCGCGCTGAGAGACGCTGGGTTTGGAAGCCGCACTCCGGGGTCTCGATTCGCGCAAGCGAGCCCCTCCTTTCGGGTCGGTCACATCTAACCACCGGCGGCGGCCGCGAAAGTCATCGCGGGCGATGAGTCTCGGCTTCGAAGCCGGTCGTTAGTGCATGGACGCGGTTACCACAGGGCCGGTGGGAGACCGTGCGCTCCTCGAGGAAGCTCGAGGCGGCAGCGAGGACGCCTACCGCCGGCTCGTGGAACCGCATCGCGCCGAGCTTCACGCGCACTGCTACCGGATGCTCGGCTCGGTTCAGGACGCGGAGGACGCACTTCAGGACGCGCTGCTGCGCGCCTGGCGCGGGCTGGCGCAGTTCGAGGGGCGTAGCTCCGTTCGGACCTGGCTCTACACGATCGCAACCAACAGCTGCCTGGCGCTGATCAAGCGACGGCCGAGGCGGGTGCTGCCGGTCGACTACGGGCCGTCCGCAGATCCTCACGACGGCTCGGAGTGGCCGATCGTCGAGTCGGTCTGGGTGGGTGCGTACCCCGACGAGGAGCTCGGTCCCGAGGCCGGCTTGGCGTCCCCGGACGCCTCATATGAACGACGCGAGAGCGTCGAGCTCGCGTTCATCGCGGCGTTGCAGCATTTGCCCGCCAAGCAACGCGCGGTCCTGATCCTGCGCGACGTGCTGGGGTTCTCGGCCCGTGAGGTGGCCGAGTCACTGGACACGACGGTCCCATCGGTGAACAGCGCGCTGCAGCGGGCCCGCAAGGCGGTCGAGCAGCGGGTTCCAGCGCGCAGCCAGCAGGAGACCCTGCGGTCGCTCGGCGACGAGCGGGTTCGGGAGCTCGTCGCGCGCTACGTCGACGCCTGGGAAAGGGGCGACGCGGAGGCGATCGTCGCCATGCTGGCCGAGGACGCGACGTTCGCGATGCCTCCGTACTCCACCTGGTTCCGTGGGATCGACGCGATCAGGGCGTTTCTGCCCATGGGGCCGCTGAGGGAGCGCTGGCGCTTCGTGCCGGTGCGGGCAAACGGCCAGCTTGCGTTTGCGACGTACGGGTGGGACGCGGAGCGGCAGGTGTACGCAGCGCATGCGATCGACGTTCTGACCCTCGAGGGCGATCGGGTCAAGGACGTCACCGCCTTTCTGACTCCCGACGCGTTCGCCGGCTTCGGGCTCCCTCCCCAGCTTCCGGCCGGCTAGACCCGACGCCGCACCGCTCAGTTTCGACGCTCCCGCGATCTACCTGTTCGACGGCCATCGAATCACACGACGAAGGGAGCCCCGTGAACTCTCCTGACCCTGACCCGCCGCGGGTCAGCCCGGAGCTCGCCGGCGCAACAGCGGACTCCTCGTAAGCTGTCCGCATGGAAGACAAAGTCAACCTGGCCGAGAAGCTCGAGCTACTCGACAAGCCCTACACGCCCGGGATCGTCGGCTACTTCAACGACTACAAGCTGATCGTGGTCAAGGTCCTCGGCGAGTTCGTCTGGCACAAGCACGAGGAAACCGACGACTTCTTCCTCGTGCTTCGCGGGCGGCTCACGATCCAGCTGCGCGACCGCGATGTCGAGCTCTCCGAAGGCGAGCTGTTTGTCGTCCCGCGCGGCGTCGAGCACTGCCCCAAGGCCGATGAGGAGGCGCACGTGCTCCTCATCGAGCCGCGCGAAACGGTGAACACCGGCAACGCGGGCGGCGATCTCACCGTCGAGCCGGTCGAGATCTAGCTGATCCGGCTGCTCACGGGCGGCCGAGCTCGTCCTTGAGTCGTTCGATGACGTCGACGGGCGAGGGGTCCACGCCGCGAAGCGCCGCCAGCTGAAGCGAGACCAGGTCGCCGAGCATCACCGCCCACAGCAGGCGCTCGGTTCTGGTCTCCCCCTCCGTCTCGACGGTGATCACCGCGCCGGCGGACGGCTCGATCAGCTTCGCGGTCAGCGCCGCACGCTCGCGCTGACGCGGGTGCTGGTCGCGATCCTGAAGGAAGACCGCGCTGAAGCCGCCCACGCCGTTTGCGCCGTCCCAGGCGACGATCTCGTTGTGGTCGAGCTCGGGCAGCTCGTGCACGAACGCGTGCTGCTTGGCGTTCTCGTTGACCTGGGTCTTCCAGCGGTAGGCGACCGGCGCGGTGAGGTCACAGCCGTAGATCGTCGGCACCGTTCCGTGGAGGCGCTCCCCGATCTCCGCTGCGCGCGCAACCAGGACATCTCGCCCCGACTCGAGGTGGGCGGCCGCGGTGTCGATGTGAGTGCGGAGCCCGGGGGCGACACCCACGAGCGCCGCGACCTCGGCCGCGATCGTGAACATGTAGCCGACCGCGGCGCGCGGCTGAAGGCCGGAGGGAATGCCGATCACCGGCACATCGGCGGCCCGCGCCGCCTCGGCGAGCGAGCCGCCGGTAGTGGCGACGATGCGGCGTGCCCCTACCGCATCGGCGGCCTCGAAGCAGGCCAGCGTCTCCTCTGTGTCTCCGGAGTAGCTGACGCACAGCACGGCGTGGCTTGGAGGCGTCCACGGTGCGAGCTCGTAGTCGCGGACGGTCAGCAACGGCAAGCAGAGCTCGTCGCCGAACGCGGCTCGAGCGAGCAATCCACCAACTCCCGAGCCCCCCATCCCGCAGACGGCTAGGCCAGTCGCTTCAGCCTCGGCCAGCCCAGCGGAATCAACCCGCCAGAGAGCGTCGCGAAGGTGATCGGGCAGCGCCAGGACGTCGTCGAGCTGACTTCCGGAGTCGACCGCTCGCACCCGCTCCAGCGCTTCCTCGCTCACCCGTTGACCACTTCCTCCGGACCCACCCGAGCATCATCCCCCAGTGCGACCCCCGGCGCGATCCGAGCCCCCTCCCCGATCACCGAGCCCGGCGCGATCCGAGCCCTCTCCCCGATCTCGACTTCCGGGGCGAGGATCGACCCACGGATCTCGGCGCCCGCTTCCACGTGGCAGCCGTCTAGCAGCACGGACTCGACCACTACTGCCCCGGCACCGATCCGACAACCGGAGCGAACGACCGCGCGAGGACCGACCGTCGCCTGCCCGGCCACTTCGGCGTCGCGCTCGACGAGCACGCCGTCGCCGTGAGTTTCGACATCGGTCTCGACGCTCCCCTCGAGGATGTCCCAGCTTGCCTGCAGGTAGCGCTCTGGCGTGCCGATGTCCATCCAGTAGCCCTCGAGGCGCCGCCCGTACAGGCCCTGGCCGACGAGCCGCGGAAAGACCTCGCGTTCGATCGAGACCGCCCGACCGGGCGGGATCAGCTCCACCACCGCGCGCTCGAGGACGTACGCCCCCGCGCTGATCTCGTCCGTGTCGATCTGATCGGGTTCTGGCTTCTCGAGGAAGCCGAGCACCTCGTCGTCCGAGCCACGTCGAACCAGACCGTACGTCGAAGGGTCGTCGACCGGATAGAGCGCGAGCGTGGCGACCGCATTGCGCTCGGCGTGCGTCGCCTGTAGCGCGGTCAGGTTGAGGTCGGTCAGCAGATCACCGTTGAGGACCATGAACCGCTCGCCGAGGAGCCCGCGGTCGGCGGCGAGGCGAACGGGCCCGGCGGTCCCCAGCGCCTCCTCCTCCTCCAGGTAGTGAATCCGCGCCTCGCCCAGAACCTCGTCCCCGAGCGCCGACCGCAGATCGTCGGCTCGAAACCCACACGCCATCACGACCTCGTCGACGCCGTGGCGGGCGAGCCAATCGACGATGAACCGGATGAAGGGGCGGTCGACCAGGGGCAGCGCGGGCTTGGGACGGGTCAGGGTGAGCGGCCGCAGCCTCGTCCCCTCTCCCCCGACCAGGACCAGAGCCTGCATCAACCCTCGGACGGTCGCCCGATGCCCTCGTAGACGAAGCCGGCGGCGCGGAGCGCCTGCGGATCGAGGAAGTTGCGCCCGTCCACGAGCAGCGGATTCGCCATTCGGTCGGCGAGCTCCGCCCAGTCGAGCTCGGCGAACTCCGGCCACTCGGTGACCAGCACGGCCGCATCGGCGCCCTCGAGGGCCTCCGGCACCGACCCACGCAGGTCGACGCTCGCCAGCACCTCCTGGGCCGAACCCTCCGCGACGGGGTCATAGGCGACGACCTCGGCGCCCTCGCCCTGAAGCCGGGCGGCGAGCACGAGGCTCGACGCTTCGCGCATGTCGTCCGTGTCGGGCTTGAAGGCGAGGCCGAGGAGGGCGACGCGCTTGCCGACCAGCGACCCGAGATGCTTCTCGAGCTTCTTGATCACGCGCCGCTTCTGCAGCTCGTTGACCTCGATCACCGCCGTCAGCAGCTGGAAGTGGTAGCCGGTGTTGCCGGCGAGCTGCTTGAGGGCCTGCGTGTCCTTCGGGAAGCACTGGGAGCAAACGAGGCCTCCCGACGCGACGATCGTCTGACTCCCAGATACTTTCAGCGAGTAGACGGGACCGCGCCATTTACTGCGGCAAGCACTCGTCACCCGAACCCACGCGGAGCCGCTCCCGCCAGACCTCCTGTAGCCGGTCGGGGCGATCCGCTTCGCCTGGTGACTCATCGCGTCGAGAACCTGGTGCCGTTGCGACGCAGGAACAAGGAAGAGGGCTCTCTCAACCTGGTCGGCGCCGCTGATCCTCAGCCAATGCGTTTCCTTCCTCGACTTCGCCGTACGCCCACGACGCCAGGAGCACACCAGCCCAAGCTCGCCGAGGAGGCGCGCCACACCGTCCGCTAGCTCATGGCTGACAGTTCCCCATTCCAGGATCACGCTCGGACCGCCGTTGATGAGCGACCACGAGCCATCTCCCTCCCAAAGCCCCGACAGCAGCGCCTGTTTGCGCCCGGGTGTCTGCTCCCACATCAGCTCCGGGATCCGCTGGGAGTAGGCCGTACGACCGAGGCCCAGGGTCTCCGTCCA
>JBKPDQ010000160.1:0-13354 GCA_046728015.1 Actinomycetota bacterium
TCATAGAGACGAAGAAGCACAATGCTTGGAGACCGATACTTCGAAGAGGATCTGACCGAAAGGAATCAGCGTGGTCGAACGGATCGATGGAATGCCCCCCGGGACTATCGGCCTGCGGGCATCCGGTAAGCTCACTCGCAACGACTACCGGCAGGTCCTCGAACCGGCCCTGCGCGAGGGAATCGACGGGGGTGAGCTACGCCTCCTGTTCGTCCTGACCGACTTCGAGGGACTCGAACTCGCAGCGGTGCCCGAGGACGTTAAGACTGGCCTCTCGGCGTGGTTCGGACACCATTCGGCCTGGAAGCGCTTCGCCCTGGTCACGAACGTGGAGTGGGTGGCGAAGGCCATGCACATGTTCGCCTGGGTGACGCCGGGCGAGGTGATGATCTGCGATCTAGACCGACTCGAAGAAGCGAAGGCGTGGGTAGCTGGCTGATCTCGGAGACGTGCCAGGCCCTCAGCGCTACGGAATCTCCTGCTTTGGACGAAAAGCGCAACTCTGCGCGCGTCAGTGGAGCTGTGACCGCGCGGCCAACCCTTAAGACAGCTGATCGTGTCCCGTGTCCCCGGTGGGTTCCGGCGTGTCACCGGGCCGATCCATGTAGCCGGCAGCTAGGACCTCGCCCCAATGCTCGTCAATCGCGTGAAGGTCGGCGTGGAGGGCGTGTGCGGCGGCCGCGCGGTCCTCAAAGTCAAAGTAATCGGTGCGCCACCACGAGCCGCCGAGGTATTCGACCTGCCGCTGCTCGGAGAGCTTGTCCACGATGGCTTTCGCACGCTCGTCGGCGCCGCTCGGCGACTTGATGGCTAGGTGAAGCTCGTAGACGCTGCCCACGCTCCGCAGCCTAGTTGAGCTTCGCCTGCTCGGCCGCCATCACGATCGGATCGCTGTGTACCGGCCGCCAGCCAAAAGGAGTGTCGCTTTTCGTCCGAAGCGATGGTTCGCGGCTACTCCGACAGCCCAGCAGCTTTGAGGGCTTGGCTCCTCTCCCTGTGGGAGGAGCGACGGGTGGCCCTCCCCTCGCGGAAGGTCCAGACGTGAAAGAAGCGCTCCCACACCTCTGCATCGCTGCCTTTCAGCCGGCCGCCATCGCGGACCGCGGTGACGACGTGCTTCTCGTCGGCGTGGATCACCTCCATCAGTTCGACACGGAAATCCTCAAACGTCTCGAAGTATCCGCGCAGCCCCGTCTCGCCCACGCTCTCAATGACCCCGAGGTCCGGGTAGGCATCCGTCAGATCAACCTCATATTCCGGGTCGAAGAGATCCGGCGATGCCTCATAGGCGTGGGCACTGACCTCCTCGTAGATCTGCCGCACGATCTCGACGTTCTGCTGCGACATCGTCTACTCCGACAGCCCGGCCGCCTCGAGGGCTTGCGCTCGCGAAAGGTATCCCTCAACCCGCGTGACCTTTCCCTCGCGAAGGCGATTGAGCCAGAAGAAGGTTTCCTCCACATCAGCGCCGCTGCCCCGACCCCGGCCCCGAGTGGCGGCGACCATGAGAACGCCGTCGTTGCCGATTTCTGTGATCTCCCGAATATCGGTGTGAACGCTCGAATCGAAGGTACGAAGCCAATCCCCGAACCACTCACCCACTGCTTCGCGTCCGCGAAACGTTCCGCCGCGGATCCCCGCCGGAGCCTCGAGCACGATGTCATCGGCGAGGTACCCCATCGCGCGCCCGAAGTCGCCCTCGTTCATAGCCGCATTGATGTCCGTGATGACCTCGACGTTTTCCTCCGACATCGCCCGCCCAGTATCTCGCGCGAAGCGGTGGCCGGCCCACGCGTCCGGTGCCACAGTTCTGGCCGGCCGAGGGGGCGGGTCGGAAGCGGCCCGCCCCTTAGGTCCGGCTGCGAATGCTTAACCGACGAGCATCAGCAGGATCGCAATACCGATGCAGATCCCAATCCCCGTCAGTGCGAACTTGACGTCTCGGATGCCGATGTCATCCGCGTACTCTCGGTTGCGTTGGCCCGCGATCGGTCGATCGGTAAACATGATCGACTCCTTTCGACGCGCGCCTTCGGGGCCGCAGGAACGCCGGGCTCAGGCGTAGCTGAGGAGCAGGCCTCGGTGGAGGAACGGTGCTGGCTGGTGGTGCGGCTCGGGAAGATCGCGCTTACCTCGTTGGGTGGCTTGCGACTTTGCCGACCAGTCTTCCCGGCGCACCTGCGTCGAGAGTACCGCGCAGCGGCCCGAACCGCAGTTCTCGTGGCCGAGCTACTCCGACAGCCCGGCGGCTTCGAGGGCGGCCTCCCGCTCAGTGAACGCCTGTCGTTTCCGAACCTTGCCGTGATCGAGGCGGTACACGGAGAACACTTGCATCTCGACCTCGGCGTGGCTCCTGCGACCACGGCCTCGAAGCAGTTCGCAGACGCAGTATCTCGCGACCCGTGCGGAAACCGCTGCTTTCCATGCGAAGGGCTACCGCTTTTCGTCCAAAGCGGCATCTACGGCGGCTCCCTATTCAGGCCGTAGCGTCCAGACTCTTAGCGCTCCCCGGGCAACAGCTTCTTCACTTGATGAGCGAGGATTCGCGGCAACAGCCGGGGACCGGGGATGACGGTTAGTCCCAACTGCTCGAACAGCTTGCCCTGGTCGAACTCGAACCAATGCTCCGCCACCTTGCCGTCCACCATGCGATTGATTTCGACTGATGTGAAGGCCACCTCCCTGTTCGTCGGTGGGAGACCCCGGAACTCACCCTGGTGGGTACCTTGGAAGGCGATCCGGGCCCCGACGGTGTCGTCGCTGCACCCGATCTCCTCGATCGTGAGCCGAAGGTCGGGAAAGGCCCCCGCAAAGACCTCGAAGATGAACTCCTCCCAGGCATCTGAGTCCAGGGGGTCGGGCACACCGGGGGCGTGGGCCACATAGCCGGGCGCGCGCGCGTCTGCCTCCGCCTGCTTGTCGCGCTCGTTATACGCCTCGATCCACCGTCGAAAATACCGCCTCGTTCTCCTCAGCTGACACCGCAGCACCCTTTCCGCGCCGTATCGGGTTCTCGGACCATCGCAGAAAGGCGCCACCGGGCGCCGTTGCCGGCCCGTTCTCGTCCCCGTCGTCATCGCCGCAGGCCGCGAGGCCGTCCGAGCCGGGTTCGTTCACGCTCCTTTGCGCGAGGAGCAAAGCGCCGCTCGCACCGCCGAACCCCTTCAGCCGAGAGACCGTGGCTCAACTCGTTGGTGCGACGCCTTGCTCGGCGCGAAGGACCGAGACGACCTCGAAGATCTCGACCCGCGGCTCGCCCTCGACGCGGTAAGCCTCTGGGATAGTCGCGGCCAAATCCGATTCGCGGAACTCGCGCATCGAATCCTCGTCCTCCCAGATGTAGATCCCGCCGTACTCGCCGGTTCCTTGCTCCCTGATGTAGAGCTTCTGCCGAAGCCCTGCCAGTGCCTCGTACTGCGGCGCGCGCTCGGCGATGGTCTGAGCGGCCTCGCCATCCGAGAGACCGGTCTTGTACTTGACTACTTGCACGATCATCCGCCTCGACCTCCTCTGGACCGATCCCTGCGGAAGGCTACGCCTGGTTGGGCGACTCCTACCTGTCCCTCTTCGCGCGACAAGCATGCGCCAAAGCTCGAAGCGCTCCTCTTTCCATGCAAAGTGGCTACTCGCGCAGGGGCGAACCTGGAGGCTCAGCGCTTCGCCACCTGCTCTGGCAGTCCCTCACTCCACAGGCGGCGGGGGTTCGACCGTGATCTCGACAGTGGTGGTGGTCGTCTCGGCGACAGTCTCGGTCTCCGCAGCGACGTCTCGGTCACCGTCTCCGTCGCGGCGGCCACAGGATTGATCCGAAAGAGCGGGCCCTGCGAATAAGCCCTGTAACGCAAACCACGGCGCACTGCCGAGGCCGTGGTTATCCGAGAGGTGACGCCATGACCACTCGCGAGAACACGCGAGGACTACCGGAGTTCGAGGCCGCGCCGAGGGTAAGGCTCGCCATCGAAAACCGGAGCGCCGGAATCCCGGTGCAGGTGGAAGTTAGCGCCCGCATGATCTGTGTCGGGTGCAGGGGCGACAACGACAGGGGCGGCACGCATTGCCGCCGGTGCGTGGTCGCCAGCCGGGGTCCCCACTGACCCGATCGGAGTCAACCATGGGCAAGATTCCTGGAACCATCGGAGCGGCGCTGGTGCTCGTGGTCATCATGGCCACCTCGGCGGCTCCGGCGAGTGCCGACGACTGCACCTGGTACCCCAGCCGGCCGGATCCGGTGTGCAAGGCCTCGCCGGACTGGGGAAGGGAGGCGCCCGGGATCCTGAAGGATGTGACGGCCGACAACACCGACGTGTACGCCTTCTGGCAGTCGTAGCTCGCCGCCCACTGGCCGACGGGTGGCTGAGAACCAGCCGGCGCGGTAGGTGCACATCCGTTGTGGCGCAGCTCAGCCGGTCCACCGCCTCGCTCTCGGCGCGCTCCACGCTGACCCCAACCACGCCTGACTGCCCGGGCGCATGACGTCTCCTTTCGGTCACATCGACTGGTGATTTCAGGGTCTAGTGCTATGACCCAACGCGACGGAGGAACGTGACCGGTGGATGAGCGAGACTGGCTGGCGGAACGGTTCGAGGAGCACCGAGGGCGCCTGCGCGCGGTGGCCTACCGGATGCTCGGCTCGCTGAGCGAGGCCGACGACGCCGTCCAGGAAGCCTGGCTGCGGCTCAGCCGCTCGGATGCCAACGAGATAGAGAATCTCGGCGGCTGGCTGACGACGGTGGTCGGACGCGTGTCGCTGAACATGCTGCGCTCACGCAAATCGCGACGCGAGCAGCCGCTCGGCGTGCACGTGCCCGAGCCGATCGTCGACCGCGCCGACGGGACCGATCCCGAGCACGAGGCGCTGGTGGCCGACTCCGTCGGTCTCGCGCTGCTCGTCGTGCTCGAGACGCTGAGCCCCGCCGAGCGGCTCGCGTTCGTGCTCCACGACATCTTCGCCGTGCCCTTCGACGAGATCGCGCCGATCGTCGACCGCTCCCCCGACGCGGCCCGCCAGTTGGCGAGCCGCGCTCGCCGCCGCGTGCGGGCTGAGAACACCGTCCCCGACGCCGACCCGGACGCTCAGCGAGAGGTCGTCGAGGCTTTCCTCGCGGCCGCGCGCGACGGGGACTTCGACCGACTGGTCGCAGTTCTCGACCCCGACGTCGTACTCAGACAGGACTTTGGCGCAGCCGGATCGCGAGAAGTCCGGGGGGCGGCCGCGGTCGCCGGCCAGGCTGTGGCCTATTCGCAGGTCGGGCTCGTCATCAAGCCGGCGCTCGTCAACGGCGCGGTGGGAGTGGTCGCGACGCGGGACGGTCAGCCCTTCTCGGTCGGAGGATTCACGGTCCGACACGGAAGAATCGTCGAGATGGACTGGCTGGCCGACCCCGCGCGCCTCCGCGAGCTCGACCTGACGATCCTCGACGACTGACCGCCAGGACCACGGTCACCAGAGCCCGGCACCCTCATTCCCGACCGCCCCGACTAAGGCGTTAAGCAGCCGGGAGACGGGCCGGCAGGCAGCCACGGCGCCCCGCGCCGCGCCTGGATCGCCGTTCGAAAGCGCTGGGCCAGTGCTAACGTCCCACGATGTGGCGGCCGTCAGTTTCAGCGGCGTGTCCAAGGTCTATCCGGACGGAACCTGGGCGGTCTCCTCGATAGACCTCGAAGCCCACGACGGTGAGCTCTTGGTGCTCGTCGGGCCTTCCGGGTGCGGCAAGACCACGGCCCTGCGAATGGTCGCGGGCCTCGAGGAGATCTCGGAGGGCGAGATTCGGATCGGCGACCGGATCGTTAACTGGGTCCCGGCCAAGGACCGCGACATCGCCATGGTCTTTCAGAGCTATGCGCTCTACCCGCACCTCAACGTCAACGACAACATCGCCTTCGGGCTTCAGGTGAGGGGCCTCAACAAGACGGAGATCAAACGCCGAGTGGTCGAGGTTGCGGGTGTCCTCGGCCTCGAGGAGTTCCTCGACAAGAAGCCGCGCAACCTCTCCGGTGGCCAGCGCCAGCGGGTCGCGATGGGGCGGGCGATAGTGCGCGAGCCCGCCGCGTTCCTGATGGACGAGCCGCTCTCAAACCTCGATGCGAAGCTCCGCGTGCAGATGCGCGCCGAGGTCAGCCGGCTGCAGCGCGACCTGCGCGTGACCACCATCTACGTGACCCACGACCAGGTCGAGGCGATGACGATGGGCGATCGGGTCGCGGTCATGCGCAAGGGCGAGCTACAGCAGGTCGGGAGCCCGCAGGAGCTCTACGACCACCCGGTGAATCTGTTCGTCGGCGGGTTCATCGGCAGCCCGGCGATGAACATGCTCGAGGCGGGCCTCGAGCGCTCCAACGGCGAGGTGCGTGCAACCATCGGTGATCAGCGTGTGACGCTCGATCCGGAGCTGCTCGCACGCCGGCGCGGTCTGCTCGGGTTCGAGGGGCGCACGGTGATCGTCGGTATCCGGCCCGAGGATCTGGAGGACGCGGCGCTGGCCCCCGAAGTGCCTGCGGATCGCCGGCTGCAAGGCCGCGTGGAGCTGCGTGAGGCGCTCGGCTCCGAGGTGCTCGCGCACTTCACCATCGACGCCCGCGAGGCGCTCACCGAGGATGTTCGGGAGCTGGCTGCTGACATCGAGGGTGGAGCTCCCAGTCAGGAGTTGAGGGATCCTGATGGGCGGGGGGAAGCGAGGATCGTGGGTGCGTTCGGGCCTCGCTCACGTGTCCGTGAGGACGAGATCGCGGAGATCGCGGTCGACACGCGCAACCTTCACTTCTTCGACCCTGAGACGAGCCTCGGCATTTACGAGGGAGCCGGGGGAGAGCAAGGAGGAACACGAGATGAGGATGCATAGGTTTCAGCTGCTAGCCCTACTCGCGGCGCTGTTCGCGCTCGCGGTCGGTGGCTGCGGAGACGACGATGACGACGGCGACGGGGCGGCCGCCGAGGATGTCTCGGGCAGCGTCGACATCGCCGGGATCTGGACCGGTCAGGAAGCCCGGTCGTTCGAGGCGGTGCTGGACGGCTTCTCGGAGCAGTATCCCAACGTGGACGCGAGCTACGACGCGGTCGGCGATGAGATCCCGACCGTGCTCGGCACCGCGGTCGAGGGCGGAAACCCGCCGGACCTGGCCGCCGTAGCCCAGCCAGGGCTGGTGGCCGACTTCTTTGATCAGGGTGCGCTCCAACCGCTCGACTTCGCCGCTGACACGATCGAGGAGAACTTCACCGAGGGCGCGTACGACTTCGCGGTCTTCGACGACCAGATCTACGGCTTCCTGTTCAAGGCCGCCAACAAGTCGACGGTCTGGTACAACGTCCCGCTCTACGAGACGGCGGGAGTGGAGCCGCCGGAGACCTTCGAGGACTTCCTCGCGAACGCCGAGACCCTGCAGGCGTCGGGCACCGCGGCCTATTCGATCGGCGCCGACGTGGGCTGGCCGCTAACCGACCTGTTCGAGAACATCTACCTGCGGCAGGCCGGCCCCGAGATGTACGACCAGCTCGCCGCGCACGAGATCCCTTGGACCGATCAGTCGGTCAAGGACGCGCTGGAGACGATGGCGCAGATCCTCGGCGACACCGACAACCTCGTTGGCGGCACCTCCGGCGCGCTGGAGACGGACTTCCCCACGTCCGTCACCAACGCATTCAAGGAGGATCCCGACGGGGCGACCGTGATCGAGGGCGACTTCGTCGCCAGCGAGATCGCCGCCTCCACGGAGGCGGAGCCGCTCACCGACTACGACGTGTTCGACTTCCCGTCGGTCGACGGGTCGGAGCCCGCGGTCGTCGGAGGGGGCGACACGATCATCATGTTCACCGACAGTCCGGCATCGCAGGCGCTGGTCGAGTATCTGGCGAGTGCGGAGGCCGCCGAGATCTGGGCCGGCATGGGCGGGTTCTCGAGCGCCAACCAGAACGTCGATCCGAGCATCTACCCGGACGAGTTGACACAGAAGACGGCTACTGCGCTGGCCGAGACGGAGACGTTCCGCTTCGACCTCTCGGACCTGCAGCCCGCCGAGTTCGGGGCCACGGTCGGTCGAGGAATGTGGCAGACCTTCACCGACTTCCTCAGCGATCCCGACGACGTGGACGGCACCGCAAGCCAGCTGGAGAAGGAGGCAAAGCAAGCCTTCTAGCCTCGTGGCGGGCGAGACACACCGCTCGGAGACGGCGACGCCGGAAGCACCGGGCGAGCGACCCGGCCTCTGGCGTCGCCATCGGGCCGCCCTCGCCTTCCTCGCTCCAGCGGCGGTCCTGCTCGGGATCTGGATTGTCTACCCGACGGGCCGCACGATCGTGCGCAGCTTCTTCGATCGCGACGGCTCGGAGTTCGTCGGGCTCGACAACTACGAGGAGATCTTCACGACCGACCTGCTGGTCACGGCGATCCAGAACAACGCCATCTGGCTCGCCGTCGTCCCCATGCTGGTCACCGCGATCGGGCTCGTCTTCGGGGTTCTGATCGAGCGGATCCGCTGGTCGATCGCATTCCGCACGGCGGTGTTCATGCCGATGGCGATCTCCCTGTTCGCAGCGGGCGTGATCTGGCGGGTGATGGATCAACGGGACCCGGACATCGGGGCGCTCAACGCCGGCATCGGCGCGGTCGCAGATGCGATCGATCCCCCGGGGGGCTTCTCCGACGCACAGCCGTCGACCGAGCGCCTCGCCGGCACGCCCGAGGAGGGGTTGAGCTTCCGCCGGCCGCTTCAGGCGGGCGATGTCGCGCTCCTCGGCCTGACGGCGATCGCTCCGGACGAGATTCCGGACGAGGCTACCCAGGCCGTCGAGCCGGGCCCGGTCCCGGACGGGATCGCGGGGGTCGCCTGGGTCGACTTCCTGCCAGGGGGTGGTGAGCCTGGGGTGGTCGAGGAGGAGGAGCGCGGCCTTCCGGGCGTCACGGTGGAGCTCCGTGACCCGGGTGGGGAGGCAGTTGAGACGGTCGAGACAGGGGCCGACGGCACCTTCGCGTTCGAGCAGGTGGAGGCAGGTCCGTACACGGCCGCGATCAGCCCGGAAACGTTCGAGGAGCCTTTCTCCGGGGTTGATTGGCTCGGGCCGAGCCTGATCACGCCGGCGGTGATGATCGCCTACATCTGGGTGTGGGCCGGGTTCGCCATGGTCGTGATCGGCGCCGGCCTCGCCGCCCTCCCCCGGGACGTGCTCGAGGCCGCCCGAACCGACGGAGCAAGCGAGGCGCAGGTCTTCCGCCGGGTCACGGTGCCGCTACTGCGGCCGGTGCTAATCGTGGTCTTCGTGACAATGCTCATCAACGTCCTGAAAGTGTTCGACATCGTCTTATCGGTCGCCCCCGGCTCCTCCCAGGACGATGCCAACGTGATCGCGCTGGCGATGTGGCGGACCGCATTCGGAGGCGTCAATGACTTCGGCCTCGGCTCGGCGATCGCGGTCCTTCTGTTCCTGCTGGTGATTCCGCTGCTCGCATTCAACATCCGCAACTTCCGGAGAGAGGCCTGATGGCCGGAGCCGCGGACCACGCTGAGCCCGCGCCGCCCGTCGCCGCGGAGCGACCGGAGCCGACCTCCCGCCGGCTCGCCCGGCTCGCAGGGAAGGCCCCCTTCAACATCCTGCTGGCGTTCATCGCCCTGCTCTGGCTGGTGCCCACCCTCGGCCTCTTCTTGACCTCGCTCCTGCCCGCCGACCTCGCCAGCTCGCAGGGCTGGTGGACGGTGTTCTCCGAGCCCAGCATCACGACCTTTGAGAACTACAGCGAGCTGCTGCAAAACGACGACATCACCTCGGCACTGGGGGTAACGGTGATCGTGGCGATCGGCGGCACCGTGATCCCGATCCTGATCGGGGCCCTCGCCGCCTACGCTTTCGCCTGGCTCGACTTCCCGGGCCGGGATTGGCTCTTCCTCTTTGTCGTTGCCCTGTTGGTGGTGCCGCTGCAGATGGCGCTGATCCCGATGTTCTCGTTCTACAACAGCATCGGCATCTTCGACACAGCGCTCTCACTGATCCTGTTTCACAGCGCATTCGCGCTTCCGTTCGCGATCTTCCTGCTGCGGAACTTCTTCGTCGGGATCCCGAGGGACCTGCTCGAGTCGGCGCGCATCGACGGGGCCTCCGAGCTACGGATCTTCGTCCGCCTGATCCTGCCGCTCGGGCTGCCGGCGATCGCCTCGCTGGCGATCTTCCAGTTCCTCTGGACCTGGAACGACTTCCTGGTCGCGCTCACCTTCGGCCGCGACACCCAGCCGATCACGGTCGCCATCTTCTCCCAGTTCCGCCAGTTCGGCGCCAACATCGACCTGATCGCTCCGGCGGCGTTCGTCTCGCTGGTGGTGCCGCTGGCCGTGTTCTTCGCCTTCCAGCGCTACTTCGTGCAGGGGCTTCTGGCCGGGTCGGTTAAGTGAGGACTACACGCGTTCGCACCCCGTCCGAGGCGTCGCGCAGTCTGGTAAATGGCGCATTCCGCTGTGCCGAACGACCGCCGGCTCATCTGGCCCGATAGCGTCGAGAGCCGTCACGCCGTCGTAGATTGGGATCGCGATATCCATGTGGCGCCTACGTCGCGTCCGCGGCGGGAGCCACGTCGAAGCTGAACATCATTCCGCTCTCGGTGTGCTCGGCGATGTGGCAGTGAGCCATCCACAGACCTGGGTTGGTCACGTCGAGCAGGATGTCGATCGTCTGGCCGGCGCGAAGAAGGACGGTGTCCTTCCAGACAAGATTGGTTTCGGGCTCGCCATCGCGGGTCAAGACCAGGAACCTGCCCGCGCCGTGGATATGGAATGGGTGGTGCATCGGGTGCTCTTGATCCATCTCGTTGGCCAAGCGGATCTTGATCCTGTCTCCAACGCGGAAGGCCCAGGTGATGTCCGCGTTCTCGGCCCCGGTCTCGCGGTCAATCAGCTGCCAGATCATGTTGCTCGTGTTGGTCTGGCGGTTGATCTCCGGCATCAGGTCCTCCCACTCCAGCCCGTCCGCGTGATCCTGGGCGCCGTGCTCGTGGGCGCCCTCGTGATGCTCGTGGCCACCCTCGCCCCCGCCCGCGATCGCGTCAGCCGGCACCAGCTTCATCCCGCACTTCGGGCAGGTGGCCTGCTCCGACGCCGTCACCTCGGGATGCATTGGGCAGACGTACGAGGTCGGCGCCGACTTATCCGGCACCAGCCTCATCCCGCACTTGGGACAGCTGGACGGCTCCGAGTCCGTGACCTCTGGATGCATCGGGCAGACGTAAGAGGACGCCTGCTCGGTCTCGCCTCCATAGAGGATCGGCATCTGCGAGACGAAGGCCAGGGTCTTGTCGGGCTCGCGCTCCAAATCGGCCTGGATCCGTTCGCGCTCAGCCGAGAGCTCTGGATCGGTGCGCAGCTCGTCGAATGCCGCGGCCGCCTCGCCGGCCGCCTCGCCAGAAACGGTGAAATGGCCGAGGTCGTAGGTCCGATCGGGGGTCCGGTTTTCGAGCGTGACCTCTCCCGGGTGGTCAAACAGCACATCAACGATCGCGCGCTCCGACGGGGAGAGCAGGATCTCATCAATGAACTCCTCTCGTTCAACACGGCCGCTGTCGCCGCCGACCAGCTTCATCCGCGTGCCGCTGAGGCCGAAGTTGAAGATTCGGGTGTTCGCCGTGTTGACCAGATGTAGTCGGAGGACCTCGCCGACGGCCGCCTCGGCCCGGTATTCGGTCTCGCCGCTGGTCAGCATCACGTTGCCGAACCGACCCATGGCGGTGAAAGTCGGCCCAGAGCGGTGAAATGGCGCCATCTGGCCGTCCTCGATGAGGACGTCGTCAAGGGTGATCGCCAGCTGGCGATCGACCGGCGGCCAGTAATCAGGTTCGGAGGGCTCGACGATGATCCCCGCGTAAAGACCCATTTCCTGCGCGAAGTCCTCACGGATGTGCGGGTGGTACCAGTAGAAGCCGGGGTCGGGGAACTGGAGCCGATAGGTGAACGTGCCTCCGTGGGGGATGGGGGCTTGGGTCTCCTCCGGGACGCCGTCGAAGCGGTTTTCCAGCCGCAGGCCGTGCCAGTGGAGGGTCGCATCGACGTCACCGAGGTTGGTTGCCTCGATCGTGATTTCGCTGCCCTGGTCGACATGCAACGTTGGCCCGGGAATCGAGCCGTTGTAGCCGAGCATCCGCACCTCGGTTTCGTTGATGCGCTTGCGGACGGGCTTGATCGTGATCTCATGCGTCTCGCCGTCGCGGAGCCGGATGACCTCCGGCCTCGTCGCCTCCTCTAGGCCCTTGGTCTCGGTGCTGAAGCGCTCGTCTGTCGTTTCGCTCATTTTTTGTTCGCTTTCTGATCCCGGCATTCGCCACTTCGGCTCCCTTACGCGGACTGATCTCCCGTTTTCCGCGGGCATCTCACATCAGCCGCTCAGCAGAACTTCATAGGCGGCGCTACGGCGCTCGGGCTGAGCATTCGGCATCCGAATGGGGGCTCTCGGCAATGCACTGGAAGCAGCGGTCTACGCGCTCAGAGACGTCGAGCGGGCTGGCGAATCGATCACTGACGGATCTCAGACCCCGCGCCTAGGCTGGTCTTGTACGAATCCTCCCGGACCCCCTAGAAGGGGCATCCCGCAGGCTGCTCCGCCGGGATGAGTAGCGACCCCGCCTCGGGCGCCTCGAAGAACGTGGCTACGAAAACCGTCACATCGTCGGTGGGGTTGAACGCCGTGTGGACGTGCCCGTGACCGGAATCGATAAAGGCGGTTCCCGCCGGGTACTCACGCTCCACGCAGTCCTCGGCGCCAACGTAGACCAACTCACCCTCGACGACGTTGACCACCACGGGGCCACGGTGGGTGTGCCAGGGAAACTGCGCTCCGGGCTGCACGGTGAACCTCGCCACCACGGTGCGCGAAGGGTCCTTGGCGTTTACGACCTGGGTCGCCTTGCCATCCAGCTTGGTCTTGATCTTGAGGTCGACGTCGTCGGTGAACACGGCGCGCTCCGTCAGGAACTCGGTGGCGATGGGTGGCTCCTGCGCTGTCGACGGCAGCACGTTTACGCTGATCAGGAGGACAGCGATCAGCGCCGCCCCCAGCGCGGCTCCTCGCTTCCTATTCATGTCGGCTCCTCTCTCGCCGGCCCGGGGACCTCGTGCCGGACCCTCCCCCGGCCGTTCGTCCTTGAACATGGCGATCGTACCGCCGGGGAAGGAAGAGTCAATCCGCCCGAGGTCGACGCCGGCGAGTTCGAGGGAAGCCGAGGCCGGTCCGAGACCTGGTACCGACGGCTCCAGGACCCTTCGGTCGCTTCCCCTGACACCGCCCAACGCTAGCGCGAGTGTGCACGAATGCACGCCGCGGTTGTGCAGGAATGCGTGGTTTTACGGACCCCGCCCGCCTAGGGTCGCCTTGACCGAAATCAATCGG
>JBKPDQ010000161.1:0-34817 GCA_046728015.1 Actinomycetota bacterium
GTTGTGGGGCGAGATCGTGATGCTGACGACCTTGCCGGAGCGCTGAGGGATGAAGGCCTTGGTCGCAGCCGCGTGCGTCATCAACCACGTGCCCGTGACATTGAGCTCAATGACCGCGCGAAAGCCCTTCGGCGAGATCGCCTCCGCCGGGCTCAGGAACTGACCGCCGGCGTTGTTGACCAGCAGGTCCAGGCGACCGTGGCGCTCGAGCACACCGGCGAAGAGCGCGTCCACCGCGTCGTCGTCGCGGATGTCCATGGCGTGCGCTTCCGCGGCGCCGCCGACGCACTCGATCTCCGCGACCGTCTCGGAGAGCGGTCCCGCCCGGCGGCCGCAGCCGACCACGGTCGCGCCGAGGCGCGCCAGCTCGAGCGCCGTCGCCTTGCCCATGCCCGTGCCCGCGCCCGAGACCACGCACACATGGCCCTCGAGCAGGCCGGGCACGAAGATCGAGGAATTGCGGTCGCTCATGCGGCCCGGACTCTATCCGCGGCCCGCGGCTACGCTGGCGGACGTTCAAGCCCGGTGCCGTAAGGCGCCGGGAGAAGCTGGTGCCGTTTTGAGGATTTGATGAAGGTCCACGTCGAGCCGCGACGGCTGACCGAGCCCCTGCCCAGCGGCGGCGCCGAGGGGACCACCGTGTCGGTCGAGCCGCTGAAGGTCGGCGAGGTGAAGTTCCCCGGCGAGTCGTTCGAGAGCACGGGCGGCCCGCTGGCCAACCTGCGTGCGCTGGGGATCGGAACTGCCCGCTCGAAGTGGTGGACCGTCCCCTGCGTGGCCTTCCTCATCCGCCACCCGTCGGCGGGGGCCTTCATCGTTGACACCGGACTGCACCCGTCGGTGACCGCGAAGCCGGCGGCGAACTTCGGGCGACTCGCCGCGGCGACGGTGAAGCCCAAGCTCGACCCCGGCGAGGACCTTCCGGCCCAGCTGCGAGCCCGTGGCATCGATCACCGAAGTCTCCGCCTGGTGGTGATGACTCACCTGCACTACGACCACGCGTCCGGGATGTCGGAGTTCGCCGGCGCGTCGTTCGTGCTCACCGACGCCGAGTGGAGGTACGCGACCACGGTCAGCCGGCCCATCCTGCACGGCTACCGCCTCGCCCACTACGACTACGCGTTCGAGTACAGGACGGTGAGCTACAACCGCTCCAACATCGAGTCGTACTCCACCTTCGGTCGCACGTTCGACCTCTTCGGCGACGGCAGCGTCCGCCTGGTCTCGCTTCCCGGCCACACCCCGGGGCACCAGGGTGTGCTGTGCCGCCTGCGCGAGCGCGATCTGCTGATCGCCGGCGACGCCATCTACACCCACGGTCAGCTGACCGACCGGCCGCCTGCCCCACGCCCTGAGGACCCTCACACCTACCGGCGCTCGCTGCAGGAGCTGAAGCTGTTCCATCGTCAGTTCCCACAAGCAGTCATCATCCCGGGCCACGACCCAGAGTTCTGGGCGACCCTGGACGAGCGCTACGAGTGAGCGCGGTCTAGCTGCAGCGACTTGATCACGCCGGCGCGCCCCTGCTCGTCAAGCGCCTCGTACATCCGGCGGACCGGCTCGAAGATCTGCTCGGCCACCTCCTGCTGCTGCTCGCGGCTCGGGTTGGGCACGACGTCGAAGTGCATCGGCTCGCCGTACTGAACGGTCACCTTCGGGAAGCGGAGCTTGCGCCACTTGCGCACGCCCAACGAGCCGTGGATCGTCACCGGGACCACCGGAACGCCGGATTCGAGCGCCATCCTCCCCACTCCGGGTCGGGGTTCACCCAGGCCCCCCGTGCGCGAGCGCCCACCCTCTGCGTAGATCAGCACGCACCCGCCTCGCTCGAAGATCGAACGCGCGGTGATGAACGCCTCCTCGTCGTGGTGGCCGCGGCGCACCGGGAAGACGCCACCCACTCGGAAGACGTACGTGAGGATCCGGCTCTTGCCGAACAGCTGCGACTTGGCGAGGAACTGGACCTTCCGGCGCAGGTAGACGCCGGCGAAGAAGTGATCCATGTTCGAGAAGTGGTTCGGGGCGAGGATCACCGGCCCGTCGGCGGGAACGTTCTCGGTCCCGATCGCCCGCGCCCGGTACGGGCCAATCGCCACCGGAGTCATGATCATCCGCGCCAGCTCGTAGATCCAGCCGGGCTTGTGGGTCCGCGCCCACTCGTGGTACTGGTCAAAGAACTCCGCCGGGCGCGGATCCTTGTACACCTGTGGCTTGATGTCGGCCATTTGGTGGTTCTCAGGTGAGCGGCTCTAGCCGCTAAAGCAGCATCTGACGTGCCTGGAATGAACGAGCCGGCTCCGCCGGCTCCCTCAGTCGTACCCGTGAGCTCGGGTCGGGTTACGGCACGGTGGCCCGGTCCCTCTGAGCCTGCTCAGGATGCCGGCTCGGCGCGGGCCCAGCCCTTCGCTCGCTCGAGCGCGGCGTGCCAGCGCGCCAACAGCTCCTCGCGCTCGTCGTCGCCCAGCCGGGGCTCGTAGCTCGCCGCCTGGCGCCACATGGCCGCCACCTCGTCCCGATCCCAGAAGCCCGAGCCGATCCCGGCGAGATAGGCGGCGCCGAGCGCCGTCGTCTCTGGAATCTCCGGCACGATCACCGGGACCCCGAGGACGTCTGCCTGAAACTGCATCAGCCAGCGGTTGGCCACCGCTCCCCCGTCGGCCTTGAGCTCGCTGAGACGCCGGCCCGACACGGCCTCCTGGGCGCGAACGGCGTCGACCGCCTGGTACGCGATCGCCTCGAGGGCTGCTCGCGCGAGGTGCGCGCGCCCGGTGCCACGAGTGATGCCGATGATCGTCCCGCGCGCGTAGGGGTCCCAGTGCGGCGAGCCGAGCCCCGTCAGGGCCGGGACGAAGTAGACGTCGTCGTTCGAGTCGAGCGAGGCGGCGAGCCCCTCTGTCTCGGCTGCCTCGGTGACGAGTCCAAGCCCGTCGCGCAGCCACTGGACCGCCGCTCCGGTCACGAAGACCGCCGCCTCGAGCGCGTAGTCGACGCGATCGTCCAGGCCCCAGGCGATGGTGGTCAGCAGGCCCTCGGGCGGCTCAGGGAACTCGGCGCCGGCGTTGAGCAGTACGAAGCTGCCGGTGCCATAGGTGTTTTTCGCCATGCCGGGCTCGAGACAGGCCTGGCCGAACAGCGCGGCCTGCTGGTCGCCGGCGATTCCGGCGACCGGGATCTGGCCGCCGAACTCGCTCGTCTGACCGTAGACGGTCGCCGACGGGACCGGTTCGGGCAGCCGCGCGGCGTCGATGCCGAGGAGCCCGCAAAGCTCGGGGTCCCACTGCAGCCCCCGGATGTCGAACAGCAGGGTGCGGGACGCGTTGGAGTAGTCGGTGGCGTGACGGCCGGTCAGCTTGAAGACGAGCCAGGAGTCGATCGTGCCGAAGACGGCATCGCGCGCCTCGGAGACGTTGCGCAGGAGCCACTCGATCTTGGTGCCCGAGAAGTAGGGATCGATCACCAGGCCCGTGCGCTCGCGCACCAGCGCCTGGTGTCCTGCTTCACGCAGCTCGTCGCAGCGCGCGGCGGTGCGGCGATCCTGCCAGACGAGCGCGTTGTGGACCGGCTCGCCGGTGATCGGATCCCACGCGACCACCGTCTCGCGCTGGTTGGTGATCCCGATCGCGTTGAGGCTCGCGGCGTCGGCCCTCGCATCGGCCAGGGCGTGAGAGGCAACGCGGCGCGTCACCTCCCAGATCTCGTTCGCGTCGTGTTCGACCCATCCCGGACGCGGGAAGTGCTGGCCGAACTCGCTGTAGGCGCGCCCGCGGATCCGCCCTTCGCGGTCGAAGACGAGGCAGGTCGTGCCGGTCGTTCCCTGATCGATCGCGAGGATCACGGCGGTGGAGGCTATCCGCGCTTGCGCCTCGCCCACCAGGCGCGCGCGAAGTCGCCCAGCTGGCGGGCGCGATGCAGGAAGTCTCGCGGACTCCGGTCGGTCGCGCGGTGGGTGAGCTCGAGCTCGACCTCACACACATCGTGGCCGCCGCGCACGGCGTCGACCGTCATCCCGATCTCCATCCCGTAGCCGGACGCGAACGGGAGCAGCTCGCGCAGGAGCTCCGTTCGCATCGCTCGCTGGCCCGAGATTGGCGCCTGCGCGCGATACCCGCAGCGCTGCTCGATCGCCCAGCGGGCAAACCCGAGCGCGATGCCGAACCCGCCGCCAACCCGTCGCGCGAACGCCGCGATCGCCAGATCGCAGCTGCCGTCCTCCACCGCCGCCACGAGCGCAGGCAACTCGGCCGCCGAGTCGGCGAGATCGGCGTCGCAGAGCAGCGCCAGCTCGGGCACCGGCTCGTCGCCGAGCGCGGCCTCGGCTGCGGCGGTCACGTTTCCGCCCTTGCCGTGTGGCCGGCCACGGCTGACCACATGCGCGCCGTGGGCGATCGCCACCTCCGTGGTCTCGTCGCCGGAGGCGTCGTCGGCGACCCACAAACGGGCCTCAGGGAAGGCGGCCTTGAGCGCGTCAAGCGTCGCCCCGACCCGATCGGCCTCGTTCCGGGCGGCGACTATCACGAGGGGACCCGGCCGCACGTGCGGATATTCTGGCGCGCCAGATGAGAACGCTCCCGGCCGGACCTCAGGCCGCCCTCGTGCGGCTGCGAACCGCAGGGCGACCTGGAGTACTGCCGTGAGCGTCGAGATCCCGGCGCACATCACGGGGACGGTGTGGAAGATCGAGGTCGCGGTCGGCGACGAGGTCGACGACGGCGACACGGTCGTCATCCTCGAGTCGATGAAGATGGAGATGCCCGTGGAGGCAGAGGACGCGGGCAAGGTCGCGGAGATCCGCTGCGAGGAGGGCCAGTCCGTCCAGGAGGGCGAGGTGCTCGTGGTACTCGAATGAGCACCACGAGCACGAACAACTGCCTGTCGGCTCCTCTGCTTCGCGTCCGGGGCCGACAGGGTCCCGGTTAGTCCGGTGGCGGAGGAGCTAGCCGGCGGGAAGCTGCTGCTCGACGAGCCGGCCGAGGCCGTCGCCCGGCTGACGCTTAACAACCCGTCGAAGCGCAACCCGCTCGACCACGAGGTCCTCGACGCGCTCGCGGCGGCGCTGCCCGAGCTCGATCGCGGGATCGAGATTCGGTGCGTGGTCATCACGGGAAGCGGCGACGCGTTTTCGGCCGGCTACGACATCGGCGGCATCCCGGAGGAGTCCTTCTCAGAAGACGCCGAGGCGCTGGTCGCCCATCCCTTCCATGCCGCCATGGAGGCGGTCAGCGCCCATCCGTACCCGGTCGTGGCCGCGATCAACGGCCATTGCCTCGGCGGCGGGCTGGAGCTGGCCGTGCGCTGCGACCTGCGGGTCTGCGCGGCGTCGGCGAAGCTCGGGATGCCGCCGGCGAAGCTCGGGCTGATCTACGGCCACACCGGACTCGAACGCTTCATCGACGTGATCGGAGTCGCCTACACCAAGCAGCTGTTCCTGACCGGCCGCAACCTCGACGCCGAGCGGGCCGAGCACATCGGACTGGTGAACGAGGTGGTCGCCGACGCCGAGGTCGAGTCGATCGCCCTTGCGCTCGCCGGCGAGATCGCAGCGAACGCGCCGCTGTCGATGAAGGGCAACAAGCGCACTATCGAGACGCTGGCGCGTTTCCCCCGCCTGACCCCCGAGCAGGAGCGCGAGCTAGTCGAGCTGCGGCGGTCGTGCTTTGCCTCCGAGGACTTTCGCGAGGGCATCCGCGCCTTCTCCCAGCGCCGACCGCCGCGCTGGCAGGGACGCTGACGCGCCCGGTTCGCTAGGGTCAACCGATCGGTTAAGTAACCGCTTGGTTTACCGGAGTGACCGCCGCCCAGCTCGACAGCGTCTTCTTCGCCCTCGCCGATCCCACTCGCCGGGCGATCCTCACCCGGCTCGCCGGGGGCGAAGCGACCGTCAGCGAGCTTGCGGAGCCGTTCAACGTGACGCTGCCCGCGATCTCCAAGCACGTGAAGGTGCTCGAGCGCGCTGGGCTCGTCGAGCGCGGTCGCGAGGCGCAGCGCCGCCCGTGCCGGCTTCGGCCCGACGCGCTGCGAGAGGCCCTCGGTTGGCTCGCAGGCTACTCGGAGTTTTGGGAGGGCAGTTTCGACCGACTCTCTGAGCACCTCGACGCGATCCAGAGGGAGGGAAAGGGATGAACGACTCCGCAGACAGCGGGATGACCCGTCGCCAGATGACCTACACCCGGGTCTTCGACGCCCCGCGCGAGCTGGTCTGGAAAGCGTGGACCGAGCCGGAGCAGCTGGCGCTGTGGTGGGGCCCGCGGGGGATCCGCACGCCGCTCGAGACCATCGAGGTCGATCTGCGGCCCGGCGGCGTCTTCCGCCTGACCATGGTCGCCGAAGCGGACGGGACCGAGTTCCCGACCGAGATGGAGTTTCGAGAGGTGGTCGAGCCGGAGCGGATCGTGTTCGGCTGGGAGGCCCAACGCGGCCTGGGCGCCGGCGAAGTGACGATCACCTTCAAGGACCTCAGCGACAAGACCGAGGTCACCTCGAACTACGACGGGTTCACGACCGACGAGATCGCGGCCGACTCCGAGGTCGGATGGAACCAGCAGCTCGACCGCCTCGGCGAGCTGCTGGCGCAGGGTTAATTCGAGCAGAGAGGAGAAGTCCCGAATGGGAGCACTACAGGTACACGAGTTCATGAGCCTCGACGGCGTGATCGACGCGCCGACGTGGACGTTCGACTACGAGTTCCTTCCCGAGATGGAGAGGGACGTCGGCGCGGTGACCGGACGTTGCAACGGCATCGTGCTCGGCCGCAACACCTACGAGATGTTCGAGCCGGCGTGGTCGACCCGCACCGTGGAAGACGACCCGGGGGCCCCGTTCTTCAACGACACCACCAAGTACGTCGTCTCCGGAACGCTCACCGATCCGACCTGGAGGAACTCGACGGTCGTCGGCCCCTACGACCCCGAGACGATCCGGAAGCTGAAGGACGAGGTCGACGGCGACCTTTACACCTCCGGCAGCATCACGCTCGTCCGGGCGATGCTCGCCGACGGCCTGGTCGACGAGCTCCATCTGTTGGTCTACCCGCTCACCCGCGGCTCGGGGCCCCGGCTGTTCACCGAGGACGCGGCGGCAAGCAAGTTCTCGCTTGCGAACTCCGAGACGTATGACCATGGCGTCGTCTACCTGAACTACCGAACGCAGGCCTGAGGCCTGAACCAGAGGAGGAATGACATGGGAAGGCTGTTAGTAACCGAGTTCGTGTCGCTGGACGGCGTCATGGAGGCGCCCGGCGGCGAGGAGTTCAAGTACCCCGGGTGGACGTTCAAGTTCGATCGGGGCGACGACGGCAATCAGTTCAAGCTCGACGAGACGGTGAATTCCGACGTGCTGCTGATCGGCCGCGTGACCTACGAGAGCTTCGCGAACGCCTGGCCTTCGCGGGAAGGCCCGTTCGCCGACAAGTTCAACACCATGCCCAAGTACGTGATCTCCTCAACCCTCAAGGACCCCGAGTGGAACAACACCACCGTCCTGAACGGGGACGGGGCTGAGGAGACCGCGCGGCTGAAGGAGACCGTGGACGGGACGATCCAGGTCCCCGGCAGCCTCGGGCTCGTGCAGTCGCTGTTCGAACACGACCTCGTGGATGCGCTGCACCTGATGGTCTTCCCGGTCATCCTGGGCACGGGCAGGAAGCTGTTCGGCGAGACGAGCGACATGAAGCGCCTGCGCCTCACGGACTCCAAGCCCGTCGGGCCCGACGGAGTCATCGTCCTCACATACGAGTGGGAGCGAAGCTAGCCGCTAAGGAATTCGTGCTCCCGGACCCCGATGGCTACAAGCTCGTCTTCTTCCAGAAGCAGTAGATCGCGCGCGGCTACGGGCACGCCCGAGGGCTAGCCGCAGACCTTTGCCTTGCGCTTGAGGGTGCTGTCGACGCGGCCGTCGCGAAGCTCGATCGTGGCCTTGATCTTGACCTTGCCCTTGCCGGCGGCGTTGAGATTGAACTTGAAGGGCTTGCGGCGGTCGCGGTCGTGCTTGCCTGCCCCGCGGAAGGTCGCCTCGGTGACCGCTCCCTTCTCGCCTCCCGCTAGCGTCGCCTTCAGTCGTGGCGGGCGGCAGCCCTGACCGGTCTTGTCGGGCTTCAGCTTCAGCTTCACCCGGGGGCCGCGGGCGCACTCGCGGCCCGAGCAGCGCCGGAACTCGTCCAGCAGCCGCGCCAGGCGGGAGCGCACCTTGTTGTAGGCGGCGTCATCGTGGACGCTGTCGAGCTCGTAGGGGTCCGCCTCGAGGTCGTACATCTCGATCTCCCCCGTGTCGTGCTCGGCGTAGATGAAGCGCTGCGTGCGGACGGCCTTGTAGGCGGCGGTGTCGAGCATCAGCGTGCGGCCGGTGACCTTGCGCGGCCGCTTCGCCGCGCGGAACAGCGAGCGACCGTCCATCGGCAGCCGCGCGTTGGCGTTGGCCGCGTCGACGATCGTCGGCGCGGTGTCGGCGTTGATGATGAGGTCGCGCACCGTCTTGCCGGACTTCGGCACGCCGGGCCCGCGCATCACATAAGGCACGCGAATCGAGGGCTCATAGAGGCGCGTCTTGCCCTGCTTGACGCGATGCTCGCCGTGGAAGAAGCCGTTGTCGGAGGTGAAGATCACCAGCGTGTTCTTGAGCTCGCCGCTGGCGCGCAGCGCGTCCATGACCCGGCCCACGCCTTCGTCCACCGACAGCAGCGAGCCGAGCCGGCACCGGTAGTTGCGAGTGATGTCGGCGATGTCGCCACCCGTCAGCGGCGGGTTGTTCTGGATACCGTCGGGCTTGTCGGAGACGTCGGTCTCGTTGAAGTTCGGCGGCATCGGCAGCGGCTCGGAGGCGAAGGCGTCGGCGTGGCGCGGGGCAGGCTTTGCGGAGCCCTGGCATGCGTTGGTGGGCGGATTGGGGTTCGGGTTCGGGCCACCGCTGTGTGAGGCGGTGTACGAGAGCTGAATGAAGAACGGCTTCTTCCGCGGCGCCCGGCGGTCGATGACGTCGACGGCCAGGTCGGTGAGCACGTCCTGCTTGAAGTCATCCACCGCGTCGCCGTAGGAGACCAGATTCCCGTTCTCGTTCAGCGTGTAGTTAAAGACGGTCTGTGTGGTCCCGTCCGTCCCCGCGTACCACTCCGTCCATCCCGGCGGCACGAACGCGGCGCCCGAGCCAGCGCCCCCGTAGCCGTTCAGGAACTTGCCGATGTGCACGGTCGAGTAGCCCGCGTCCTGAAGCCACAGCGCCAGCGTTTTGTTGTTGTTGAAGTTCGCGAAGCCCCCGCCCTGGTTGGCCCTGTTGCCGCGCACATCGTGGTTCTGGGCGTACTGACCGGTGAGCAGCGTCGCCCGGGAAGGACAGCAGACAGCCCAGTTGACGAAGCTGTTGGCGAAGGTCACGCCGCGATCGCCGAGCTCGGAGTTGACCTCGTCCATGATCCGCATCTGGCTGGCGTCCATGTCGTCGGTAAGGAAAACGACGACGTTGGGGCTCGGCTTCTGCTTCTTCTTGGCCTGCGCGATCGTTGCGTCGCCGGCCCCATGGGCGACCAACCCGGCGCCGAGCGCCGCGAGCAACGCCAGCCCTGCCATGACCCTCAGAAAGCGCGGGCGACGAGACGTGTCGGCCATTGCTTCCCCCATGCAGCCGCTCCAACACGCCTTCAGCGCGCGAGTAGCGGTCGCTGGACTACTCGCAGTTCGCGCCGCCGGGCGGGACGGGATCGCGGCCGGCGATCCCCGCGCAGCTGCGCAGGGAGTCCAGTCGCGCGCTCAGCGCCGCGCGCTCGGCGGCGGTCCGGACCGGGTCGGTGAAGGCGAGGTTTTCCAGCTGGAACGGGTCGGAGTCGAGGTGGTAGAGCTCCTGCGCCCCGGGCGAGGGCTCACACGCGTAGCCCGCGGCTGGGTTGGGCAGCTCGGTGTGCTCCACGAACAGCCGCTCGGGGGTCCTCAGCCCCGCGTATGCGCAGGCGCCTCCGTAGACAGGCGCCGTGGACCCGACGCCGTCGTACTCGACCGCGATCGCCCTGTCGGACGGCCAGCCGGACGTCGAGCCGCGCGCCAGGCCGACCAGCGAGCGCCCGTCGAGGATCCGGCAGTCGTCCTTACGACAAGGGAGCGCCCCGGCGAGCTCGAGCATCGTCGGAGCGAGGTCGATGTTGGCGACCGGCTCGGCCACGGTGCTCGGCTGTCCGTTCTCGCCCGCCAGCCGGCGCGGAAGCAGCACGGCCAGCGGCACCCGCGCCGACTCCTCGTACGGCAGCACCTTGCCTCGCAGCATCCGGTGCTCGCCGGCGAAGAACCCGTTGTCGGAGGTGAAGATGATCGCCGTGTGGCGCCGCTCGCCCGACTTGCGGACGGCGCGGACGAGCATGCCGATGCCCCGGTCGACCGCGCGCAGCGAAGCGAGCCCGCAGCGGTATCTGCGCTGGGCAGTGTTGACCTGCGAGCCGTCCAGGAGCGGCAGCTCGCTCGCGAACGGCGGCTTGTCGGAGACGTCCGCCTCGTTGAAGTTGGGCGGCAGCGGCAACGGCTGCTTGCGAAACAGTTTGCGGTCGCGCGGGTCGGGGACGGCATTGCCGCGGCAGCGCCCCGAGCCCCCGCGGCCGGTGTGCGGCGCCAGGTGGTCGAGCTGCAGGTACAGGGGCTTTCGCTTCGGCAGCAGCCGCTTTGCCAGACCGGCCGCACGGCGGTTGAGAACCCGGGTCAGGTGATCGTCGGGCTCGTCGCGGTAGCGAACCGAGTGCCCGTTGACGCGGAGCCGATAGTCGAAGTAGTCGGGGGTGAGGAACGTGTGCCACTGGCTCCAGCCGGGGGCGATTGCGTTCTTGCCCTCGGTGCTCTCGCCGTAGTGGTGCAGCCACTTCCCGACGTGCGCGGTGCGATAGCCGGCCCGCCGCAGCCAGGTCGGCAGGGTGTTGTTGCGCTCGGGCAGCGCGGGCCATCCCGGGGAGTTGGCGAGGAGACCGGTGTTGTGTCCGTACTGGCCGGTCAACATCGTCGCCCGCGAGGGGCAGCACAGCGGCGTGGTCACGATCGCCTGGCTGAAGGTCGTGCCCGGCCGCGCCAGCCGGCGAACGGTCCGAGGCATGGTCGCGCTGCTGAAGGCAGACGCCGGCTGGTCGTCGGTGACGATCAGGATGATGTTCGGCCTCTTGCCGTCGGCGGAGGCGCTGGCGCGCTCGCCTCCTCCGCCACCGGCGAGCGCGGACGTCAGCGCGAGCACCAGCGTCGCCAGCGCGGCTTGCGCGACGCGCCTCCTCACTGGCAGTAGTGGCCGCTGTTGGGGGCCGGATCCCGTTCCGGGATGCCCGAGCAGTCGCGCATCCGGTCCAAACGATGATCGAGCTCAGCGCGGCGCGCGACGACGCTGGGATTGTCGGATTGGGGCACGAGCGGCGACGCGAGGTTCCGCAGCTCGAACGGGTCGGCGAAAAGCCCCCCGTAGACCGGATCGGCCACGAGCTCGTACTGCTCCGCCTCGTTCGTTGGCTCGCAGATCCCCTCCTCGGGATCCGAGACGACGCGCTTGTGCTCCACGTACACGTCGATCGGTGTGCGCACCCCGTCGAAGGCGCAGGTCGAGCCCCTTCGGGCGCGCGACTCCGAAACGTCGAACTCGATCCCGAGGACCCGCTCCTGAGGCCACGCTCCGCCGGTGACGAGCGGCATTAGCGAGCGGCCGTCCATCACCCGGCAGCGGCCCTTGGCCCGGCAAGGCCTCGCCTTCGCCAGCTCGAGGATCGTCGGAGCGAGGTCGATGTTGGCGACCGGCTCGGAGAGCTCGGACGGCGCTGCGGTGATCTTCTTCGCCGGCCAGTGAACCGCGAACGGGACGCGGATCGCCTCCTCGTAGGCCTGCTGCTTGTCGCTCGGCAGCCGATGCTCGCCGTAGAAGTAGCCGTTGTCGGAGAGGAAGAACAGTGCCGTCTTGTCCAGCTCGCCGCGCTTCTCAAGCACCGTGACGATTCGCTCGACGCCGCGGTCCACCGCCGCCAGTGAGGCCAGCGCGCAGCCGTAGTGGCGCTCGATGTCCGAGACCCCGCCATCTCTGATCAGCGGGAGCCGCCTGATGAACGTCGGTTTGTCCTCGACGTCGGGCTCGTTGAGGCTGGGAGGCTCTGGGAGCGGCTCGTCGATGAAAAGGTCCTCGTCGTTGGGGTCCGGACGCGCAGCGCTCGCACAGCGCCCGCCGCCGCCTGCCTGCGTGTGGGGGTTGTAGTAGTCGACGGCGAGGAAGAGCGGAGCCGGCCTGCGCGCGTACCGGCGGACGAGCTTGGTCGCCCGCCGGGTGATCACGCGCGTCGAGTAGTCCTTGTCCCGGTTCTTGCGTCGGATCAGGCGGCCGTTGGAAGCCAGCGTGTAGCCGTAGTACCTGGCGGCGAGCATCGTGTGCCACTCGTCCCAGCCCGGCGCGGCGCGCTTGTCGTCCTCGACGAACTCGGCGTAGCCGTTCAGGTACTTGCCCACGTGAGCGGTGGTGTAGCCCTTGCGCCGCAGCCACACGGGCAGCGTGCTGCGCTTGCCCCGCAGCGCCTGGTACCCGAGCCGGTTGGAGAGCACGCGGTGGCTGTGCGGGTACTGGCCGGTGAGAATCGAGGCGCGGGAGGGGCAGCAGTTGGGGGAGGTTGTGATCGCGTTGGAGAACGTGGTTCCTCCCGCTTCCATGAACCCGCTCACGAACGGCATCGTTGCGTCGTTATACGAAGCGAAGGTCTGATCATCGGTGACCACGACGACAACGTTCGGCAGCTTGCGCAGCTTGCGTTTGCGCTTCTTCTTGCCGCCCTTGCCATCGTGCGGGGCCGCCGTGGCACGCTCGGGCGCCGAGCCGCGTTCGGTTGAGACGCTGAGCGTGGCGACGAGTAGTGCCAGCACGGCGACGGCGACGGGCGCGGCGCGGGCGCGCCCGCGCGCGCTGACTTCCAGCTCAGACATCTCTGCCATGGAACATCGCTCGCCGGGCGGAGTTTCGGCCCCCGCCCCCGTGCGCGGTGACGGCACAGACTAGGGTCCCGTGCGGCCATGACGCCCCACGCACGCCTCGCCAGCTCGGACCCGGTCATGGCCGAGCTCGTGGCCGAGCACGGGAAGATGAGCGTCGAGCGACGCCTGCGCGAGCGCGGACAGGTTCGCGACCCTTGGGCGGTCCTCGTCAGCGCCGTCGTCGGGCAGCAGCTCTCCGCCAAGGCGGCGGCAACGATCCGCGCCCGGCTGATGGAGCCGTACGGCGACCGGATGCCCACCCCCGCGGAGCTGCTGGACGCCGACGAGAAGGACCTGCGGGCGGCCGGCCTCTCGGGCCGCAAGGTCGAGTACGTCCGCGACCTCGCGCGCCACGTCGCCGAGGGCGAGCTCGACCTCGACGCGCTGGCGACCATGTCGGACGAGGAGGCGATCTCGGAGATCACGGCCGTGCGGGGTTTCGGCCGCTGGAGCGCGGAGATGTTTCTGATCTTCCAGCTCGGCAGACCCGATGTGCTCCCCGTCGGCGATCTCGGGATCCGCCGCGCAGTCGAGCGCGCGTACGGCCTCGACGAGCTGCCCGATCCCGACGAACTCGAGCAGATCGCCGAGCCCTGGCGCCCGCAGCGCACGCTCGCCTGCCTGTACCTGTGGGAGTCGCTGCGCAACGCGCCCGTGGCCTAGCCGTCCGGTTGCGAGCCTAGATTTGGGCTTCGATGGCCTCGCTGATCTCGTTTGACGAGGCGCTGCGCCTTGCCGAGATATCCGACCACGACGAGATCGGGGCGCTCGTCGAGCGTGCGTGGGAGGTGCGCAAGGATCGCTTCGCCGACTCCACGGACCTCTGCTCGCTCGTCAACGCCAAGTCCGGCGGCTGCGCCGAGGATTGCGGCTTCTGCGCCCAGTCGCGCTACGCGGAGGCCGACACCCCGATGCACGCGATGATGGAGCCCGAGCAGATCCTCGACCACGCCCGCGCGGCCGAGGCGGCGGGGGCACATCGCTTCTGCATGGTCACGCAGGGCCAGGGGCTTTCGAAGCGCGACTTCGAGACCATCCTCGCGGGCGCCCGCCTGGTCGCCGAGCACACGAACCTCAAGCGCTGTGTTTCGGTCGGCCACATCTCCGCCGAGCGGGCGCGCAAGCTCGCCGACGCCGGCGTGCAGCGAGTGCACCACAACGTCGAGACGGCGCGCTCCTACTACGACGAGGTTTCGACCACCGTGCGCTACGAGGGGCGGATCCGGACCCTCGACGCCGTCAGGGAGGCCGGACTCGAAAGCTGCGTCGGGGGCATCCTCAACCTGGGCGAGTCGCCGCGCCAGCGCGTCGAGATGGCGTTCGAGCTCTCGAAGATCAACCCGACGTCGGTCCCGATCAACCTGCTCAACCCTCGCCCCGGCACCAAGTTCGGGGATCGCGACTTGATGGACCCCTGGGAGGTCGTCAAGTGGGTCGCGATCTTCCGCTTGATCCTGCCGGACGCCCTGTTTCGCCTCTGCGGCGGGCGGGTCGAGAACATCGGCGAGCTCCAGCCTCTGGCCGTGAAAGCGGGCCTCAACGGGGTGATGATGGGCAACTTCCTGACCACGCTGGGCGCAGAGCCGGCCGACGACCGGGCGATGTTCGAGGAGCTGGGCCTGAACGTCGGCCGTCAACCCGACAACGGGGCGAATCCGCGGCCCGACAATCGCTCGGGATGGCTTGAGGGCTCGACGCCCAGAACCCCGGTCGACGACCTGATCGACAGCCAGGCCGAGGCGAACTTCTGGAATCCGTCGACCCAGTTACGCGTGGTAAAGAAGAAGAACGCCCCGGCGCCGTACCCCAAGAAGGGCCCGGCGCCGCACCCGGAAGGACCGAACGGAGGAGCCGCCGAAGAGTCCGGCGCCGGGGTCGGTGCAGGGTCCGACCCCGGGCGTCACGAACCGCCTGGGTGGGGAGACTGACTTGATCGACGTCGCGGCGCGGTTGGACGAGCTTCGCCGCAGCGGTCTTCACCGTCGCCTGCGACTGGTCGATAGCCCCCAAGGGCCCCGGGTGGTCCTCGACGGAGCCGAGGTGCTGTTGCTGTGCTCGAACAACTACCTCGGGCTCGCCGACCATCCCCGCGTGCGCCAGGCGGCGGCGGAGGCCGCCGAGCGCTGGGGTGCCGGCGCGGGCGCCTCGCGCCTGATCTCCGGCAACCTCGCCCTGCACCGCAAGCTCGAGGAGCGGCTGGCCGAGTTCAAGGGGACCGAGTCGGCGCTGCTCTTCGGCTCCGGCTACCTCGCGAACACCGGCACGGTCGCGGCCCTGGCGGGCCGCGGCGAGGTCGTGTTCTCGGACGAGCTCAACCACGCCAGCATCATCGACGGCTGCCGGCTGTCGAGGGCAGAAACCTACGTCTACCAGCACTGCGACCTCGACCACTTGGCTTGGGGGCTCGCGCAGGCGCGCGACCGGGCGGCGCTGATCGTCACCGACGGCGTCTTCTCGATGGACGGCGACGTGGCCCCGCTGCCAGGCCTCGTCGAGCTCGCGCGACGCCACGACTGTCTGCTGGCCGTCGACGACGCGCACGGCACCGGCGCACTGGGCGCGGGTGGACGCGGCGCGGTCGCGGCCTGGGGCCTGATCGACGAGGTCGACGTGATCGTCGGGACTCTCGGCAAGGCGCTCGGCAGCTACGGCGCCTACGTGTGCACGCGACCGGAGATCGTGGACCTTCTCGTCAACACGGCACGTCCGTTCATCTTCTCGACGGCGCCGCCGCCGCCGGCGATCGGCGCCGCGATGGCGGCGCTGGCCCTGCTGGGCTCGCAACCGGGCCTGGTCGAGCAGCTGCGGCGCAACGGCAAGATCATGCGCGAAGCCCTCGCCGAGGCCGGCCTCGACACCGGACCTTCCCGGACCCAGATCGTTCCGGTGATCGTCGGTGACGCCAGGCAGGCGATGGAGCTATGCGAACGCGCCCTCGAGCGCCGCGTATTCGCGCAGGCGATCAGGCCCCCGACCGTCCCAGAGGGAACCTCACGCTTGCGCCTGGCGGTGATGGCCAACCACCGCGCCGACGAGCTGCGCGGCGCGGCAGGCGTCATCGCTGCGGCCGCACGCGAGCTGGGCATCGGCAGCGCAGCAACAGGCGGCGCGACCCTGCGCCAGCTGCGCGAGGCCGCCTGAGATAGCGCTGCGGGGTGCGCGGAGTCTTCGTCACCGGCACCGGCACCGAGGTCGGCAAGACGGTCGTCGCCGCGGCCATCGCGCGAACCCACGCTGGGCGAGGCGAGCGGGTTGGGGTGTTCAAGCCGGCCGTGAGCGGTCTCGAGGACGGTGGCGAGCCCGACCACGGCCTGCTGCGTCGGGCGGCCGGCTCAGATCAGAGCGACGACGAGGTGGCGCCGTACCGGTACGGTCCGCCCGTGTCGCCTCACCTCGGCGCCGAGCTGGCCGGCGAGAGGATCGACCCCGTGCGATTGCGCGCGGCCGCGCGGCGGGCGGCGGCCGGCTCCCAAATGTTCGTGGTGGAAGGCGTTGGCGGGTTTCTCGTTCCGCTCACGCTCGGTTATCTGGTGCGCGACTTCGCTCTCGACCTCGCGTTGCCGGTGGTGATCGCCGGGCCTCCGGGCCTGGGGGCCATAAACCACACGCTGCTGACGGTCGAGGCGATCAGGTCCGTGGGCCTCGAGGTGCTCGCTGTCGTGCTCACTCCCTGGCCGGAGGCCTCCGGCGAAGTCGAGCGCTCGAATCGCGAGGCGATCGAGCGGCTGGGCGGTGTGCGTGTGGACCCCCTGCCGCTGCTGGATCCTGCCGAGCCGGAGTCTTGGCCCCGGCTTGACCTGTCTCGCTAGCCGAAGAAACGTCCCCTCCGCCGCATCCGCTCTCTGGGCGGCGGCGTGTAAGCCCGCTCGCCCTCGTGATCCTTGCGACGCACCCGACTGACGGCGCTTTTCCCTCCGGGCGCGCTTCTATGGTCGGCGGCGGATGTCGCAGTCCGCAGCCGAGCTCGACCATCGCCACCTCTGGCACCCGTTCACGCAGCAGCTGGACTGGTGCTCGGAGGAGCCGCTCGTCATCGAGCGCGGCGAGGGGACTCACCTGATCGACTCGGAGGGCCGGCGCTACATCGATGGGGTTTCGTCGCTGTGGTGCAACGTCCACGGTCACCGCCATCCGCTGATCGACGCTGCGGTGCGGGAGCAGCTCGAGCGCATAGCCCACTCGACGATGTTGGGTCTCACCCATCGCGCCGGCGCCGACCTCGCCGGCCGCTTGGTCGATCTGACTCCCCCGGGCCTGAGTCGAGTCTTCTATTCCGACTCGGGCTCCACCGCCACGGAGATCGCCCTAAAGATGGCCTTCCAGTACTGGCAGCAGCGGGGCGGCCAGCACCGTCGGCGCACCTCGTTCGTGTGCCTGCGTGACGCCTATCACGGCGACACGCTGGGAGCGGTCTCCGTGGGAGGGATCGACCTCTTCCACGCCGCCTACGGGCCGCTCCTGTTTCGCGCCCACCGCGTGACGGCCGGCGACGTGGACGAGCTTGCCAACGTCCTCGACCTGCACGAAGAGGAGATCGCGGCGGTGATCGTCGAGCCCCTGGTTCAGGGAGCGGCGGGGATTCGGGTGCACCCGCCCGGCTACCTGCGCGCCGTCCGCGATCTCACCGAGCGCCACGACACCTTCCTGATCTGCGACGAGGTCGCGACCGGGTTCGGCCGCACGGGAACGATGTTCGCGTGCGAGCAGGAGCGCGTCTCACCCGACTTCCTGTGCCTCGGCAAGGGCCTGACGGGCGGCTACATGCCGCTCGCCGCCACGCTCACGAGCGAGCGCGTCTATGACGGGTTTCTCGGCTCGGCCGCGGAAGGCAGGACGTTCTTCCACGGCCATACGTTCACTGGCAATCCCCTTGCCTGCGCCGCGGGGCTGGCCAACCTCGAGGCGTTCGAGCGCGAGGACACGCTCGTTCGCCTGCAGCCGAAGATACGGCTCCTCGGCGAGCTGCTGGAGGACGTGGCCGGGATGCCCGAGGTGACCGAGGTGCGCGGGCGCGGCTTCATCGTCGGGATCGACCTCGGCGATCATCCCGCCGAGCTGCGGCTCGGCCATCGCGTCGTGCTCGAGGCCCGCCGGCGCGGGGCGATCGTGCGACCGCTCGGCGACGTGATCGTCCTGATGCCGCCGCTGGCGATCAGCAAGGCCGACCTGGCGCGCCTCGTTTCGATCGTGGCCGACTCGATCCGCGCAGCGCTCGACGGGGCGTACGGGCACGTGGGGGCGCCGGCGTTGGCGGACCTGCGGGCCGCGGCGTAGCGTCCGCGCGGTGCAGCGTGTGCACCGGCCGGGGAAGGCTGGGTAGGGGAGCGGGCGTAGTGCCGCGAACGCCCCGCCGCTAGATCGGCCGCGACTGCAGCCTTCACTGACCTATAGGGCCAAGAATGCTGCACTCGGTGGGGAGGGATCGGCCGATACTTGGTGTGATGGATCCGCGGGACGGCCGTAGTACGGACGTGAACGAGACCCTGGTGGCACCCGCCGCACAGGCGCCCTCCGAAGTGGAGGCGGTCTTTGAGGAGCTGTATCGCTCCAGCCGCAACGACGTCTTCGCCTACGTCGCGGGCCTGCTTCGCGACCGCTCGGCTGCGGAGGACGTGACCGCGCTTGCGTTTGAGCGCGCCTACCGCAAGCGCAAGAGCTTCAACGCGAAGCGCGGGACCCGCCGGGCGTGGCTGTTCGGGATCGCCCGCAACGCCGCGCTCGACGAGCTGCGACGGCGCAAGCGGCGGGCGACGCTGGTCACCGAGCCTGCCGACGACGCCGCGATCCCCGCCGACGACGCCGCCGAGGTCTCGCTACGCCGCGCCGCCCTGCGCCAGGCGATGGGTGAGTTGACGGCGCGCGAGCGCGAGCTGGTGGCGCTGAAGTTCTTTGCCGAACTCGCCAACGCCGAGATCGCCACCGTGATCGGCACGAGCGAGTCGAACGCGGGCACCCGGCTGCACCGGGTGCTCGAGAAGCTGAGGAGTGCGTGTGATGAGGCTTGACGAGCTGGAACGCGAGCTGCGCGCCGAGCGGCCCGAGATCGAGCCCGAGTTCGCCCGCAAGCTGGATGACTGGGCCGCCGCCGGCTTCCCGCGCGGCGAGCTCAGTCCAGCGCGGGGGACGTCGCCGCGCGATCGGTTCGCCCGCCGCCGTACCCAGCCCCGAAGGCGTAAGGGGCAAGTGGGTGGTGGAATGCTCGCACCGGCCGGAGCCCTGGCGACGTTCCTTGCCATCGTCATCGCGATCGGCGTGACGAGCAACGGCGGAGACAGCGACGATGGGGGCGATGCTGGTGGAGGTCGTGGCGGCGAGGCCGCGCTGGAGGCCGCCCCACCTGCCCAGGCCGTCCCGGAGAGCAGCGAGGTCGCGGCCGACCAAGCCGCGAGGGCCCAAGGCGACGGCCTGAGGTTGCTGAGTCCCGCCGCCGGTGACCGCCGGAGCGCCGGCCGCTCCCACGGCAAGATCGCGCAGGACGTCAACCTCGCCCTGGCAACGGCGCCCGAGGACTTCCGCGACACCGCCGACGGCGTCCTCGACGTGGTCGACGACCACGGTGGCTTCGTGCTGCGGTCGAGCGTCTCGGGCGGCGACCCCGACGTGGAAGGCGCCCAGGCCGGTCGGGCGAACTTCGAGACTCGGATCCCCGCCGGCCAGCTGCAGGCGGCGATCGCTTCCCTCTCCGATCTCGGGCACGTGGTCTCGCGCACGGACGGGACGAAGGACATCACCAGCCGGTTCAACGACGCCAAGCGGCGAATCGACACCTACACCCGGGCGCGCGACCGGCTGCTGCAGCGGCTCGAGGACGCAACCACGGAGACCGAACACGACGCGATCCGGGCCCAGCTTCGAATCGTCGAGGCACAACTCGCGGACGCGCAGGACGACCTCGGCAACGCTCAGCAGCGAGTGCAGCTCGTGCCGGTGAGCGTCACCGTCGCCGCGGATTCCTCGGTGACCGGCGACGGCGGCGAATGGGGAATCAGCGACGCGTTCGACGACGCCGGCAAGGTGCTGGAGGTCGCCGGCGGTGTGCTGGTGATCGGCGCCGCGGCCCTATTGCCGATCGCGATCCTCGCCTTCCTCGCCTGGCTGGTCGCTGACCGTGCAAGACAGCGCGCACGCGAGCGCACCCTGGACGCCTGACCTCAACCCCAGTGCTAGCGTGGCCGCCGTCGGTGGGGGGTGCACTGGCCAGGGGAACGAATGGCAACAGTGAGGTGTCTATGAGGTTCGTGAAACTGGTCGTACCAGGGCTTCTTCTGGCGTCGGCCGTGGTGATCTTTTCCGGCTGCCTGGTGTTCAAGACGCCGGTGACTGGCGAGCGCGTCGGCAAGAAGAAGGTCGAGGTCAAGTTCAAGGTCTGCGAGTCCGACGTCTCGGGCGAGGCCGGCAGGTGCCCCAACACGGGCAACAGCGGCGAGGGTACCGATGAGGAGCCGGGCCGCGTGCTGATCGGCTTCCGTGTCCCGAAGGGAACCGGGGCGCCGCCGCTGATCAGGTCCTCGGACGGCTTCCCGATCTCGCTCAAGAAGGTGATCAGCTACAAGCGTCAGCTGAACGGCAAGGCGCCGAAGCACAAGAACCAGAAGTGGTACGGCTATCGCAGCGACGTGCTCGTCGGCTCGGGCGAGACCGGTGGCGGTGAGGCGACGTTCAAGGTCAAGTTCAAGATCCCGAGGCACTACGACCGGCGGAACTTCAAGGTCCGGCCCGTAATCGGCCTCCAGGGACTCGACCTTGACGCCCCCGTCCAGTGCGGTCCAAGCGTGTTCGTCGGCAAGACCGGCGCGAACTCGCTCTGCATCGACTCCCCGTCGCCGAGCAATATGAAGAACGCCCGGATCCCGCTGAAGAAGCGCTGAGGCTCACAGAGGGCCGGGGAGTTGGGTCGGCGATGGGAGGCGCCGGCCCGGCTCGCCCCTACTCCTCGTAGGGCTCGAAGTCGGACTTCCGGGCTCCGCACACCGGGCAGAACCAGGAATCGGGGATCTCGTCGAACGACGTCCCCGGCGGGATGCCGCCGTCGGGATCACCGTCGTCCGGGTCGTAGATGAACCCGCACGAGGTGCAGACCCAGAGTTGCTTGGTCTCCGTCGACGTTTCGGGGCTCACGGGTTGGCAGGTTATCGTCCTCCCGTGGAGCCTCTCTTGAGGTCAGCATAGATGGCCGGCGCGCCCGCGCCCGCGCGCCCGGCCGCGACGATCGTCCTGCTCCGGCGAGGAGGCAAGCACTCAGAGAGTGGCGTCGAGGTGCTGATGGTGCAGCGCGGCCAAGGCGCGGCGTTCATGCCGGGCGTGTGGGTGTTCCCCGGCGGCGTGATCGAGGAGGGCGAGGACCCGGCCACTTGCGCGGCCCGTGAGCTGGCAGAGGAAACGGGGATCTCACTCCCGGACGAGGCCGAGATCCTCCCCTGGTCGCGATGGATCACGCCCGAGGCCGTTCCGGTCCGCTTCGACACGCACTTCATGGTCGCGCTTGCCCCGCCCCACTCCCCCCCAAAGCCCGACGGGGTCGAGATCTCGGACGCGGGATGGTTCACGCCCCAGGTGGCGCTCGACGCCAACGAAGCGGCCGAGATGGAGCTCGTCTTCCCGACCGTCAAGAACCTCGAGACGCTGCTCGGATACGCGAACGCGGACGAGGTCATGGAGGCCGCCCGGAGCCGCGTCGTCGAGCCCATCCTGCCCCGCGTCGTCGGCAGCCGATCGGACCATCGGATCCTGCTGCCCGGAGACCCCGAGTACTAGATTCACGGGCCGTGACGAGCAGCCTCCCTCAAGAAGTCCGGGAGTGCTTCGAGCGCTTCATCACCTGCGAGTACACGACCATCGACTCGCGCCAGCAGCCCATCGTCTGGCCCGTCACCCCGTACTACTCGCAGGGCGCTGCGACGATCGACGTCACGACCGGCCTCGGCTATCCGAAAAAGGCCGACGACGCGCAGCGCAACCCGCACGTGTCGCTGCTCTTCTCCGATCACACGGGCTGCGGGCTCGACACCGGTATGCGCGTGCTCGTGCAGGGCACGGCGGACGTCGACGACCGCAACCTGGACGCGAACGAGGAGCGGTATTGGCGCGAGTCCTCGGCAAAGCTGCCAGGGATGAGGAACATGCACCCGCCGAAGCTGTTGCGCGGCCTGTTCGGCTGGTACTACACGAGGATCTATGTCAAGGTCCGCCCGGAGCGCGTGTTCGTGTGGCGGGACGGAAACCAGGAGACGCCCCCTGACATCCACGGCGCACACCTCGAGGAGGTGCGCTCCGGTCACAGCGAAGAGCCGGCCGAATCGCACGCGCCCACCGCCGGGGGATCGATCGCATGGGATGAGCGCATGGAGGAGCTTGGACAGCGCCATCCGACCGCAGTGCTGGCCTGGGTGGCTCCCGACGGCTTTCCGCTCTCGGTGCGCGTTCCCGTCACGCCCGACCGCACGGCGCGCCGCGTTCGCATCGACGCCGAGCCGGCGGGCCTCCCGCTGACCGAGGGCCGCGCGTGCCTCGTCGCGCACGCGCACGATCCGTCGTTCTCGTGGCAGGAGAACTTTCAGGTCCGAGGCGACTTGGTGCGCGCCGATGGCGGCTGGGCGCTCGTCCCTCACCGTCTGATCGGCGGCTTCGAGTTCCCCGACGAGGGCGTGGTGGCGCGCTACCGCCGCAACCTCTCCAAGTCCGTGCGCTTCTACCGCACCGCGCGCCGGCGCCTGCGTCAGCGCGAAACTCGCTAGGCGGGGAACGGCTCCAGCCCGGCGTGCCAGGGACCGGCCGGGTACGTGTGGAGGCCGTGCTCCTCCATCTCGTTTCGAAGCCGACGGAACATCTGGCCCGCGTTCTCTAGCGCCCGGTCGTACTCCGCCCCCGAGCGCTCGGCCAGCCGCCACAGGAAGTAGAGCTGGCGGTCGGTGATCCCAAAGTCGATCTCGTTCGACATCCCCGCGACCCAGTCGAGAAAGCCCGGGGAGAACAGCTCCCGCAGCGCCACCGGGTCGTAGTCGGAGGGAACGGTGGCCAGGAAGCGGCGGTTGAAGTCGATGCTCTCGAACTCGACCTTTCGGCGCGACGCGAGTTGCTCGACCCTTTCGGTGCCCTCCACCGACTCGACGTTGAACAGCGGCACCACCTGGGCGAGGTCGGGCATGTGCGCCTTCGCCAGCACCGCCCGGGGCACCACCGTCTTTGAGAACAGGCCCTCCTCTTCCTCGTCGGCGTCACAAGCGGCGCCCCAGAACTCCTCCCCGAGCTGGCCCGTGATCCGGTTGGTTCCGCCCGGGCACAGCGCCGCCGGCCCGCCCTTCGGATTCAGGCCGCCAACGGGGTCGTACCTGAGACCGCGCTTCTTGGCCAGCTCCTGGACGATCGTCGCCCACTCCTGCGTAGCGTTCGCGGCCACCGCTAGGGCGCCTTCCGGTGGAGATCCTTGAGCGGCGGCGTCAAGCCTGGACGTCGATCAGGTCCTGCCGGCCCTGGGCCTCGAGCTCGGCCTTGTAGCGGGGGAAGATCGGCTTCGTCAGCGGCACGAGCTTGAGGATCTTCGCGACCGGGCCCTTCGCCTTGATCTGCCCGCGCGCCAAGGCTACGGTCACGTTGACGTTGCCGAGCCAGAAGCGATGAGCGGTGTCGGCCTCCATCGTCATCGTCACCTCCGGCTCCATGTCGGACTCGCCGAAGTCGACGTTCCCGGGCTGGCCCTCCTGGAGGCGGACGGTGATCACCGAGTCCGGGTCGGAGTACTCGTAGCGCACGATCGTGTTCGCCTTGCGGAACTTCGGCGCGAGCTCCTCGTCCTCGACGATGTCTACGAACAGCTTGCCGATCGTGTCGTAGACCTCCTGCGCGTCCTTGAAGTAAGCCACCTCTCTCCTCTCCTCCGGGAGGTCGAATCCTATTCGCGACCACGTCCTGCCGGGTCCGGTAACGAGCCCTCGCCCGCCGACACCGGACGCGAAGCGGAGGATCTCGGCGGAGTTCTTCCTAGGGGTCGGGGAAGACCTGTGGCGCCCGGTCGTCGCCGAAGCTGCCGAACTGGCTCTGCGGGAAGTCGCCGGCGATCCAGCAGGGAGCGAAGTGAGCGTCGGGCGGCTGCCCGCCGTGCACGTCGGGCAGCGTCTGGCCGTTGAGGATGATGTCCTCGTCGGGATCGCCGCCGGCGATCGGCTGGTAGTCGGGGTTCTTGCAGTCGAAGCTCGCGTACATCCGTCGCGCCGCCGCCGTCGGCGAGTTGAGCGCGAGCGGTGCGTTGTAGCCGTTGCCGCGGTTCGTCGGCAGCCGGACCGGATGCAGCGACAGCGACTCCGATCCGAGGTAGCCGATCTGGCGCAGGTAGTGGCGCGGCGCGGGGTCGTCGGAGAACTTGTCGAGCACGCCCGACAGCGCGACTCCCGGGCCGGCCATGAAGTCGGTCATCGTCAGCTTCTGGAACTCGAGATAGCGAAGCGCCGGGGTCAGGTTGGCGAAGAACGGATCGAGGGCGTCGAACACCGGCGCCAGGCCGTCGAGGAACTGCTCCAGAGCCGGCAGCCCCTCCTCCGACGCTGTCTCCAGCTTGCCCAGCTTGACGAAGGTCTTGCGAAGGTCAGGCGACAGCTGACGGACGGAGCGGAGGGTGGGGCTGAGATCCTGAGCGACGGGGATCAGATCGCGGACCAGCGGATGGGTGTCCGCCCGGAACTCGTCCAGGCGCTCGAAGGTGAGTCGGCTCTCCCGCTCGAAGGTCGGGAGGATCTGGAAGCTCTCGGCGAGCGCGCGTTCCTCGCGGGCCAGGGCCTCGAAGGTGTTCTCCGAGCCGACGATCGCCCCAGCGAGGGCCTGATCCTGTGCGGTCAGGGCCTCGAACACCGTCCCCGTGTCGCGCACCAGACCCTTCAGCGCCTGCTTCTGGCGGTTGAGGATCTCGACCACGTTGGAAGCGTCGGAGATGAAGGGCCCGAGGTTGCCGAACGAGTCGTTGAGGTCGAGGCCGCGGTCCTGGATCGCGACTGCGGCGCTCTGCTGCCAGCTCTGGAACGAGCGTCGCGTCTCCTCGTCCAGGGCGTTGAAGATCTCGTCGATCTGGGTCGCCTCCTCGGCCTGGCTCACGCCGAGCGTCCCGCCCTCGGGGAGCGACTCGATGCCATCGGCCTCGGTGTCTGAGACGTTCGCTGCCGCGCCGAGGGAGACGGGGGCGGAACCGTCCGCGGGCTCGGTGCCGGACGTGAGCTCGACGTACGTCTCCCCGAGCAGCGTCTTCTGGCGCAGGATCGCGCGCGCGTCCTCGGAGATGGGCGCGAACTCCGGCTCGATCTCGATGATCGCCTCCGTTGTGTCCTTGCCGTTGACGCGGTACTCGGGCGGCGCCAGCTCGGTGCCCCTGACCTTGCCCACCGAAACGCCGCCGATCCGGACGTCGGACTCCAGCGCCAGCTGCGTGGCCTCTGGGAAGTAGGCCGTGATCCGGTAGCTCTCAGGCTTCAGCGGGATCGGCCCGCCGAAGGCGATCCACAGGAACAGGATCAGGCCGAAGCACGAGAGCGCGAACCCGGCCGCCACCAGGATCCGCCCGACCGAGGGTGCCTGCTTCTGCATCTCCTACGCCCCCTTGCTCATGCGCAGCCGAGCTCCTGCAGTGTCGGCTGGGTGAACCCGGTCACCGCCCCGACGACCGGATCGAGAATCGCGCCGAGCTCGGGCGGAATGGTGCCGCCGCCCAGTCCCGTGACCAGGTTCAGCACCTGCTCGCAGCCCATCGTCAGGTAGATCCGGCGCATGAAGCCGGTGCCGTCGCCGGCCGACCAGACGCTGGAGGAGTTGTGGTTGAGCCACGCGAGCCAGTAGAGGAACCCCTCGTTGCGGCTCGCCTCGCCCCCCTCTTCGGCGCCGTCAGGGTTGTACGCGGCCATGTTGAGCAGGTTGTTGACCTCCTTGCCGATCGCGGTCAGGCGAGGAGCTGTCCTCGAGTACTCGTCCGCCGCGGTGCGCAGGTCGGGCAGGGGCGGCCGCGCGGCGCGGACGAACGGGCGAATCTCGTCTCGGAGGGCCGGGGTCGCCTTGCGGGCAAGCTCGGAGGTCGAGGCGTTGACCTCGTCGAGCCTGCGGGCGAACGGCCGCAGATCGTTGAACGTCGGGCCAAGCAGCTCCGCGAACCGCGCGGTCTCCTCGAGGGTCGCGCGCGCCTGGGAGAGCGTCCCGGGCAGCAGGCGCACCGCGCGCTGCACGTTGGGATCCTGCCCGGCGATCGCGCCCAGGGCGGCCTCCGACGTGACCACCAGCTCCGAGAGATCGGCGCCGTTCTGGCCGATCCGGTTGGTGAGCACGTTCATGTTGTGGATCAGGCGGGAGAGGCTCTCCTTGCGCTGGGCGACGAGGCTGTTGAGCTTCGCGAGGTCGCGGTTGATCGGGCCGATCGAGCCGAGCAGCTTGCCGAGCTCGCGATCCCGCTCGGAGAGGCCCTGACCGGCGCCGACCAGCAACAGCCTCAGGTACGCCTGCGTGTCCGAGTCGAGCGCCTCGAGGATCTCGTCGAGGTTCACGTCGGGGGCGGTGTTGGAGACCGCCAGCGTGTCGCCCTCCTCGAACTCGCCGGCCTTCTCGGTGCCGGGGTCCATGTCGAAGAACATGTCCTTGAGGCCCGTGGTCGGGCGCATCAGGATCGTCGCGTCGCGATAGACGGGCAGGAACTCCCGGTCGATGGCGAAGGTGACGACGCCCACCCCGTTGTCCACCTCGACGTCCTGGACGTCGCCGATGCGCACGCCCGCGACGCGGAGCGTCTGCCCCTGACCGGGCACGACCGCCTGGGCCGTTTCGAACTCGGCCCTGAGCTCGAACGGCTTCTCCTCCAGGACGGGGATCCGCAGCCGCTGCTCCTGGATGATCACGTAGGTGGTCACCAGGGCCACGACCAGCAGCACCATCACGGCGACGAAGTTGCGCAGATTCTTGCGAATCGCTTCCTGCATCAGCCTCCGCCTCCTGAGCCCTTGCCGCTCTCGTCCCCGCGGAGCCAGCGCTCGAGCCCGCGACCGATCGCGCGCTCGGCACCGCTCACATTGTCCGGGTCTCCGTCGGAAGCCTGCTGCGCCTCGCCGGCAAGCGCCGAGAGCTCGTTGAGGATGCCGAGCTCGCCTGGCTCATCGGCGATGTCGGCCAGCGACGACGCCGACTGAACCTCGCCCTGCTCGAACGGGATCGATCCGACGGCAGCCTCGAGGTTCGGCGGCTCCTGGGTCTCACAGCCGATCTCGGGATGGAAGTCGGGCTTCTCGGAATCGGCCAAGGTGGGCAGCACGCCTTGGAGCGGGAACGGCAGGGTGCCGACCTGATCCCCCAGGCCGCCGGGGGTGCCGGGGATCTCGATCGTGTTGAGGCCGCCGGCGCCGAGCACCCGCGCGTAGAGCGCGTTGGCGTCGCCGGAGCGGCTCTCGCTCTTGATCCCCGCGAGGCCGTAGAAGGCCTCCTCGAAGACGCGCCCGTGCGGCTCGAGCGTGTTCGGGTACTGATCCGCGGGGTCGACGGGTACGACCGTGTCCTGCGACCACGGCAGCACGACCTCGTTGGCGCACGACGACAGGGCACGCGCCTGCTCGAGGAACGGGATCGTCCGGTTCGCCAGCCGCGCCAGCCTGGGCACGGTCGGCCTCAGGTCCGCGACCAGTCCGCCCAGCTCGCGCTTGGACACGAGCTTGCGCACCTGGCGGATGAACGGGGTCGCCACGTCGAGGGTCTCGGGCGTCGAGCGCACCCCCGGCAGGGCCTCGCGCGCGAAGGCGCGCAGCGCCGGGAACGACGCGTTGAGGTTCACGAAGGCAGGGCGGGCCGCCTCGAGCACGCCGGGCAGCTGCTCGACCGCACGGGCCAGCGCCTCGTCCTCGGCCGCGAACGAGCCCGAGAAGATCCGGAAGTTCGTGACCAGGTTCTGCAGTGCGACCTCGTCGCGTCCCAGTGCCCGGACGACCGAGTCGAGCCCTCTGATCACGCCCCGGAGGTCGCCGGGTTGCTGCCCCAGCAGGGCCTCGTTCACCTGGGACGTGTACTTGAACGCCGGCGGCGACGTGCGGTAGAGCTCGCGGAGCCCCTCGGCCCCGCCGTGCTTGATCAGCGCGTTGCCGAACTCATCCAGGAACACCTGCAGGTTGCGCCGGACGTCGCTCTGCAGCGTGGTTAGCACCTGATCGAGGGCCACCGAGTGTGAGGTCTGGTTGACCGGGAAGGTGAAGCCGTCGTCCACCTCCGGAGCATTGGGAGAGCCCGGCTCGAGGTCGACGAAGTAGTTGCCCTCGAGGAACAGGCGCGGGCGCAGCTTCATCGTCGCGTCCTCGTGGAGAGGCAACGCGGATTCGTCCAGCTCCATCGTCAGGACCGCGGCCTGCTGACCGGACGTCTGGTCAGCGGCGTTGTCCGGATCGCCGCTGGCCTGCGCCTGGAGCTCGGGCGTGGCGCTGGAGAGATGCTCGATGTTGGTGACCTTGCCGACGTCCACGCCCGCGATTCGCACCGGCGAGTCGGGGCGGATGTTCTGGGCCGAGCTGAACACGGCCTGGACCTCGAAGTTGTCTCCCCACGGCAGCTCCTTGGCGAAGGCCAGGTAGGAGGCGATGGCGAGCACCAGCACCATCACAAGGCCGATCGCCCAGTTCGGCATGCGGTTGTGCTGGCCGGGCCTCACTTGATGTCCTCCCAGGTCCCGGGCTGACGCGAGGCGACGCGGCTGTCGTAGAGCTCGCGCTCCTGGTCGTCGTTGAAGAACAGCGTCGTGGGCCCGCGCGAGCCGGGCAGGTCGGCGACGGCGTTGCCCGGATTCGACGGATCCTGGCCGGGCGCGAGCAGCTCGCCGAGCTTGTAGCCGATCTGCCCGGCCTGACAGTCGCTGCCGTCCTGGCCGGCGGGCCCGTACGCGGGCGCGTTGAGGATCGGCAACTCGTACGGCTTGAAGACGCCCTCATCGGCCGGGTTCGGCAGCGGGCCCGCGATGCCGTTTGCCTGCTTGCCCGAGTAGCCCCCGACAGGCGTCTCAACCATGCCGGGAAGGCTGGTCGGGCCGAGCAGCGGGACGTCGAAACTGAGCTCGCCAAGCGGGAACTCCGCCAGCGCCTGCAACCACGTGTAGCCGACCTGGTCACGGACGAACGAGGCCTGCCAGAACGTGAACCAATAGCCGAGGTAATTGCAGACGGTCTGCGCCGGAACGATCGTGCGCGCGAACGGCTCCGTGATGTCGAAGGTCTGTTCGAGGCGCTGGAGGCTCAGCTTGGTCGTCGGCTGTGCCACCAGCTGGTCGAGTTCGCGCAGGGCGTTGTGCAGCTTGGCGTTCATGCTCGGCGAGCGCCGCAGGACGGGCGTGCCGACCTCGATCGCCTTGTTGAGCACCGGCAGCGTGGCCCGCAGGTCGTTGACGCCGGGGCGCAGCTCGCGCGAGAGGACGACGAAGTCGCGCAGGAACGGTTCCTGGCGCGGCAGCGTTTCGATCCCAGTCTCGAGCGTTGGCGGGCCCTCGGAGATCGTCTCCTGGAGCTTCGAGACGTCGGACGAGATCGCCGCGAAAGCAATGGCCGCCTCCGCGAACAGCAACGCCTGCTCCTCGGCCACCGGGGCGACGATTCGTGCCGCGTCGCCGAGCTCGGGGAACAACCGGGCAAAGCGCGTGTCCGGCTCGCTGAGGACCTGGGCAACCGGCTTCAGGAAGCGGAACAGCGGATCGAGGTTCTCGATCGCGTCGGCGAGCGAGGTGCCCCGACCCGCGAACGCGTTTCCGAACCCTTCGAGGTTCGTCCGCGCAGCCTCTCGGGTGGGATTGTCGAACGTGTTGTTGATGTCGTCGAACTCGGTCTGCTGCTGGAAGCACCCGTTCCGCGCGGTGTCCGAAACGTCCTCCGAGAACGACTCGGGATCAACCGGCAGCGCGCAGATGTCGCCGTCGTCGGTGCCGTCGAACGTGAACCCCTCCGGCGCCGGCTCGCCGGTACCCCGGATGATCTCGAGGTACTTGAGCCCGAACGAGGACCTGTACCGCACGCGGAAGACCGAGTCCCGGGGCAGGGGCTCGGCGCTCTTGTCGAGCTTCAGGTTGAGCCGCGCCGCCGCGCCGCCGGTGTCGCTGACCATGCTTGTGTCACCGTCCGCCTGTGCGGTGGGGTTCGCTTCAGGGTCGATGATGGGATCGATCGATTCGACGACGCCGACTCGGTGGCCGCCGATTCGCACCTCGTTGTTGTCCGTCAACCGCGAGGCGTCCGGGATCTCGACCGAGACCCGGTAGACCGGCACGAACGGAAGGCCGCTGTTCGCGTTGTACGCCAGGAAGACGGCGACGATCACGATCAGGGTCGTGACGGCGCCGACCATCGTCGGCGAGGCTGCCAGCGACTGCAGCGGGCCCCGGCCTCTCATCGCCGCGGCCCTTCGATCGCAGTTGTCGGATCGCTCGCTCGCATCAGTTTCCGAACAGGAAGTCGAGGAGGTCCTGGGTCGCCTGGCCGGCGTTGTCGGCGGCGCCCCCGAGGCCGCCACCGGCGCCGCCCCCACCGGCGCCGCCCCCACCACCGCGGCCGCCGTCGTCGTCGTTCTTCCTGCCCCCTCCGAGCAGGTTGCCCGGCTGGTTCAGCAGGTCGTCGAGGAGGTTGTCGGGCACCGGGCCCCGCGGCGAGACGTTCGGCGGGGCGTTTACGCCCGGTCCGCCGGCGGCATCCGGAAGGCCGACTCCCGGGCCGCCCGCGCCACCGCCCGGCCGCGCAGCCCTCGCCACCCGCTGCGCGTCGGCCGCGCTCTGCGTGTTCGGGTCGGCGTCGCAGAGCGTGAGCTCGGCTGCCTCCGGCTTGGTTCCGTTCGGGCACACCGAGGGGTCGTACTGCGGCAGCTCGCCGTCCAGCAGCGTGTTGATGCCCGGCTGGTTGTCGCCGAGCCAACCGATGCAGCGGGCGGCGTCGAGCGGATCGGGATTGCTCGGGTCGCTGCCGAGCAGGTGAGTGGTCGTACCCCCTCCCGCGGCGGGCACGCCCGGCTCACCGGTGGTCTCGTTGCGACCCGAGCTGAACGCGCCGCACGGTCCGGAGAAGACGTAGTTCAGGTTGAAGTGCAGCAGGTGACCGACGCGATCGAACTGGTTGATCGCCAGCGTCTGGCGGTAGGCGTAGTTGAGGATCGCCTCGAACGTCGTGAAGCCCTTGGTGTCGGGCTGGCCCGGCTCCGGGTTGGTCCGGCCCGTGTCCTCCGGGACGCGATCGTCGATCTCAACGGCCCGGCGCGGGTCGTTGAGGTCCTGCACGAAGTCCTTGAGCATCTCGGTGGTGACCGGCGCCCTGCGTCCGGAGTCGGCCAGCGCCCTGATCTCGTCGGCGCCGCGGCTGAGCGCGCGCTTTCCGACCTCCGAGGCGTCGCCGAGCGTGTCGAGAGAGACGGTGCCCGCCTCGTTAAAGGGCGGCAGGTTCTGGGCGAGGGTGTTGAGGCCGGGCGCGGCCGCGCGCAGGTCGGTGAGCAGCGGCGTCTGCTCGCGTGCGAGGTTCTCCAGCTGGCCGAGCATCGGCCTCAGCTCGCCGAGGAAGTCGTCGAGGACCTCGAAGTCGCGGGAGAGGTCGTCGCGGCGCTCCGCTGAGGCCCGGGCGGTGTCCCGGGCCTCCTGGATGAAGCGAACGACGTCCTCGCGACGCGCGGTGAGCTCGCCGATCACGCGGTCGGAGTTGACGTTGAGGTCGCGGATGATCGCGTTCTGCTGGCCGATGATCCGCGTCACCTTCCGCAGCTCGGTCAACGCCGGGGCGCCGAGCCGGATCGCCTCGTTGAGGTTCTCGGCATTGCCCGCGAGCGCCGTCCCGAACTCGTTGATGAGCAGCTGGAGGCGACGCTTGAACGGCTCGCGCAGCGTGTTCTGGACCAGGTCGGTCTGCACGGTCTGCGAGACCCGGTCGGCCGGGATCGTCCCGTTGTCCTCCAGCGGCGGGCCCTTCGGATCGCAGCTGATGAAGTACTCGGCGATCAGCGACTGCGGCTCGGTGGAGCAGGTCGTCTCCTGCCCGAGCGTCGACAGCGCGCCGGTCAGCTCGACAGTCACCTCGGCCCGCTTGTCCTCGTTGATCTCGAGGTCCTTGACCGAGCCGGCGTTGACGCCCGCGATCCGCACGTCCGACCCTTCGACGATCCCGAACGCGTTGTACATCTCGATCTTGTACGTGTGCGTGTCGTCCGCGCCGGCCGTCGCGGCGACCGAGGCCGCGCCGGCCGCCAGCAGAGTCGCGATGAGCGCGAGCCGCCTCACCTCAATCCCCCGGCACCGTGATGCTCGGATCGCAGTCGGGCGGGACGCCGTCGGTGAGCGCGCCGCCATCGGTGAAGGGCACCGAGTCATCGGAGGGATCGACGTCGTTCACGGGGCGCTCGTTCGCGCCCGGGCAGCGGGCGATCGCGCCCTGGAAGAGCGCGTCCTCAAAGCCGGCCTCGTCGAGCACGGTGTCGAGCAGGTTCGGGAGGTCGAGGATGTTGATGACCGGCAGGCCGTTGACAGAGGGTGTGAAGGCGTTGAAGGTGGCGGCGATCCGGGCCATCCCGCCGAGGGCGTCGACGTAGGCCGGATGGCTGTAGCCGTCGAACCAGGCGGCGATGTCCGGGCTGTAGGCGCGCAGCGCCGAGAGCTGGGGCAGCGAGTTGGTGAGCGCGCAGACCGACTCGCCCAGGGCGCCCTGGGAGTGGTCATCGTCGGCGACCGAGGCAAGCCCGGCGGTGTCGGTGGGCTCTGAGCCGCACGCCGGCGCGCCGGAGCCGACCGCCACGTCTCGCAAGGGCACCTGCAGCCGGGTCAGCTCGACGAGGTCGTTGTCGGCGCCCTTGCGGCGGATGAGCTTCTGGGTGTCCCGGAGGGTGGGGACCGCATCCGCCGCCGCTGCTCTCAGCTCCGCCATGAACGGTCGGAGCTTCTGTGCGGCCGGCTTTGCGGCCTCGACCAGGGGGTCGAGGTCATCGAGCGCCGCGCGCAGGTTGACGAATGTCGTGTCCGCCTCGCGCATGAACTCGGGAAGCAGCGAGATCGCCTGCGCGAGGCGTTGTTTGCGATCGCCGACCGCGTTCATCGTCGAGTCGAGGTTTGCGATCAGGGCGGTGATGTCGGGGGCCCGCTGGGCGAGCGCTCCGGAGAGCTGGGAGGTGTCGACCAACAAGCGCTCCAGCGCCGTCTCGTCGGCCGAGAGCTCTCCGAACAGCCTGCGGGAGGTCGACAGGAAGGGGTTCAGGTAGTGAAGGCCGCGGTTGGCGCGCTGGCCGATCCCGTCGTAGGCGAGCTCAAAGCCCTGGATGACGTGCTTGAAGTCCCTGATCGTCTCGGGGTCGAGCGTGTTGAAGACTTCGTCGAGGTCGACCTCGGAGACGGTTTCGGACTGGTCGAGAGTGCCGCCGGACTCGATCTCCTCGCCCGCTTCGGAGTCGGGCGGGAGCGTGAGCTGGACCTGGCGCGCGGCGATGCTGGAGAGCGACGGCGAGCGGATCGTCGCCGTGGTCCCACGGCGCAGCGGCGCGTACTCCTCGTCCACGGTGAACGTGACCAGGGCCTGGCCGTTGGGGCCGAGCTCGATCTGCTTGACGCTGCCGGCGCGAACGCCGCCGACGACCACGATCTCGCCGCCGGCCAGCTGGCTGGCGTTCTCGAACTCGGCCGTGACCTCGTAGTCGTCGCCGTTTCCGCCGATGAACTTCACCACCGCGATCACGGCAATGACGAGCGCCACGACGGCGGCGATCCGGCCGATCGCACCCGAGCCTCTCAAGCTCTTCTAACCCTTCGTCCCTAACCAACGCGGCCCCGTTGCCGCGTGCGCGCGAACCTAACAGTCGCAGCGAGCAGCTGTCAAAGGGGAACCGTGCGTGCAAACCGCATGTTCAAGCGGTTTTCGGGACCCCTTCTTTGAGTTGCGGTTAAGGTCCGACCCTAGGGCAACAAGGGCTGAAACCCGGCGCGCTGGGCGTAGAGCTTGTAGAGCTTGAAGCCTGCCGCGAAGCTCTCGGCGCAGGCGTGCTCGAAGAGCTCGTATGCCTGATCGTCCGTCAGGGCAGCGGTCTCCACCGTCCCGCTCTCGAGATTGATCTGGCTGCGGATGTCCTCGATCGTCGCCAGCTTCTCCTCCTCGGTGCCGCGGTTCCAGTGGCGGCACTGAGCGCCCGCGGCGACCGAGCCCGCCTTCACGGGCCCGACGCCCTGAGTCTCCTCTTGGTCCGCTGATTCTTCTCCGCACGCCGAAGCGCCCGCGGTCAAAGCCAGCGCGACGAAGACGTAGGCGAGTGCGCGCCTAATCGTTGGTTCCGGCCAGCTCCGCAGCCCGCTCCCGGAGCCTCTCGGCCTCTGCACTGTCGGCGAAGCGCCCGGCCGCCCGCTCGAGCTGGCGCCGCTCGCGCATCGCGGCCGCGCTGCCGGGCTGGGGAGGCGGCCGCCACCAGTCGCAGTCGAGCGCGCCGGTCTCGTCGTCCGGGCCCTCGGAGCAGTCGATCAGGATCGTGACCTTGGTCCCGTCGAGCAGGCTGACGGCGTTGTCGCAGCTCTCGTACAACGGGTCGTTCGGCGCCGCCTCCAACGGGTCGCGCGGCGGATCGCTCGTGATGCTGTCCTCGGTGCCGTCGGGCCCGATGTTGTCGAACCAGCAGTTGTCCGTGTTGCCGGTCCAGCCCAACCACCAGAAGTCGGTTCCGTTGGGAAGCGGGCCCGACCCGGTGCCGTGCGGGGTGCCGAATTGGTCGAGCGCCTTCGGGAACTCGAAGCCCGGCGGCACCTGGCCCATCCGGTTGGAGAAGTACCGGTTGTTGCACGAGGTCGAAATGCCGGCCGCGGCGGTGGGACAGGAGATGACGGGAGTGATGTTGCCCTCGGGCGCGCCGTTCTCGAACGCGTCGGGAACTGCGACCAGCATCGTCCCGTTG